>JAYVEB010000116.1:0-14536 GCA_043749095.1 Burkholderiales bacterium | reverse complement strand
TCGGAGCTGGGTGTGAAGCTGGCGATCGACGACTTCGGCACTGGCTATTCGAGCCTGGCCTACCTGAAGCGCTTCCCGATCGGGCGGCTGAAGATCGATCGCAGCTTCATCCAGGGGCTGCCCGACGATGAAAGCGATGCCGGCATCGTGCGTGCGATCGCCAACATGGCGCGTGCGCTGCGGCTGGAGTTGATCGCCGAAGGCGTCGAAACCGAAGCCCAGCGGCAGTTCATGCTGCAGGTCGGTTGCGAGCAGTACCAAGGCTTCCTGACCTCACCGGCCATCGACGTGGTGTCGTTCGAGACGATGCACGATCAGCGCCGGTCCGCCGCCGCCCCGCTACCGCTGGCCCCCGACGCGACCCCGCCGGCCTGAGCCCACGCACAATGGGCCGCTCACCGCTGATTCCAGCGCGGGCCGGGGGCACGATGATCTACAAATTCAAATCCAAGGCGACGGGCGACGTGATCATGCTCTCGCCGCAGGGCGACCAGATCCTGCGCATTGTCGGCAAGGCGCCCGCTGCCCAGGGCATCTTCGAGGTGGCCGACATGCCCGCTGCGATTGCCGCGATCGAGCAGGCGGTGGTGGCCGAGGAGGCGTCGGGTCAGCCGGGCGATGCCGCCGCAGACCGCAAGACCGCGTCGGCCGACCGCATCGGCCTGCGGCAACGCGCCTGGCCGCTGGTCGAGATGCTCAAGCGCTGCCAGGCCGAAGGCGCGGTCATCGTCTGGCGTGTCTGAAGCGATGCCGCCGGTGACCCGCATCGTCGCGATCCGTCACGGCGAAACCGCCTGGAACGTCGACACCCGCCTCCAGGGGCACCTCGACATCCCGCTCAACGCGACCGGCCGCTGGCAGGCGCAGCGCACCGCGGGCGCACTGGTCGAGGAGGGCATCTCTGCGGTCTATTCCAGCGACTTGCTGCGTGCGCTGCAGACCGCCCAGGCGCTGGGTGACGCGCTCGCGCTCCCCGTCGTCACCGACACCCGCCTGCGCGAGCGTGCCTTCGGTGTCTTTGAAGCGCACACTTTTTCCGAGATCGAGGCGCGCTGGCCGGCCGAGGCCCGCCGCTGGACGCAGCGCGAACCTGACTTTGCGCCGCATGGTGGCGAGTCGCTGCGCGAGGTCTACGCCCGCTGCATCGACGCGGTGCAGACGCTGGCCGATGCCCATGCCGGCCAGACCATCGCGCTGGTCGCCCACGGCGGTGTGCTGGACTGCCTGTACCGCGCGGCCACCCGACAGGGTCTGCAGACCAAGCGCTCCTGGCCGCTGGGCAATGCCAGCATCAACCGGCTGCTGCACACCGGTGTCGACCTGACGCTGATCGGCTGGAGCGACACGCGCCACCTCGACGTCGTGGCGCTCGACGAGTCGGGGGATGCGGCCGGCGTGTCGCGCGCCTGATCGAACCGCCGAGCTTCACTCGCCGAACAGGTCGGCCGCGGCGCTGTTCTTCGGCGGTGTGACGCCCAGGTGCTTGAACGCTGCCAATGTCGCGATGCGCCCGCGCGGCGTGCGCTGCAGGTAGCCCTGCTGAATCAGGTAAGGCTCGATCACGTCTTCGATCGTGTCGCGTTCTTCGCCGATCGCTGCGGCCACGTTGTCGAGGCCGACCGGGCCGCCGTCGAAGCGGTGGATCACCGCTTCAAGTAGCTTGCGGTCCATCACGTCGAGGCCATGCGGGTCGTCGTCGAGCATCTTCAAGGCCAGATCGGCCAGCGCCTTCGTGATGCGGCCGTCACCCTTCACATCGGCATAGTCGCGCACCCGGCGCAGCAGCCGGTTCGCGATGCGCGGCGTGCCGCGCGAGCGGCGCGCGATCTCGTAGGCGCCTTCGGCATCGGTGGGCACGTTCAGCAGGCCGGCCGAGCGATTGACGATGCGCGCGAGCTCGTCCGGCGTATAGAACTCCAGCCGCGCCACGATGCCGAAGCGGTCACGCAGCGGATTGGTCAGCATGCCGGCGCGGGTGGTCGCGCCGACCAGCGTGAAGGGCTGCAGGTCGAGCTTGATGGATCGTGCCGCGGGGCCCTCACCGATCATGATGTCGATCTGGTAGTCCTCCAGCGCGGGGTAGAGGATTTCCTCGACGACCGGGCTCAGCCGGTGGATCTCGTCGATGAACAGCACATCGTTGCGTTCGAGGTTGGTCAGGATCGCGGCCAGGTCTTTCGGCTTTTCCAGCACCGGGCCCGACGTCTGACGCAGGTTCACGCCGAGTTCGTTGGCGATGATGTGGGAGAGCGTCGTCTTGCCCAGGCCTGGTGGGCCGAACAGCAGCACGTGGTCCATCGCCTCGCTGCGCATCTTCGCTGCGCCGATGAAGATGGCCAGCTGCTCGCGCGCTTTCATCTGGCCGACGTATTCGGCCAGGCCCTTGGGCCGCAGTGCGCGCTCGACCGCGTCTTCGTTCGGCGACGCGCTGGCCGCGCTGACCACGCGACGCGGCTCGAAATCGTCGGTCTGGATGCTCATGCTGCATTATCGACACGGCTTGTCGAGGACACGTCATGCCGATGGCGCTGCGCACGCGATATGTCCACGAGGCGCGGTGGTGCATCGCGCGGCCCGACAATCCGGGCATGCCTTCCCGACACGTTCTGCGATTCCTCGCCGGCACGGCGCTGGCCTGTCTGGCCTTCGCTGCCACCGCCCACAGCTTCAAGCTGGGTGACATCGACATCGAGCATCCCTATGCACGGCCGACGCGTGTGGGGCAGCAGGTCGGTGCGGGTTACCTGGCGCTGACCAACAAGGGGGCGCCAGATCGCTTGCTGTCGGTGAGCTCAGCAGTGGCCGCGTCGGTGGAAATGCACTCGATGGCGATGGAGGGCGATGTGATGCGGATGCGCCAGGTCGAGGCCATCGCGCTGCCGACCGGTGCGGCCGTCGCGCTGCAGCCGGGCGCTCAGCACCTGATGCTGTTCGGGCTGAAGGCGCCGCTGAAGGCGGGTGACCGCTTTCCGATGACGCTGAAATTCGAGAAGGCCGGCGAGGTGGTCGTCACCGTCCACGTCGAAGAACCCGGCCCGGCCGACGCTGCCGGGGCACACGCCCACTGACCTGGTTCAGGCCAGCGACTTCAGCGCGAGCTTGATGCCGTCGCTGACGCTGGCATCGGGCGGCAGGTGCTTCAGCGCCGCAGCCGCTTCGCGGTCGCTGTAGCCGAGTGCGATCAGCGCTTGCAGGATGTCGGCCTGCGCGTCGCTGGCGACGGTGGCCGGTGCACTGATCGCGTCGGCGAGCTTGCCCTTGAGTTCGAGCAGCAGCCGCTCGGCGGTTTTCTTGCCGATGCCCGGCACCTTGACCAGTCGGCCGGTTTCCTGCCGCGCGACCGCTTGTGCCAGGTCGGACACGCTCAAGCCGGACAGCAGCGACAGCGCCATCCGCGGCCCGACGCCGGTGATCTTGATCAGCAGCCGAAAGGTCTGCCGCTCGCCCGGGGTCAGGAAGCCGAACAGGATCTGCGCGTCTTCACGGACGATGAAATGCGTCAGCAGCGTGACGCGTTCTCCGAGGGCGGGCAGGTTGTAGAAGCTGCTCATCGGCACGTCGACCTCGTAGCCGACGCCGTTGACATCGATGAGCAGCTGCGGCGGCGATTTGTCCGCGAGGGTGCCGGTGAGTCGTCCGATCATCGACCGATTATCCGGTCGCTGTCGGCAGGCTGCACGCTGGCGAGCGTGCTCAGCTGTCGAACAGCCCCAGCCGTTGCGCTTCCAGCGCCGCTTCGGCGCGCGAGCTGACGTTGAGCTTGCGGTAGATCTGCTTGACGTAATCGGCGATGGTGTGGCGTGACAGGCTCAGCTGACCGCCGATCTCCGGCAGCGTGTAGCCCTTGGCCACGCGCAGCAGCACCTCGTTTTCGCGGTCGGTCAGCAGCACATGCGGCATGGAGTGCGCGCGCTGCTGCGTCTTCACCTTGGCCTGTGCGGCGAAGTGCGCAATGACGCGCCGTGCGATCGACGGCGACAGCGGCGGCTCGCCGCCGCTCATGCGCTTGAGCTGCTCGGCGATCAGTTCGCGCGCCTGCTCCTTCAGCAGGTAGCCGAAGGCGCCGGCCTGCAGCGCGGGGAACAGGTGGTCGTCGTCGTCGTGGATCGTCACCACCACCGACTGGCATTCCGGCTGCGATTCGCGCAATGCGCTGACCACGCTGACACCCGACCCGTCGGGCAAGCCGAGGTCGACCAGTGCCAGGTCGAACTTGATCGCGGTGACCAGTTCGAGCGCGTCGTGGATGCGTGCGGCTTCCTGGATGTGCGATTGCGGAAACACCTGGAGGATCAGTACCTTCAGCCAGGCGCGGATCTCGGGCAGGTCTTCGAGCAGCAAGATGTTGTTCATAGGGGCTCCGTCATTCGCTTTATCGGCGTTATCGACGCAGTCCGGATCGAAATCGAGGCGGCTCAGGGTTGATTTACAGCGGAATCGTGAGCCTGATCACGGTGCCGTAGCCCGGCCCGGACTCCACCAGGCACTGTCCGGCCAGTTGCTTGGCGCGGTGCTTCATGCTCGACATGCCGTGGCCGCGATCGAGCTTGCCATCGAGCTCCATCGGAATGCCGTTGCCGTTGTCCTGCACCAGCAAGCCGAAATGGACCGCGTCGACCGAGGTGCGCACCTTGCAATGCGAAGCACCGCTGTGCTTGATGATGTTGCTCACCGCCTCGCGCAGGATGCGTGTGGTCTGCACGAACACCCGTGCGCTGAGCTGCTGCTGCAGCTCATCAGGCGGGTTGCGCCAGTCGGCCTCGATGTTGGCCTGGCCCAGGCGCGACACCACCTCGGCACGCCAGTCGGCCAGCGCGTCGGCGAGCTGTACCGGCTTGCCGGTCAGGCCGCGCACCGACAGCCGCATTTCCTCCAGCGCCTCGCGCGCCAGTGTCGAGATGCGCTCGCTGTCGCTGGTGTGCACGATGGTCAGCAGCTTGGCACCAAGGTCGTCGTGCAGGTCGGCGGCGATGCGCTTGCGCTCCTTTTCGGTCACCTGCTCGACACGCAGTGCCGACATCTGCGCAAAGTTGCTCTCGATCTCGGCAGTGGCGTCCCGGACTCGGTTTTCAAGCTGTGCACGAGTGACCTCGGCGGCCTGCAGCGCCCGGCCGAACACCTGCAACAGCCGCGAGCCGATGCCCAGCAGCAGCAAGGGCAGCGCGAAGTTCAGCGGCTGCACCGCGTGCATCGGCAGCCAGCCGTACTGCACCGCCAGCTCCAACAGCACCACGACGCCCATGCCGCCGGCGGTCAGCCCCATCGGCCAGAAATCGACGCGGCGGTGTTGCCAGACCAGACGCAAGTAGCAGACGATGGACGCAATCAGCTCGACCGACATCAATGCGAACCATGCGTTCGCAAGCAGGAAAAAATCGTCGGCATGAGCCACCAGCAGACTCAACGGCAGCAACAGGCACTGCAGCAGCAGGCCGCCCGCGATGCGTGGAGAGCGCACGCCGGCATAACTCAGGAAAAACTGCACCGCCACGCCAACGGCCGGCGCAAAGGCACTGCACACGAGCAGCTCGAACCCGCGTGTTTCAAGCGGCCAGTGCGGCCACCACACTCGCAGCGACAGCAGTGCCCAGCCGATCAGCAACGCACCGAAATACTTGAGGTAGCGCTCCTTTCGGTTGATCCAGCTCAACGCCAGCAGGAAGCCGCCGAGTGCGGTCAGCGTGATGCTGGCGATCTGCACCGTGGTGATGCTCCAGAACTCGCGCTCGGCGTGCAGCGCGGCCACCTCGGCCTCGGGCCCGATGCGCAGCACCGACAGGCCACCTGCGCGCGCGCGCACCGACACATGCTTCAACGCCGAACCCATCACCTGGATGTCCAGCACATTGGCCTGCGGGTTCAGCAGGGCCGTCGGCAAGCTCACCAGTCGCGGGCGGTAGCAATTGCGGGTGATCGGTTCGCTCATCCGGCCGCCGCTGTAGATCCGGTGCCCGTTCAGATGCACTTCGAGGTTGCTGCACACCCGCTCGATGTACAGCGCCAGCAGGTCGTCATTGCCGATGCCTGCCGGCCGGTCGAAGCGGGCGCGGTACCAGACACTGCCGTCGTGGTCCGGACGCGACTGCGCCCACTCGTCGGGCAGCACCGTCGCCACCGCAGGGGCATCGGTCGGAAAGTGGGCGGCGTCACTCTGCACGGCCTGCGCCGACGCGATCGTCAGCACCGACGCTTGGGCAGAGCCTAGGGCGAGCCACAGCCACAGGGCCAGAAGGTGCAGCACGCCGCGGGTTCGCATGGGCGGCGATTGTGCAGGAGGCGTGCCCGCTCGCAGCGCGCATCAGGTCGCAATCGCTGCCTTCGTTCACGAAGCTCGCGCCACAATACGGCCACCTCTGCGAACATCGGTCGACCTTGATCCTCAGACACGCCTTCATCCCGCTCGACAACACCCGGCTGGCCCACCTGTGCGGCCCGCTGGACGGGCACTTGCGAGACATCGAGTCAGCGTTCGATGTGACGATCACCCGCCGCAATGAATCGTTCAGCATCGAAGGCGGCAGGGCGCAGGCCGAACGGGCCGTCGGCCTGCTGCAATCGCTGTACGACCAAGCCCGGCTGCCGCTGGCAGCCGACGCCTTCCAGCTGTCGCTGGTGGAAGCCGCTGCCGACGCTGCCGGGCGCGCGATCCCGCTGACCCGGCGCCCGTCGGGCGACCCTTCCGATGCGGCCGAGCCGGTGGCCGCTGCCGCCCCGCCGGCCACCGTACTGCGCACCCGGCGTGCCGACCTGACCGGGCGCACGCCCAACCAGCAGGTGTACCTGAGCAACATCCAGTCGCACGACATCACTTTCGGCATCGGGCCGGCCGGCACCGGCAA
This sequence comes from Burkholderiales bacterium, assembly GCA_043749095.1. Taxonomy (GTDB): domain Bacteria; phylum Pseudomonadota; class Gammaproteobacteria; order Burkholderiales; family Burkholderiaceae_C; genus PBB1. Next base: position 7,697 of record JAYVEB010000116.1, on the reverse strand, counting down.
GACCTTCCTGGCGGTGGCCTGCGCGATCGATGCGCTGGAGCGCAGCAGCGTGCAGCGCATCGTGCTGACACGTCCGGCGGTCGAGGCCGGCGAACGGCTGGGTTTCCTCCCCGGCGATCTGGCGCAGAAAGTCGACCCCTACCTGCGCCCGCTGTATGACGCGCTGTATGACCTGATGGGCGCCGACAAGGTCACCCGCGCCTTCGAGAAGGCGACCATCGAGATCGCGCCGCTGGCCTTCATGCGCGGACGCACGCTGAACAACGCCTTCGTGATCCTCGACGAGGCGCAGAACACCACGCCCGAGCAGATGAAGATGTTCCTGACGCGCATCGGCTTCGGCAGCAAGTGCGTGATCACCGGCGACGTCAGCCAGATCGACCTGCCACGCGGCCAGATGAGCGGGCTGATCGACGCAGAGCGGGTGCTGCGGCGAGTGCGCGGTATCGCCACGACCCGCTTCACTTCCGGCGATGTGATGCGCCACCCGCTGGTCGCGCGCATCGTCGATGCCTACGAGGCGTCGCGCTCAGACACCGCTTGATGCCCCGGCCTGCGCTGTCGCTGTCGCTGCAATTCGCACGTGACGATCTCCCTCGCGCGCACCGTGCGCGGCTGCCGCGTCACCGCGTTGCGCGCTGGATCCGAGCGGCACTGGACGCGCCGGCAGAGATCACGGTGCGTATTGTCGGCACTGACGAAGCCTGCGCGTTGAACCGCGACTTCCGCGGCAAGGATTACGCGACCAACGTGCTGACCTTCGACTACAGCCATGCACCGACGGTGCATGCCGACCTGGTGCTGTGCGCCGACGTGGTCGAAGCCGAAGCGCGCGCGCAGTCGCGCACCCTCGAGGCCCACTATGCGCATCTGCTGATCCACGGCACGCTGCACGCCCAAGGCCACGACCACGAGCGCGACGACGAGGCCGAACAGATGGAGTCTCGGGAAAGCGAGCTGATGCAGTCGCTGGGCTTTGCCGATCCGTATTCGGCCTGATCTTCGGCCGGGTCGCCACCGAGGTGCGACCAGTGCTCCGGCTCAGCGTGACGAGCTCAGGTAGCGCTTGCGCCAGAAGAATACGCTCAGGCCGATGCCGACCAGCAGCATGCTGAGGAAGATGGTCCAGAAGCCGGTCCGGCTGTGGATCAGCGGCAGCCCTTCGAAATTCATGCCGAAGAAACCGGTCACCAGGTTCAGCGGCATGAAGATCGCTGTCAGCACGGTCAGCGTGCGCATGATGTGATTGGTGCGGTTGCTCTGCGCCGAGAAATGCATCTGCACCGCAGTCTCGGCCGACGATTCGAGCCGGCGCACATGGCCGAGCACGCGTTCGATGTGTTCCAGCACGTCGCGCGAACGCAGGCGCAGCAGCTCGCGTTCACGGCGCGCGGCGGTGTCGGCCTCGGCCGGCCACTCGTCGAGCGCATCGATCCATTCGGTGATCGCGCTGCGCTGGTCCTCGCAGGTGTCCTCCAGCAGGTGCAGCGAGTTGCGCGATTCGAGCAGCATCTGCCAGTTGTCGAAGCGGCTGCGCGGGTTGAACAGCTCTTGCTGCAGGTAGCTCAGCTGCTTGGTCAGCAGCCGCCGCAATTCGAGGTAGCTGTCGACCATGTGGTTGACCATGCGCAGCATCAGGTCGGCCGGGCTGGTCGGCAGGCGCACCGTGCTGCGGCCTTCAGCGCCGCGCGCATCACCCGCCGACGGCAGCGCCTGCTGTTGCAGGCGGTTGGCGAAGAACTCTCGCACCTGGCAGTCGGTCGGGTGCACCGTCATCAGCACGCGATCAAACAGGGCAAAACCGACCGGGCTGGTGTCGATCGCGTCCAGCGCCGCGCGGGCAGTGCTCAGCGTGCCCTTGCTGTCGTCGAGGAACATCGGCGCGCTGCCTTCGCCGGCGGCCAATCGCCGGAACACCAGCATGTCATACCACGAGGTGTAGTCGAAGTGCGAGGGCAGCTGGTTGTTCAGCAGGTCGGCGATGTGCAGGTCGACCAACTGCCCGCCGGTCCAGCGCTGCAGGGCCGCTTGCAGCGTTGCGGCCTGCACCTCGAATTCCCGGCGCGCGCTGCCTACCCATAGGTAGCCTGTCGCCGGCAGAGCGTCGGGCAGACCCTCAAGTTCGCTGAACTGATCGCCGCTGATGTGGAAGACGCGCATCGCCTCTCCAGCGCCGGTGTCAGCCGGCCTTCATCAGCCGTGCCGCATCGAGCGCAAAGTAGGTCAGCACGCCATCGGCACCGGCGCGCTTGAAGGCGAGCAGGCTTTCCATCATCACCGCGTCGTGGTCGAGCCAGCCGTTGGCGGCGGCAGCCTTCAGCATCGCGTACTCGCCGCTGACCTGATAAACGAAGGTCGGCATGCGGAATTGCTCTTTCACTCGCCTCACGATGTCGAGGTAGGGCATGCCGGGCTTGACCATCACCATGTCGGCGCCTTCAGCGATGTCGAGTGCCACTTCGCGCAAGGCCTCGTCGCTGTTGCCCGGGTCCATCTGGTAGACCTTCTTGTTGCTCTTGCCGAGGTTGCCGGCCGAGCCCACCGCGTCGCGGAAGGGCCCGTAGAAGGCGCTGGCGTACTTGGCGCTGTAGGCCATGATCTTGGTGTGGACGTGGCCGCGTGCTTCCAGCGCCTGGCGGATCGCGCCGATGCGGCCGTCCATCATGTCGCTGGGTGCCACGATGTCGACGCCTGCCTCGGCATGCACCAGCGCCTGACGGCGCAGCACATCGACGGTGGTGTCGTTGACGATGTAGCCGGTGGCGTCGAGCAGGCCATCCTGGCCGTGGCTGGTGTACGGGTCGAGCGCGACGTCGGTCAGCACGCCGAGTTCCGGGAAGCGGCGCTTCAGCTCGCGCACCACCGTAGGCACCAGGCCTTCGGGGTTCAGCGCTTCGGCGCCGTCCTCGGTCTTCAGCGCAGTCTCGATCACCGGGAACAGCGCCAGCACCGGAATGCCCAGGTTCAGGCAGCTCTCGGCGACCGGCAGCAGGCGGTCCAGCGTGACGCGCTGCACGCCGGGCATCGAGGCCACATCCTGTGTCTGGTTGTGTCCTGCAGTGACGAACACCGGCAGGATCAGGTCGCTCGGATGCAGCCGGTGTTCGCGCACCATGGCGCGGCTGAATTCGTCTTTGCGCAGGCGCCTCGGGCGGCTGCTGGGGTAGGCAGGAGGTGTGTGCACGAGGCGTCGCCGTAGGGGGTTGGGGCCGGAAGTCGGCGGATGATAGACGCAGCGCATGGCGATAATCCACCGATGCTCTGGATCAAAGCGTTTCACATCGTCTTCGTCACTAGTTGGTTTGCCGGGCTCTTTTACCTGCCGCGGATCTTCGTCAACCTGGCCATGGTGCCCGCCGACAGCCATGCCGAACGCGAGCGCCTGCTGCTGATGGCGCGCAAGCTGTATCGCTTCACCAGCCTGCTGATGGTGCCGGCGATCGGGCTGGGCCTGTGGTTGTGGCTGGGCTACTGGGGCTTGCACGTCGGTGGCTGGCTGCACCTCAAGATCGTGCTGGTGCTGCTGGCGGTCGGCTACCACCACATGTGCCGCTCGCTGCTGCGCCAGTTCGAGCAGTTCAGCAACCATCGCAGCGACCGCTGGTTCCGCATCTTCAACGAGGTGTCGGTGCTGCTGCTGATCGCCATCGTCGTGCTGGTGGTGGTCAAGCCGTTTTGATCGCCCGCTGAGCCGAGTGCGATGGTGCGTCACCGGAGCTCCGCGTCGCTGCTGGCTTGGCTGTACGCCGGACTGATCGTCTACGCCAGCCTGTATCCGTTTGCTGAATGGCGCTGGCCGGCGGCGTCGCCGTTCGCCTTTCTGCTGTTGCCGTGGCCGCGCTACTGGACGGCGTTCGACCTGGTGTCGAACCTGCTGGGCTACATGCCGCTGGGTTTTCTGATCTTTGCTGCTCAGGTGCGCAGCGGCCGGTCGGCCGTGGTCGGTGCGTTTCATGCGCTGTGGCTGGCCTCTGCGCTGTCGTTGGCGATGGAGCTGACGCAAAACGGCCTGCCATCGCGCATCCCGTCGAATGTCGATTGGGCGCTCAACACGATCGGCGCCGCCGGCGGCGCGGCCTTCGGCGGCCTGCTGAAAGCGCTGGGCTTGCTGGACCGCTGGCAGCGCCTGCGCGATCGCTGGTTTGTCGACCGCAGCGCCGGCGGGCTGGCCTTGCTGTTGCTGTGGCCGGTCGGCCTGTTGTTTCCGACTTCGCTGCCGCTGGGGGTCGGCCAGGTGCTGTCCCGCTTGCGCATCGCAGTGGCGTCGGTGCTCGCCGACACCCCGCTGGCCGAGTGGGGGCGCACCATGCTCGATTCGCAGGGGTTTGCACCCGATTTGTCGCCCCTCGGCGAGCTGTGCGCCATCGCGCTCGGCCTGCTGGCACCTTGCCTGCTGGGCTTTGCCGTCTGTCGCTCCGGCCGGCGGCGGGCGGTGCTGGTGCTGGGCATCGCACTGGCCGGGGTCGGCGCGACGACGCTGTCGACCACGCTCAATTTCGGACCTGACCATTCGCTGGCGTGGTTCACCGGCAGAGTCGGGGTCGGTCTCGGGGCCGGCGCGCTGGCGGCGCTGCTGCTGGCCTGGGCGCCGCGGCGTGCAGCGGCGGCACTGGGCTTGATGGCCTTGACCGCGCTGGTCCTGCTGGTTGCCCAGGCCCCCGAAGACGCTTACTTCGCGCAGAGCCTGCACGCCTGGGAGCAGGGCCGTTTCATCCGCTTCCACGGTGCGGCGCAGTGGGTGGGCTGGTTGTGGCCGTATGCGGCGATGGCTTACCTGTTCGGGCGGGTCGCCGCCCGCGAAGACACCTGACCGTACAAGTCGTTGCGCCTGCCATACCCGTGCGTCGCGGCAGCCTCCGTAAAATCTTCGGATGAGCTATTTCAGCCGGCATGTCTTCTTCTGCCTGAACCAGCGCGACAAGGGTGAAGACTGCTGCGCTCGACAGGGCGCGCAAGCCGGTTTCGACCGTTGCAAGTCGCGCGTCAAGGAGGCCGACCTTTCCGGTCCGGGTCGGGTGCGGTTGAATAAGGCCGGCTGCCTCGACCGCTGTGCCGGCGGGCCGGTGGTGGTGGTCTACCCGGACGCCGTCTGGTACACCTTCGTCGACAACGACGACATCGACGAGATCGTCGATTCGCACTTGAAACACGGGCGCATCGTCGAGCGCCTGCTGTTGCCGCCGTCGGTGGGCAAGTGACACACCGCCCTTGCAGGGCGCCGCTACTCGCATCATGAATTCACACACCCAGAAGACCTCATGCCCCGGCCCCGCGGGCACGTTGGAATGCGCACTCGACGCACCTTCAGGTGCGTCGGTCGGGTTGGCGGTCGTCTGCCATCCGCACCCGCTGTTCGGCGGCACGATGGACAACAAGGTGGTGCAGACCGTCGCCCGTGCCTTGCTGGCGCTGGGCTGGACGACGGTGCGCTTCAACTACCGCGGTGTGGGCCAGTCGGCCGGCAGCTGGGACGAGGGGCGCGGCGAGGTCGACGATGCGCTGGCCGTGGTGGCCCAGCACCGTACGCCGTCGCAGCCACTTTTGCTGGCGGGTTTTTCATTTGGCGGCTATGTGGCGGCCGAGGCGGCTTCGCGCCTGCCTGAATTGGAGCGCCCGCAACGGCTGCTGCTGGTCGGCCCTTCGACCGAGAAGCAGCAACTGCCGGTGGTGCCCGAAGACACCGTGGTCATCCATGGTGAAAGCGACGAGGTGGTGCCGCTGTCAGCCACGCTCGCCTGGGCGCAGCCGCAGTCGCTGTCGGTCATCGTGCTGCCCGGTGTCGGGCATTTCTTCCACGGCCAACTCGGTTGGCTCAAACGCGTCGTGACGCAGCAATTGCAGCCGTCGGCTGGCGTTCCCCTTCCTCCCCTATTTTCCTGATTGATCTCCGATGCCTGTCTTGCGTTCTGTCTTGTCGCGTTCGTTCTCCATCGGCCTGTTGTGGCTGGCCGGTACCTTTGCCAGCGCCCAGGCCCAGGCCCCGTTGCCGCCGGAAATCGCCGCGCGCAGCTACCTGCTGCTCGACCTGACCAGCAACCAGACGCTGGCCGAGCGCGATGCCGATGCGCCCTCAGATCCGGCGTCCTTGACCAAGCTGATGACGGCGTACGTGGTGTTCACCGCATTGCACGACAAGAAGTTGTCGCTGACGCAGCCGCTGGCGGTCTCGCGCCGCGCCTGGGACGAGCGCAAGGGCGGCGGCTCGCTGATGTTCATCGACACGACGATGACGCCGACCGTGGACGAATTGCTCAAGGGCATGATCGTCCAGTCGGGCAACGATGCGTCGGTTGCCTTGGCCGAGGCGGTGGGTGGCACGCTGGATCAGTTCGTCGCGATGATGAACCGGCAGGCCCAAGGCTGGGGCCTGAAGAACACCAGCTTCAAGAACGTCACCGGCCTGACAGAGCCCGGCCACAAGAGCACCGCACGCGACCTCGCGGTGATCGCCAGCCACATCATCCGCGACTACCCGAAGGAGTACGCGTACTACTCGATCAAGGACTACAGGTACAACAGCATCAGCCAACCCAACCGCAACCTGCTGCTGCGTCGCGACCCGAGTGTCGACGGCATGAAGACGGGTTATACCGAGGCGGCCGGCTATTGCCTGATCGCCAGTGCGCAGCGCGAGTTTCCGAACCTGGGTGCGGGTGGAACGGGTGGCGGACCGCGTCGACTGCTCAGCGTGGTGCTTAACACCACCTCGATGGAGGCCCGCGCGAACGAAAGCCAGAAGCTGCTGAACTGGGGCTACGCCGCGTTCGAGACGGTGCGGCTGTTCGAGTCGGGCAAGCCGGTGACCACGGTGCCAGTGTGGAAAGGCAAGTCGGTTCAGGCGGCGCTCGGCGCCCAGGGCGGTGTGTTCGTCACCATGCCCAAGGGCGAGGGCGGCAAGCTGCAGACCCAGGTCGAGCGCACCGACCCGCTGATCGCGCCGCTCGCCAAGGGGCAGCGCGTGGGCACGATCAAGGTCAAAACGGCCGCCGGCACGCCTGTGGTCGACGTGCCGCTGGTGGTGCTGGAGCCGGTCGAGATCGCCGGCGTGTTCAGCCGCGCCTGGGATTCCCTTAGGCTGTGGATCAAGTAACCTGTTGACGCTTGCTCGTCGAGCCCGCACCGCGATAACGGAGAACCTGCCATGCAAAACCTTCCTGACACGCTGTGCTACCTGAACGGTGACTACACCCCGCTGAACCTGGCGAAGGTGTCGGTGCTCGACCGCGGCTTCCTGTTTGGCGACGGCATTTATGAGGTGGTGCCGGTTTACGAGCGCAGCGTGTTCCGCTTCGACGAGCACATGGCGCGTCTCGACCGCAGCCTGGCCAAGGTGCGCATCTCCAACCCGCACAGCGCCGCCGAATGGCTGGCCTGCTGCCGCCGGCTGATCGACGCGCACCCGGCGGACGACCAGTTGCTGTACCTGCAGGTGACCCGTGGCGTCGCGCTGCGCGACCATGTGATGCCGCCCGACATCGAGCCCACGGTGTTCATGATGACGAGCGCGATGAAGCCGCCCAGCGCGGAGCAGCGCCATCGCGGCGTGGCCTGCACCACGGCGCGTGACTTCCGCTGGGAGCGCGGCGACATCAAGAGCATCTCGCTGCTGGGCAATGTGCTGGCAAGGCAGATGTCGGCTGACCACGGCGCGGCGGAAACCATCATGTTCCGCGATGGCTACCTGACCGAGGCCGCGG
>JAYVEB010000115.1:0-4746 GCA_043749095.1 Burkholderiales bacterium | reverse complement strand
TCAGCATCACCAGCACCGCCTGCGCCAGGCGCCGAACCACGAAGACCCCCATGGGCTGACCGCTGCTCGCCTGCGAGGCCTACTGCGGCTGGCCGTTGGCGCCAACCAATCGGATCTCGCCGTAGTAGGCCCGCGTGGTGCTGCGGGTGTTGTCGCTGTCGGTCATCAGCGCGACGGAGGTCAGCGGGCCAGGGTCTTCGCCGAAGGCACGTCGGTAGTCGCTGGCAATGTCGCGCTCGTGCAGCCGCCAGATCGCCGTTTGCGTCGGCCCCGAGTCGACGGCGATCTTGCGGATGCGGTCGGTGCGGCCGGCGGTGATCACCGATTCGAGCGGCGCCCGGTTGTCCCACACGTACATTAGCGTCGCGTACGGCGGCTCTTCACCCATCACCGCTTCGAGCAGATCGAACAACAGGCGGTCCTTGTACGAGAGCTTGCTGTGGTCGCCATCGAAGGCCAGCACGACACGCACCGGCGCATCCTCGGCCTCACTGCGGCTCAGATCGGCCGCGGCAATCAGCTCGGGCACCATCCACGAGAAAGACAGGCGCCCGAGCTCGCCCGGTGCGACATGCACACGCCTGCGGTACAGGCTGACGGCACTCTCGGCATCGGCCTGGATGACCGGTCGACCATCGATCACCTGGGGCGTGTAGCGCGTCGGGCGTTTCGTCGGCAAGGGCGTTGTTTCCCAGCCAGAAGCACTGGCCTGATCGGCCGCGTCCGGCTTCAGCTCTGCGGTGGAGCGGCACGCCAGGAGCGTCAGCGTCGCCACCGCAGCAGCGGCGAGCCACCACCACCGACGCGCAGCGCGCAGCGGAGCCAGATCAAAAACGATGACGCACCCCGAGGGCCACGCTGGTCGAATCGAGCCCTGCACGCGCGGTCACACCGCCCAGATAGCCGCCGCCGCCGGGTGCGGCCTGGCCCAGCCCGGTGTTGTTGAAGTGGGTGACCACCGCGCTGACGTCGGTGCGCTTGGACAGCGCGTAACTGCAGGCCACGCCGTAGGACGCCACGTCCGCATTGGCGGCACGCACATCGTTGTAGACGTTGTAGGCCACATAGAAGGTGGCCGACCGGAGCTGATGGCGATAGCCCAGGTGCCACAAGGTGGCATCCTGCCGGACCGCATCGGTGTAGGCCGCCTGGATCAGGCTGGCCAGTGTGGGGCCGACCAGCGGAGTGACTTGCGCGCCGATGGCGGACACCGCCGATGGATGGCGGTCGTGAATCGCGGCAGCAGACGCGTGGATGCGCCCAGCGCCCACCGTGCTGGTCAGCGAGCGCTGGCCGTTCTCGTTGTCGCGCTGGTTGTAGGCCACGCCTACACCGAAGGCATCGTTGCGGTACATCGCCAGACCACCGATGAAGTGCCCGGTGTCAATGGCCTTCTCACCGAAGCCGACCATCAGCGAGGCGGTGATGGCATCCTTATGAATCCGATAGGCCACCGCATTGGAGACGCGGATGTCGACCGCATAGGGCACGGCGGCAATCTGGCCGGACGACAGCGACGACTGCGCATTCAACGCATCGAAAGTGCCCACCAGCTCATAGCCCGGGGTGTACATGCGCCCGGCCAGCACCGCGCCCACCGGCGTCACCAGACCGAGGTAGGCCTGCCGATCAAAAAAGGCCGGGCCATCGCTGCGCACATTGATGCCCACCTGCGTGCCGAGGGCGTCGGAGACCCGGTTCAACACCGGCTGCAAGGCGTTTTGTTGCACCTTCGGCAGCGAGGGCAACAAATAGCGCGCGTAAGTGGCACGGTCAGGTAATTGATTGCGCGACGGTGGCCGGTTGCTGATGCCGCCGGTATCGACTTCGAGCCGGTTTTCCAGCGTGAAGATCGCGCGGTAGCCATCGCCCAGGTCTTCCTGGCCACGCACGCCAATGCGCGAGCCTTCCATGACACCACTGGCCAGCTGGGTGACGCTGCCCCCTTGAGGCCGCTGACCTGGGTCACGCCCGCATCGACGATGCCGTAGAGCTCGACCTTGCTTTGCGCCCAGCTCGCCGTGGTGGCAGCCGCCAGGCACATCATCACCAGCAACCGGCTTTTCATGAGGCACCTGTGTGGGAAGACAAGATCGTGGCTAGTGTGTCATTCGAATCGCGCGGGGCACATCCGCAATTGCAACCGGTCAAAAAAGAAGCCGCCCGAAGGCGGCTTCCGTACAGCAGTGATTGCTGCCGACTGGCGGTCGATCAGAACGTGTGGGCCAGACCCATGGTGTATTCGCTCTGGCGGGAGTAGTAGGAGCTGTTGTCGCCACCGCGCCCCACGGCAGTAGCGTAGACCATTGTGCGCTTCGACAGCGCGTATTCCAGGGAGCCGCCGTACTTGTCCTGGTAGAGGCTGGATGCGCCGTTCGGGCGGTGGAGGTTCGACCCGGTGTACTGCACCTTGAAGGTGAAGGCATTGAGCGGCACCGCCAAACCGACGTTCCAAGCATTCACATTGTTGCCTTTGACAAAGGCGCTGCCGGCATTGACGGCATCGAATTGGCCGCCCAGATTGTTGGTGTGCTGGTAGGCCGTCGCGACCTTCGCCAGACCGAAGTCGTAGCTGCCACCCACGGTGACCACATTGTTGTAATCGCCGTGGCTGACTTCGCCACCGCGCAGGTCCTCATAGATTACGTCAACTGCCAATGGGCCGGCGGCGTACACCACGCTGAGGCCCCGATAGGTCGCTGCCTTTTGGATTGTTGCCGGGTTGGTCTTCACGAATGCTCCCGTTGTCGCGTCGAACACAGGCGTAGCCGGGACGGGATTGGCAAGGCGCTCGCCAAGACCGACAATGACGCTGCCCTGGATGCCGGAGAACTGCGGGGTTGTGTAGCGAATGCCGTTATCCACGCGGACACCGAAGTTCTGGAACAGCGGACGAGAACCCTTGCCTGACTTGTCCGTCGTGCTCTCAAGCTTCTCGACGATGTTGAACTGGTTCTCGGAGCTGATGTCGTTGATCTTGACATTGTTTTCCCGCGACAGACTTTCCTGGCGACCCAAGCGAATCTCTCCTAACGAGTCGTGGCTCAGGCCCAGGTAGGCAGACCGGTTGAAGAACGAATTGCCGGTCGGGTTGAGCGTCGTCGACCCGCCCGCAGTGCCGGCGTCAGCCGATATGGCCGCTTCAATCTTGAAGAAGGCCTTCAGGCCATTGCCCAGATCTTCGGTCCCGCGAAAGCCCAGCCGGGAAGGACCAAAACCATTGATGCCGCCGTCGTTGAGTTTGACGAGCGTGCTGCCTTTCTTGCTGGTGCCGTTGGCACTGGCGTTACTGCCCGGATCCTGCAAGGTGACGTTCTGGTCGATGCGGCCATACAAGGTGACCGACGATTGGGCCGAGGCGATGCTGGTGAAAGCGCCGAGGACGGCAAGAGCTAAGAGTGACTTCTTCATGTTCTAGGTTCTCCGAGACGGACAGTTGAGACGAAACTTCGCGATGACATCAACGCGAGTCGATCGGTTGATCGATGGCACACATCAATGAGTGCATCGGCCAAGGGTATTCCATGAATGCACGCACTGCACGACCCATAAGCTAATGCACTGCGGCAAAACCCATTTTCCGTTGTGATGCCGCAACATTGAATGAGGCGCCTGGGACGAATTGAACGAATGACTCGTGTAACGGCAACGCTGAAAACGATGACACCGCCAGTTGCTGACTTGAGCCTTGCACTGCCCATGCAGTCCGTACACTCTCACCAGTCTTCCTGACTGTTCAACGACAGTTGTTTCTCTGGCGCAACACGGACCCCCGCATGAACGATGCTTTCATCGCCGCTGCAGATCACTTCTTACGGACCTTGTCCGGCGGACTGCACGCAAGTCGGCCGATGCCCGAGCCGCAGACCGCAGCGCCGGGAAGTCGGTCTGCGATGACCGAGCTGTCTGCCGCTGAAAAGGCGCTGTCCGGGGCGTTGATGCGCGTCAACCACGTGGGCGAGGTCTGCGCGCAAGCGCTTTACCAGGGACAGGCACTGGCGGCGACCGACCACTTGATGCAGCAGCGTTTTCAGGCAGCAGCCCGCGATGAGACCGACCACCTGGCGTGGACGCAGCAGCGGCTCGACGAACTGGGTGCCCGCGCCAGTCTGCTCAACCCGCTGTGGTACGCCGGATCATTCGCCATCGGTTGGCTGGCCGGGCGGGCCGGTGATGCGATCAGTCTGGGTTTCGTGGTGGAAACCGAACGGCAGGTGGAACAGCACCTCGATGAACATCTTGACCGCCTACCGGCCGGGGATCAACGCTCCCGCGCGATGGTGCACCAGATGAAGGCCGACGAGGTGCGGCACGCCAACGACGCACTGCAAGCGGGCGCGATGCCCTTGCCTGCGGCGGCCCGCTGGGGCATGCGTGCGGTGGCCAAGGTGATGACCACCACGGCACATCACATCTGAATGAGCGACGTCAGGTCGACACGATCTCGAAGCTGGTGGTGATGTCGGCGGTCTTGGCCAGCATGATGGTGGCCGAGCAGTACTTGTCGTGCGACATCGCGATGGCGCGCTCAACGGCAGCGGCAGGAAGGTCACGGCCCGTCAGCTGAAAGTGCAGGTGGATCCTGGTGAACACCTTCGGGTCCACCTCGGCGCGCTCGGAGCTCACCTTGACCTGACAACCGCTGACGGCGTGGCGGCCCCGCTTGAGGATCAGCACCACGTCATAGGCAGTGCAGCCTGCGGTGCCGGCCAGCACCGTCTCCATCGGCCGCGGCGCGAGGTTGCG
>JAYVEB010000114.1:0-4757 GCA_043749095.1 Burkholderiales bacterium | reverse complement strand
TTGTCCGTGCAACCGCGCTGGTCGGGAGGTCGCAAGGCGGTGCGGGTCGACCTCCGGCTCGAGACCGAACGTGTCGGTGATCGGCAAGGCCAGGATGTGCCCTCGTCCAGCCTGCAGACATCGGCCACGACACTGTCGGTGCCCTTGGGACGGTGGACCACCTTCGCCGCGACAGGCGCCGCACAGCCGCCGCTGGAACCCTCCACCCGGTCGACGCAAGCGCTGCAGGCACGCGGCCGGCAACTGATGCAGCTGCGGGTCGACCCTGTCGGCAACAGGGGTTCACTCTAATATTCACGCTGGTTGCAGACGAGTTACCTTCGCGGCAGGTGTTGACCCAACGCCACGGCTCGATGGGATCGACCCGAACTTGGAGTGGTGATGCACCTGGCTTTCTCAGCGTCTCCGGTCAACCGAATGCTCAGGCTGGGTCGGGCCATCAGCAGTTGGACCCTGTCGTCGATGTTCGAGCGACGTGAGTCCGATCTTCCACAAAGCAGCGACCGCTCCACGGCCACGGACGACGAGTGCCGCCGCTCGATGCGAACAGTGCTGGAGTCCCAGATCATTCCGCGCCTCGTGCAAGCCCACCGCACTGGCGAGGACCGTGCGGCCAACGACTCCGCATCCCGACCGCTCGGCGACGAGATTGCGGCGTTTGCCGGCTTCTGCGCAGGGGGGAAGCGTCAGCAGGCAGCGCTGCTCATCGAGCGCTTGCGAGCAGAGGAGCTGGATCAAGACGGTGTCTTCATCGAACTGATCACGCCGGCCGCGCGGTATCTGGGTCAGCAGTGGGAGGAAGACCTTCTCGGATTTACCGAGGTGACGGTCGGTCTCGTGCTGATGCAGGAGGTGATCCACGGCATGGGCTATGAGTACCACGACGGTCCGCAACATGCCGGTGGCGTCAAGCGTGTGATGCTGGCCTCGGCGCCGGGTTCCCAGCATGTGCTGGGCCTGTCGATCGTGTCGGAGTTCTTCCGCAAGGCGGGTTGGCAAGTGGTGCTGGAGGTGTCGCCCAGCCACACCCAACTTTGTCATGCCGTCCAGAATGAGTGGTTCGATCTTGTCGGCCTCTCGGTGGCACTGGACTCCCAGCTCGATGCGCTCAGCAGCCTCGTCGACAGACTCAAGTCGGCCTCGCGCAATCCGACAACGCCCGTGCTGCTCGGGGGCCCGGTTTTCTCGATCGGAGCACATCGTGCCGAGACGTTCGGCGCACAGGCCATCTGTGTCGATGCCCGGGACTGCGTGAAACTGGCGCTGTCAGCACTTCCGACCTGACGTACGCGGCCGCTACTGGGCCTTCTTGGCGTCTTTCTCTGCGCTGTCGTCCTTCCTCTCCTTTTTCTTTTCCTGCGGCGCTCCAGGCACGAGATGAGCCGATGCCTCGGCCTTCGCGGCATGCTCTTGCTCGGCGCGAATGCGGGCGTCATCCCTGGGCAAATTTGCCGGTCGTGACAGCACATGGGCAGCCTGCGGAGCTGATGCGGCAGGCACAGCGGGACGTGCGCTCTCGGCCACGGGTCTTAGAGGCACGGGTGGCGGGCTCGGACGCTCAATGGCGGCTGGCGGTTTGGGCGTCGGCATCGGGGGCTGAGCCACAACAGCTGCAGGCACGACCGCAGGATGGGGCGATGGGCTGTCGCTGAATGTCGCCGCGCCACGCGGCGACCTCTCGTGAGGCGGCGGCGACGCCAGCTCATGCACGGTCTGAGGCGGTGGCAGTGCGGCCGGCGCATGACCCGGCACGAACGCAGGAACAGCCTGTCGCGATGCCGGCACCGGTGCCGGTGCCCGAACCACGGGCGGCAAGGCCGCGGCAAGATGCGCCTGCGCCGGCACCGCGCTCTCGAACGCCTTGCCGCTTGCCGTGGCGCTGGCCGGCGCGATGATGGTCACATTCGTGACGTTGGTGATGTTCGTCACGTGAGTGACATTGGTGTTGTTGGTGATCGTGTTGTTGTTCTGGATGCGCATGCCGACGTTGACAACGGGTGCGGCACTGGTGACCACGGCAGGCGCCGTGCCGATCGGTGCAGGCACGATCAGCCCAAAGCGCGAGCCCGGCGGCGGCGGAACAAACACGCCTTGCGGCCCGATCGGTCGCGGACCCGCAACGACGCCGTATCCCGGTGCGACCAGCGTCAGGCTCAGGCTGATCGGTGGGGGCACGAAATACACGCCAGGTGGATTCCAGTGTCCGGTGATGAAGATCACGCCTTCACCACGGTGCTCGTAGTACGGGTGCACCCACACATAGCTCGGTCTCGGGGGCGCCATCCAGTGACCCGCGGCCCAGACCCAGTTGCCGTCCCAGACCCAATAACCACCGACCCACACCGCGCCGTCATAGGGAAAAGGTGCAGGCATTTCGACCAGCATCGGTGGCGGCGCCCAACCCACCAGGATCGGTTCGGGCTGCAGGATCGGTGGCTCGACGTAGATGCTCACCACAGGTCGCGGCGCGGGCTCAAGGTACGTCGTGACCGGGGGAACCGGCTGGTAGTACACGCGTTGAGGTGGAGGCGGTGCCTCGCGGACGGCGCAGCCGGAGCCGCCTGATGCGATGGCAACGGCTGCCGCAGCGAGCGCGATTTGCGAATGGAGTTTCATGGCTTGGTACCCAAAATTGGTGGCTTCAGACGTCAGTCTGCGTGTAGAAACATCACCACCCATCGGCACCGCCGGCGTCCGATGATCCGCCACTGGCTGCACCGTCATCGCCCCAGTCATTGCCGGTTCCGAAGTCAATCTGGCGCTCCTCCAGCGCCCGGGCATCATCGTCTCTGAGCGAGGCGGGGTTCGCGAACGAGCTGGGCTCGAGAAAGCTGTTGTCGCTTCGCCGGTCATGCCCCCGTTCGAGAAACTTCTCGGCCAGCATGCCTGCCGCGAGGCCACCCGCGGCCGCGAGCCCGACCCCCATCAGTCCGCCTGCGCCCGACGGGGCGGCTGCTGCGTTGGGCGCGTACGGGGGCGCGTAGCTGGATGTGGGGCCGTAGCCAGGGTTACCGCTTGTCGGCATGGCCGGCGACACCCCGGCGTTCCTGTTCATCATTCTCCAAACGACCCAGCCCACGCCCGCAAGGCTGGCGATCCAGACCCATGCCGGCACGCCCGGGCTGCTCTCTTCCACTCGGCGCGGCTGCGCTAGCACCGGCGCAGCCGGCAAGGTCGGCACCGCGCGAGACAGGCTGTCAAGTGACGATCCGGCACGAGGCGCACGGGACGCACGTTGCGTTTCCCTGTCCAGCAACTGCTCGAAGGCGTTGAATTTTTCCGGCTGGGTGAACTTCAGCGCAGGGTCAATCTGCTTGGCCAGCGCCGCTTCTTGCGCGGCCTGCACAAAGTCGTCGTTGTGGGCCAGGATTTCAGCGTAGACGTAATGCGCCTTGGCACTCCCGGGTTTGGCCGCGACCACCTCATGCATCATCGATTGGGCCTGCGCATAGTTCCCTTTTTGCACCTCGGCCTCGACAGCGGCAAGCGTCGGCAACGCGTGTGCAGCCGATGCAAGGAATATCAAGCTCAGCGTGAGCAACCAGCGTTTCATCAGATGTCCTCTTTCGTGTATCGGTGTGGACACGTTTCGCCATCGCGTGGGTCCACGGGTTGTGGATGTCCGTCTGCTGGCGCGAAATTCAAGTGCGCGACGTCGATCACGCCGCGGCTTTACGCCAGCTTTACATCGCTTCCTTGGTTTGCGGTTAACAGATCTGCAGCGCCGCGCGTTGATGGGTCAGGTGGATCTGCTTTTCACCAAGGAGACTTCAGTGAGCTTCATTCGTCATTTTTCAAGAGTCGGTGTGGCGTTGATGGTTGGCCTGTCCTTGTCCGGTTGCGTGATCCGGCCGCTTTGGTGGGGTGACGGTCATCGGCACGGCGAGCACCGCGAGTACGGTGCCGACTACGGGCGAGCACCGAGCGATGGCCATTCGAGATACGACTCGGAGCGAGGGAGGTGATCGCTCTGCGCGACCGGTTCTCAGGCTCGAGGTAGGTTCGGCACGGTGACGGAACGCACGCCGTGGATAGGTACCGACTGGGGTCGTATTGACCCGTTGATCGGCCTACCGAGCCTGCCTGAAAAGACCGACAACAAAGTGCCTGGTGGAGCGCGAAGCACTGGCCTTGCAAGGGCTGGAACGGCCGACGCACCGCGACAGGTCTGAACTGATTTCAGGTGCCCCGCTTTCAGTGGAGGATGCCATGACCGCATCAAGGGTTGCTGCAACCACGGCTGCAGTGAAGTCCCAGCACGAGCTTCGATTCACGTCCCTGTTTGATCCAGGTCGAGGCGTGGTCGTGCCTTTCGATGACGCAGGCCACGTGGACTTCGACGCGCTCACCGAGCGCCAGAAGCTGTCGTATCTCGGTGCCCGCGCGATGATCAGGCGAGAGTACGCCTTTCCCACCGTGCACAGCAGTCACTGAATCGCAGCGATGTGCAACACCGGCGTGAGGTGTCATGCCGTTGCCGCCCTATTTGAGTGGTGAGTTGATCCAGGTCATGGTGGATACCGGCTGAATGCGCCCAATGCCCCTGTCCACTGTCCGGTGGGTAGGAGCATCGATGAATCACTCGACCGCGGGCCTGGCGGCAGCCACTGCGAAATTCCTGGGCTACAGGCTGGCCTGGCTGACGCTGGTGGTCGCTGTGCTGCCCGCCTCCGTTCAGGCCATCCCTGCGTTCAATCGCCAGACCGGGCAGAACTGCGTCGCCTGCCATGCCGGCGGACAGTTTCCCGAACTGACAC
>JAYVEB010000113.1:0-4769 GCA_043749095.1 Burkholderiales bacterium | reverse complement strand
AAGGTGCTTGCGGGCCAGCGCGTCGCCATCGAGTTGATTCCGACGCAGGAATGCCGCGCGTTTCGGCCGGAGGCGATGCCGCTCGCTGTCGTGTACGAAGACGACGATGTGATGGTCATCGACAAGCCGGCCGGCTTGGTCGTGCATCCAGCTCCTGGCAACTGGTCCGGGACGCTGCTCAACGGCCTGCTGGCCCACCACGCGGCCGCTGCGACCTTGCCGCGAGCGGGCATCGTGCACCGGCTGGACAAGGACACCTCGGGACTGATGGTCGTCGGCAAGACGCTGGTGGCGGTAACGGCGCTGGTGCGCCAGATCGCGGCACGGGACGTTCGCCGGATCTATCTGGCGGTGTGCCAAGGTCACTTCGAGCACCCGGCCTTGCGCATTGCCGCGCCGATCGGTCGCGATCCCCGGTCGCGCGTGCGCATGGCGGTCCTGCCTTCCGGAGGCCGCGAGGCCCGTACCGATGTGGAACGGCTCGCGGTACGCGACGACACCGCAGGCGGCGCCCTGAGTGCAGTGCGCTGCACGCTGCACACCGGGCGCACCCACCAGATCAGGGTGCACATGGCGTCGGTCGGGCATCCGCTGCTGGCGGACCTCACTTATGGCGGGCGCGCGGCCCATGGCCTGACGCGCCAGGCCTTGCACGCCACGCGGCTGGGTTTCGATCACCCTGCGAGCGGCCGTGCCATGGCATTCGAATCGGCGCCGCCCGCAGATTTCGCAGCGGTGTGGCAACTTCTGATGGAGGTACGCTGATGCGCTGTTCCTCCGGTACAATTCCGTCTGATTTGTCGCAACGAAATAGGTTGGCCCTGGTGGTCAACGACCAGACTGCCGCTGATGTGACTGTTGCCTACGCGAGAATTTCTCCTAGAGTAGCGCATTACCGCACCGTCGCCGTGTCATGGCGCCACCCTGATGCAGGGTCTGCGCCTCGAGTCGGCTGACGATTACAGAGCCTGAACATCCACCGGCCGAGGCCGGTCGAGGACCATCACGATAGTCATGAACACACAGGATGCGAAGCGCGTCCTTCGAACCGCACTGATTTGCGCCCGCGAGCCGCTGTCGATCCGTGACATGCGCACCTTGTTTGCCGACGAGATCGATCCCGACACCGTTTGCGGACTGCTCGATGAATTGGTGCGCGATTGGGACGGCGAGGGTGTCGAACTGGTGGCGGTCTCGACCGGATGGCGCTTTCAAAGCCGCCCGGAGATGCGCGAATTTCTGGATCGGCTGCATCCGGAAAAGCCGCCCAAGTATTCCCGCGCGGTGATGGAAACGCTGGCCATCATCGCGTACCGACAACCGGTCACCCGCGGCGACATCGAAGACATCCGCGGCGTGACGGTCGCTACGCAGATCATCAAGCAGCTTGAAGACCGTGGATGGATCGAAGCGATCGGATACCGCGAAACGCCGGGTCGTCCCGCGTTGCTGGCGACCACCCGGCAGTCCCTCGACGACCTCGGTCTGGCCGGCCTGCAGCAGCTGCCCCTGATGCCCAAGGGACCGTCGTTGCAAAGCTCTTTCGACGATTTGCTGGCCGTGACTCAGGTGGATAACTCCACCCCGGCCTTGAATCTTTCACCTCACCCAGCGGCGGATGCCGTACCCATGGAACGTCCGAATGAATCCCAATCCTGACCACGCTGCCGACAGCGACCGTGACCCCACACCCGCTGAGGTTCCCGAGCAGACGCCGGAGGCCACCGACAAGCCGGTGCGTCGCAAGCGCGCCGTGAAGGTGGCGGCGGCCGCCGAGCCCGGAGCGCCTGATGCGGCGCCAGCGGGGGCGGACGTGGTGGTCGCCGAAGCCACCGATGCGCCTGCCGGCCGTGCAGAGCCCGAAGCGTCGTCCCAGCCTGAAGGCGCTGACGGTGCGGAAGTTGCATCGGCCGCCGACGAGGTGAGCGGTAACGATCCGCTGCGCAAGGGACGTCGCCAACGGCGACGGGGCCCGCGCACGGACGAGGTGGCCGCTTCTGGATCGGACCAGGCGCCTGATGAGGATCTGTCAGACGCTGACGCGGACGAACCTAGCGCGATCGAGGCCAGCGGTCCGCCGGTGATTCCCGCCGACGTCGGTGAGGTGTTCGCGCAAGTGCTGTCGGGCGAGTTTGACGTCGAACCTCCGGCTGATGAGCTTGCCGCGCCGCCGAAGCGCGTGTTGCGTCCCGAGCCCGAAGCGCCGAAGCTGCACAAGGTGCTCGCCCAATCTGGCATCGGCTCGCGCCGCGACATGTAGCAGGCCATCGTCGACGGTCTGGTCGAGGTCAACGGCCAGCTGGCGCACACCGGTCAGCGCATTTCGTTTGGCGACCAGATCAAGGTCAACGGCAAACCAGTGCGGGTGCGCATCATCCCGTCGCCGCCGCGCATCATTGCGTACCACAAGCCCACCGGCGAAGTGGTGACCAACGACGACCCCGAACACCGTCCGACCGTCTTCCGCAGGTTGCCGCGTCTGCCTCAGGGCAAGTGGCAGGCGGTGGGCCGCCTCGACATCAACACCGAAGGCTTGCTGCTGTTCACCAACTCGGGTGACCTGGCGAACCGGCTGATGCATCCGCGTTTCGGCGTTGAGCGCGAGTACGCGGTGCGGGTGCTTGGCACCCTTGATGCCGAATCGAAGGCGATGCTGCTCGAAGGCGTGACCATCGATGGCCAGACGGCCAGCTTCCGATCGATCGAGAACGGCGGCGGCGAGGGCTTGAACCATTGGTACCGCGTCGTCATCACCGAAGGCCGTAACCGTGAGGTGCGCAAGCTGTTCGATGCGGTGGACCTGATTGTCAACCGGCTGATCCGCATCCGTTACGGCTGCGTCGTGCTGCCGCGCGGGCTCAAGCGTGGGGTCTGGGTGGATCTGGAAGACTCTGACATCCGCGCGATCCGCCGGCTGGCTGGCGGCGAAGCCGAAGGCGGGCCGCGTGAGCCGCGCCCGAACGCGCGTGATGCGCAGCAAGCGCGCCCGCCACGCGGTCGCGAAAAGCCCCAAAAAGCGGAGCGCCGCGATGGCCGCCCACCGCGTCCCGATGTGCCGAACCGCGATCGGCCGTTCAGCGAAGGACGCGGCCCACGTCCACCGCAAGCGGAAGCCCCGTTGCGCACCGAGCGCTCGGACGACGAGCGACCTCCGCGTGAGGATGACCTCGATGACGACTTCGACCCATCGCGTATCCCGAACCCGCTGGAGCAGACCTTCGACAAACGCTTCGTGCAGAACCCGCGCACGCCGGCCGGCGGGCGCAACTTCCGCACCGGCGGTGGTGGCTTCGGCGCCGGCGGCAGCGCGCCACCGGCCCCGCGCAAAGGCGATGGACCCCGCCAACCGGATCCGATGCAGACCTCGGTCGGCTACATCGGTGGCGATGCGTTCCACCGCAAGAATGCCCGCGGCGGTGGCGGGCAGGGCGGTGGCGGTGGCGGTGGCGGGTATGGTGGCAACAGCAGCGGTGGACGTGGCGGCGGCAACCGTGGCGGTGGCTATGGCGGCGGGGGTGGTGGCGGCGGTGGCGGCGGAAATGCCGGCGGCGGTGGCCGCCGCGGACGCTGATCCCGCACCTGCCCACAGTAGAATCCCAAGTTTTGTCTCGCTGTACCTCCCTCAGGAATGAATGCCATGGCCATTGAACGCACGCTCTCCATCATCAAGCCCGACGCGGTTGCCAAGAACGTCATCGGACAGATCTACAGCCGGTTCGAAAACGCCGGTTTGAAGGTGATCGCGGCGCGCATGGCGCATCTGTCGCGCGGCGAGGCCGAAGCCTTCTACGCCGTGCACAAGGCGCGGCCGTTCTTCAAGGACCTGGTCGATTTCATGATCTCGGGCCCGGTGATGATCCAGGCGCTCGAAGGCGAAGGGGCCATCATGAAGAACCGCGACCTGATGGGCGCGACCGATCCGAAGAAGGCCGAGAAGGGCACGATCCGCGCCGACTTTGCCGACAGCATCGATGCGAATGCTGTGCACGGCTCGGACGCTGCAGAAACCGCGGCCGCCGAGATCGCCTTCTTCTTCCCCGGCGCGCAGGTCTACAGCCGCTGATGTGTGGTCGTTGACCTCCGGCCGCTGACGCCACCGCATCGGTCACTCGGGCCCTCCATGACCGCCGTCAACCTGCTCGACTTCGATCTGGCTGGCTTGGCGGCGTACTGCGAAGGCCTGGGCGAAAAGCGATTCCGCGCGACGCAGCTGTTCCGCTGGCTGCACCAGCGCGGCGTGTCTGACTGCACCCAGATGTCGGATTTGGCCAAGTCCTTCCGCGACAAACTCAGTGCTGCATGCGAGGTCCGTGTGCCGGCTGTGCTTAGCGAGCAGGCCTCTGCCGATGGCACCATCAAATGGCTGTTCGATGTCGGCGGCGGCGATGCGGTCGAAACGGTGTTCATCCCGGAATACGATCGCGGCACCTTGTGCGTGTCGTCCCAAGCCGGTTGCGCGGTCGGTTGCCGCTTCTGCTCGACCGGCCACCAGGGCTTCAGTCGCAACCTCGGCACGGCCGAGATCGTCGGCCAGCTCTGGTTCGCCGAACACCATTTGCGCCGCCGTCTGCAGCTGCCCGAGGGCACCCGCGCGATCACCAATGTGGTGATGATGGGCATGGGTGAGCCGCTGCAGAACTACACAGCACTGCTGCCTGCACTGCGGGTGATGCTCGATGACCATGCCTACGGCCTGTCACGGCGGCGCGTCACGGTCTCGACCTCCGGTGTCGTGCCAATGATCGATCGGCTGCGCGACGATTGCCCGG
>JAYVEB010000112.1:0-4786 GCA_043749095.1 Burkholderiales bacterium | reverse complement strand
CCGCGCCGGTGACGCAGACCGCGGTGCCGGGTGCCACCGGCAGCTACCTGATCCAGTTCGTGCTGCCCAAGGGCGTGGCACTGGCCTCGGCACCCGAGCCGATCGACCCCAGGGTGATCCTGCGTGAGGTTCCCGCGAGCCGGGTCGCGGTGATCCGCTACTCGGGCTGGTGGACCGAGGCCAACTATGCCGAACACTTGGCCCGGCTGAGATCGGTACTGAAAGCCGCCGGCGTGAACCCCACCGGCGAGCCGGTGTTCTCGCGCTACAACCCGCCGTTCATGCCGTGGTTTCTGCGGCGCAACGAGATCTGGCTGACCGTGCCCTGAAGCCGCGCCTCAGGGCTTGGCCACCAGCACCGACACGTTGTCGCTGCCCGGCGCGCCGAAAGCCTGCTCGCGCAGCAGCGCCAGCTGATCGCGCACCCGCGCGGCCTTTTCGAACTCGAGGTTGCGAGCGTGTTCGAGCATCTGCTTCTCCAGCTGCTTGATGCGCTTACCCAGATCCTTCTCCGACAGCATCTCGACCTCGGCCGACCGAAGCGCGTCCTTGCCCGCGCCCTTGTCGGACTTCTCTGAATAGACGCCGTCGATCAGCTCCTTGATCTTCTTGTTGATCGTGCGCGGTGTGATGCCCATCGCCAGGTTGTGCGCGATCTGCTTGTTGCGGCGGCGCTCGGTTTCGTCGATGGCACGGCGCATCGATTCGGTGACCTTGTCGGCGTAAAGAATCGCGCGGCCATTGACGTTGCGTGCCGCGCGGCCGATGGTCTGGATCAGGCTGCGCTCGGCGCGCAGGAAGCCTTCCTTGTCGGCGTCAAGGATCGCCACCAGGCTCACCTCGGGGATGTCCAGCCCCTCGCGCAGCAGGTTGATGCCGACCAGCACATCGAACACGCCCAGCCGCAAATCGCGCAGGATCTCGACGCGCTCGACCGTTTCGATGTCGCTGTGCAGGTAGCGCACCTTGCAGCCGTTGTCGCTGAGGTAGTCGGTCAACTGCTCGGCCATGCGCTTGGTCAGCGTGGTGATCAACACGCGTTCGCTCAGATCGACGCGGATGCGGATCTCCTGCAGGACGTCATCGACCTGATGCGTGGCCGGCCGCACCTCGACCATCGGGTCGATCAGGCCGGTCGGCCGCACTACCTGCTCGACCACCTGGCCGGCAGTCTTCTGTTCGTAGGCGGCCGGCGTGGCCGACACGAACATCACCTGCCGCATCTTGGTCTCGAACTCCTCGAAGCGCAGCGGCCGGTTGTCGAGCGCGCTCGGCAGCCGGAAGCCGTAATCGACCAGTGTGGTCTTGCGCGCGCGATCGCCGTTGTACATGCCGCCGAGCTGGCCGATCATCACGTGCGACTCGTCGAGGAACATCAGCGCGTCCTTCGGCAGGTAGTCGACCAGCGTCGAAGGTGGCTGCCCCGGCGCGGCGCCCGACAGGTGGCGGGTGTAGTTCTCGATGCCCTTGCAGTGACCGATCTCCTGCAGCATTTCCAGATCGAAGCGAGTGCGCTGCTCCAGCCGCTGCGCTTCGACCAGCTTTCCAGCGCCGACCAGCTCAGCCGTGCGTTCGCGCAACTCCTCCTTGATGGTGTCGATCGCGTTGACCACCTTGCCGCGTGGCGTCACGTAATGGCTGGACGGGTACACCACGAAGCGCGGAATCTTCTGGCGGATGCGCCCCGTCAGCGGGTCGAACAGGCTCAGCGACTCGATCTCGTCGTCGAACAGCTCGACGCGGATGGCGAGTTCGGAATGCTCGGCTGGAAAGATGTCGACCGTGTCGCCGCGCACGCGGAAAGTGCCGCGCGAAAAGTCGGTGTCGTTGCGGGTGTACTGCATGCGGATCAGCTGGCCGATCAACTCGCGCTGGTTCTGCTTGCCACCGGTGCGCATCACCAGCCGCATCTCCAGATAGTCCTCAGGCGCGCCGATGCCGTAGATCGCGCTGACCGACGCGACGATGACCACATCGCGCCGCTCCAGCAGGCTTTTGGTGGCACTCAGGCGCATCTGCTCGATGTGCTCGTTGATCGCGCTGTCCTTCTCGATGAACAGGTCGCGCTGCGGCACGTAGGCCTCGGGCTGGTAATAGTCGTAGTAGCTGACGAAATACTCGACCGCGTTCTTCGGGAAGAACTCGCGGAATTCGGCATAGAGCTGCGCCGCCAGCGTCTTGTTCGGCGCAAACACGATGGCCGGGCAGCCCATCTGCGCGATCACGTTGGCCATCGTGAAGGTCTTGCCCGAACCGGTGACGCCGAGCAGTGTCTGAAAGCTCAGCCCGTCGCGCAGGCCATCGACCAGCTGCGCGATCGCGGTCGGCTGGTCGCCGGCTGGCGGATACGGTTGAAACAGCTGATACGGCGAGCCGGGATAGCTGACGAAGACACCCGCCTCGGGTGAGTCGTTGTTTGTGGTGGCATTCAGATCGACGAGTTCGGCCATGGCGGATAAAATCTCAGGGTTAACTCGGACTCTGGCGGGGCTGGGCAACTCGACAGATTAGCCCAAAACACCTCGCCACGTGCACCGCTGGCGTCGTCCGCGCGTTGCATTTACTGCCCCCACCACAAGGAATTTTCATGGCATCGCTCTTTGCCGCCGTCGACATGGCACCCCGCGACCCGATCCTCGGCTTGAACGAACAGTACAACGCCGACCCGAACCCGGCCAAGGTCAACCTCGGCGTCGGCGTTTATTTCGACGAATCCGGCAAGCTGCCGCTGCTCAAATGCGTGGCAGCCGCTGAAAAACTGATCTTCGACACCCTGAAACCCCACGGCTACCTGCCGATCGATGGCATCGCCGCCTATGACAAGGCGGTGCAGGGTCTGGTGTTCGGCGCCGACAGCGCTGCGGTCACGGAAGGCCGCGTCGCCACGGTGCAGGCACTCGGCGGTACCGGCGGCCTGAAGATCGGCGCCGACTTCCTGCAACACCTGGCCGCCCGCAACGGCAGCGCCCCAAAGGTGCTGATCAGCGACCCGAGCTGGGAAAACCACCGCGCGCTGTTCACCAACGCCGGCTTCACGGTCGAGACCTATCCGTACTACGACGCTGCCAAGCGCGGCGTCAACGTCGACGGCATGCTGACCGCGCTGAACACCGCGCCGGCCGACACCATCGTCGTGCTGCACGCCTGCTGCCACAACCCGACTGGCTACGACATCACGCCAGCGCAGTGGGCACAGGTGGTGGCCGCCGTCAAGGCGCGCGGGCTGGCCGCCTTCCTCGACATGGCCTACCAGGGCTTCGGCGACGGCATCGCCGAGGACGGTGCGGTGATCGCGCAGTTCTTGGCTGCCGGGCTCGACTTCTTCGTCGCCACCTCGTTCTCGAAAAGCTTCTCGCTCTACGGCGAACGTGTCGGTGCGCTGAGCGTGGTGTGCACCAGCAAGGAAGAAATGACGCGCGTGTTGAGCCAGGTGAAGATCGTGATCCGCACCAACTACTCGAACCCGCCGACGCACGGCGCGCAGATCGTCGCCACCGTGCTGACCACGCCGGCGCTGCGCTCGATGTGGGAAGAGGAACTGGCCGGCATGCGCGTGCGCATCACGGAGATGCGCACGCTGCTGCAGACGAAGCTGGTCGCTGCGGGCACGAAACAGGACGTCAGCTTCATCACGCGCCAGAAAGGCATGTTCAGCTACACCGGCCTGGCCAAGCCGCAGATGGAGCGGTTGCGCAATGAATTCGGCATCTACGGCGTCGATTCGGGCCGCATCTGCGTCGCAGCGCTGAACCACGGCAACATCGATGCGGAGGTCAAGGCCATCGGCCACGTGGACTGAGGCGGCTCGCGGCACGTACTGAAAAGCCCGGCGCTGCCGGGCTTTTTCCATCACCGCGCTCGGCATCCGTCTTAGGGCATTCACCCTACACTGCTGCAGTGCAACATTCATACTCCGACTCAGCGTGCCGATGTGTCTGCAGGTGGAATGATTTTTCGACAACAAGCACTCGCATCACCCGCGCCGCCGCCGGCGACGCGCCCGTCTGAACCAGGATTTCGCCATGTCGATGCTTTACCAGTTCTATGAAACACAGCGCGCGCTGCTGAGCCCGCTGGCGGAGTTCGCAAGCGCGTCGTCCAAGCTGTACAGCCACCCGCTGTCGCCGTTCACCCACACCCCGCAAGCGCCGCGCGTGTCGGCCGGGTTGAACCTGATGCACCGGCTGTCCAAGGAATACGAGAAGCCCGAGTTCAACATCCACACGGTCAAGATCGATGGGGTCGAGGTCGCGGTTCAGCAGCAGGTGGCGATCGAGAAGCCGTTCTGCCGGCTGTTGCGCTTCAAGCGCTTTGCAGACGACCTGCCGCTGCTGAAAGCGATGAAGGAGCAGCCGACGGTGCTGGTGGTGGCGCCGCTGTCGGGGCACCACTCGACGCTGCTGCGCGAGACGGTGCGCGAGCTGCTGCAGCACCACAAGGTCTACATCACCGACTGGACCGATGCGCGCATGGTGCCGGTCGATGTGGGCCCATTCCACCTCGACGACTATGTCGAGTATGTGCAGGAATTCATCCGCCACATCGGCCCCGAGGTCCATGTGATCTCGGTGTGCCAGCCTACGGTGCCGGTGCTCGCAGCGATCTCGCTGATGGCCAGCCGCGGCGAGCAAACCCCGCGCACGATGACGATGATGGGCGGCCCGATCGATGCGCGGCTGTCGCCCACTGCGGTGAACAACCTTGCGATGAACAAGCGCCTCGACTGGTTCGAGAACAACGTGATCTTCCGCGTGCCGACCAACTACCCCGGCAGCCAGCGCCTGGT
>JAYVEB010000111.1:0-4816 GCA_043749095.1 Burkholderiales bacterium | reverse complement strand
CATCGCCCAGGCCCGAGCGATCTCGGAGGAGACCATCGCCAACATGAAACAGAACCTCGGCTTCGCCTTCGTCTACAACGCGCTGGGCGTGCCGCTGGCGGCAGGCGTGCTGTTCCCGTTCACCGGCTGGCTGCTGTCACCGATGATCGCGGCGCTGGCCATGAGCCTGAGTTCGGTGTCGGTGATCTCCAATGCGCTGCGCCTGAGGAGCTCGAAGCATGCGGGCATCAGTGCAAAGAATCCGCTGTGGACGTCGCCGCCGCCGTCGGGAGGTGGCGGTGGTCACTGCCATTGATAGGATAGTCGCGCGTCCTCCAGTCCCGCGCGCGGCCCTTTCGTCACGGAATCTGCGCAGTCGCTTGTAGGGTAATCCGCAGAGGAGCGACTAAACTTGAGGCACGCGAGAGCGGAGCCCGCTGCTACCGCCGGCACCTTTTCAATCACCATGAACTGCAATCTCAGCCTCGTTGACGAACCCATCCGCACCGCGCGCGTTGGTGTGGCGTCTGCTGTGGGCTTGGTGGTGCTTCTGGGGCTGCGGTCGTGACGCGCCAGTTCTTGCGGACGGTCGGCCGCGCGCTCATCGGCGTCGTGCTGTTCGCGCAATTGGCGGTTTCCGCCTACGCCTGTCCGGGGCTGTCGTCTGCGGCAAGCATGAAGATGCAGATGGCCGCTACCGCAGCATCTGATGGCGGCTCGATCGATGCGGCGATGGCGATGGCCGACCGGCAGGCACCGAACTGCGAAGACATGGCGGGGCCGATGGACCCCGAGTTCGCCAATCTGTGCGCCGAGCATTGCCACCACGGGCAGCAGAGCGATCAAGCGTCCACGTTGACCGTTCCTGCGGCCCTTCTGAACGCCCTGTACTTCACCCCTCTGGCCCCTGAGCCAGTTGTCGCGCCGCGCCCTGCGGCCAATGCGACGAGTGCACTGGTTGCGGCGTCTGCGCCGCTTGCCATCCTGCACTGCTGTTTCCGAATCTGATGCTCCAGACGACGTTGCGCTGACGACCCGTCGGGTTGCTGAGCGCATCGGTCGCGCTCGTCCGACGGTTGGCCCTTGCCTGCCCATGCGAACCGAGCCGACACGGAGCCCTCGTTGTCTGGAGAAGTCATGTTTTCTGCCCCATCCCCACGGCTGCCACGCCAGCCGCGCAGCCACAGGCGTCTGGCCTGCACGGCCGTCCTGTGCGCCGCGTTCGCCAGCGTCAGCAGCCAGGCGCAACAAGGCTTGACGCTGGACCAGGCGCTGCGTGCAGCGCAGGGCCGATCGAGGCAACTCGTGGCCCAGGACTCCGCCGCGTCGGCTTCGCGCGAGATGGCGATTGCCGCTGGCCAGCGGCCCGATCCGACGTGGTAGGCCGGCATCAACAACCTGCCCATCAATGGCCCCGATCGCTTCAGCCTGACGCGGGATTTCATGACGATGCGCTCGATCGGTGTGGCGCAGGAGATCACCCGCAGCGACAAGCTCACGGCACGCTCGGCACGCTTCGACCGCGAGGCAGAGGCCGCCGAAGCCGCCCGCGCCGTGGCACTCGCAGACCTGCGCCGCGACACCGCGAAGGCGTGGCTCGACCGCTACTACCAGGAGCGCATGCTCGACCTGCTGCGCACCCAGCGGGCCGAGGCCGGCTTGCAGATCGAAGCGGCCGACGCCGCGTATCGCGGCGGGCGCGGTTCGCAGGCAGACGTGTTCGCGGCGCGCTCCGCCGTCGCGCTGATCGATGACCGCATACGCCAGACCGAGCGGCAGGTCGCCACGGCCAAGACCAGGCTCGTTCGGTGGGTCGGTGCGGACGCGAACCAGGCGCTGGGCACGCCCCCGCCTGTTGCCACCGTCCACCTTGATGAGGCGGCGCTGGAGTTGCAGCTGGCCCATCACCCCCAGATCGCATTGATGGTGAAGCAGGAAGCCATGGCGCGGGCCGATGCCGACATTGCACAGAGCAACAAGCGTGCGGACTGGAGCGTCGAGTTGATGTACAGCCAGCGCGGCCCGGCCTACTCCAACATGGTGTCGGTCAACGTCTCGATCCCGTTGCAGTTCGATCAGAAGAACCGGCAGGACCGCGACCTTGCGGCCAGGCTCGCGCTGGTCGAGCAGCTGCGCGCGCAGCGCGAAGAGGCGACGCGCGAGCACGTGGCCGAAACGCTCGGCTGGCTGCAGGCGTGGCGCAGCGATCGGGACCGGCTGGCGCACTACGACAGCGAGCTGATCGTGCTGGCCGCCGAACGCACCCGGGCTGCGATGGCTGCATACCGCGGTGGCAGTGGCGCGCTGAGCGCGGTGCTCGATGCGCGACGCATGGAGATCGACACGCGCGTGGACCGCCTGCGCCTGGAGACGGAAGCCGCAGCCCTGTGGGCCCAGCTCGAATACCTCATTCCGCCTGAGCACGTGGAGCCTGCCCAGCCACGCCCCGTCATCCACTCGGTCGATGTCTCGGAGAAGTGAACATGAAAACCAAAGCGCTCGCTTCCCTGGCCGTCGCCATCGCCGTCGCCGTCGGGTTCGTCGCTGCAGGCGCCTACGGCATTTACCAGCTCGGCATGCAGCGCGGCATGGGCATGGGCGGCACCGCGTCGGCCATGGCGCCTGGTGCACCGGCCACCGAGGCGATGGCGGCGAGTGCGCCCACCGAAGCCGTGCCGCAAAGCATCGCGCAGGGCGAAGCCGCGACCCGCCGCCACATCAGCTCCGGCATCAAGGCCGGCGATGTCGATCCGCGGACTGGCAAGAAGGTCTTGTACTACCACGACCCGATGATGCCGGGGAACAAGTTCGACAAGCCGGCCAAGTCGCCGTTCATGGACATGATGCTGGTGCCGGTCTATGCGGACAGCGACGCCGGCAGTGAAAGTGCGGGCAGCAAGGTGAGCGTGAGCCCGCGTATCCAGCAGAACCTGGGCGTGCGCACGGCAGCGGTCACTGAAGGCATGTTGTCGCCCCAAGTCGCAGCGGTCGGCAGCATTGCCTTCAACGAGCGCGACCAGGTCATCGTGCAGGCGCGTGCGACGGCTTATGTCGAGCGCCTGCAGGTTCGCGCCACGCTGGATCGTGTCGTCAAGGGTCAGGCGCTGGCCGGGTTGTACGTGCCCGACTGGATCGCAGCGCAGGAAGAGTTCCTGTCGGTGCGCCGCATGCAAGGCACCGACCTGGCGCCACTTGTGGATGGCGCCCGTCAGCGCATGCGTCAGGTCGGCATGAGCGACGCACAGATCGCGCTCGTGGACAGCAGCGGCCGGACCCAGCCACGCATCACGCTGGTGGCGCCGATTGGCGGTGTCGTCACCGAGTTGATGGCGCGCGAGGGCATGACGGTGGCGCCAGGGGCGACGCTGTTCCGCATCAACGGCCTGTCCACGGTGTGGGCCAACGCTGAAGTGCCGGAGAGCCAGTCGGCGCTGCTGCGCCCCGGCACGAAGGTGCAGGCCCGGAGCCCGGCCGCGCCGGGCGCGGTCTTCGAGGGCAAGGTGCAGGCCATCTTGCCCGAGGTCAACCAGACCACCCGCACGCTGAAGGCACGCGTCGAACTGGCGAATGCCAATGGCGCGCTGGTGCCAGGCATGTTCGTGCAGATGCAGTTCATGGACATGCGCCACGAGAAGTCGCTGCTGGTACCCACGGAGGCCATCATCCAGACCGGCAAGCGCACGCTGGCGATGCTGGCCGAGCAGGGTGACAACAGCGGCCGCTTCCGCCCCGTCGATGTCGAGATCGGCATCGAGAGCGGCGGGCAGACCGAGGTCAAGCGCGGGCTCCAGCTCGGCCAGCGAGTCGTGGTCTCTTCGCAGTTCCTGATCGATTCCGAGGCGAGCCTGAAAGGGATCGAGGCCAGGCTCAACGTCGAACCACCACCCACGGCCGCGAACACCGCAACCCGTCACACCGGCAGCGCCAGGATCGAGGCGATCGGCCGCGACACGATGACCCTGTCGCACGGCCCCGTCGCGTCGCTGAAATGGCCTGCGATGACGATGGACTTCAAGCTGCCGAAGGGTGGTGCACCGCGCGGCCTGGAGGCGGGCGACCGGATCGACTTCGAGTTCTACATGGACGCGCAGAACCTGCCGCAAATCACGACCACGACGCTGCTGCAGGCGCAAACCCAACCTCCCGGGTCCGCCGCATCGAGAAGCAAGCCATGATCGCCAAGCTGATCCGCTGGTCGATCGCCAACCGCTTCCTGGTGCTGCTGGCCACGCTGATGCTCAGCGCCTGGGGCGTGTACTCGCTGCAGCGCACACCGCTGGACGCGCTGCCCGACCTGTCGGACGTGCAGGTCATCATCCGCACGACGTACCCGGGGCAGGCACCGCGCATCGTCGAGAACCAGATCACCTACCCGATGACGACGACGATGTTGTCGGTGCCCGGTGCGAAGACGGTGCGCGGCTACTCGTTCTTCGGTGACTCATTCGTCTATGTGTTGTTCGAGGACGGCACCGACCTGTACTGGGCGCGCTCGCGGGTGCTGGAGTACCTGAACCAGGTGCAGGCCAAGCTGCCAACGGGAGCGAAGGCAACGCTGGGTCCGGATGCCACCGGCGTGGGCTGGATTTATCAGTATTCGCTGGTCGATCGCAGTGGCACGCAGGACGCCGGCCAGTTGCGCGCCTTGCAGGACTGGTTCCTGAAGTTCGAGTTGAAGACGGTGCCCAACGTGGCAGAAGTGGCCTCGGTCGGCGGCATGGTGCGGCAGTACCAGATCCTGCTCGACCCCGACAAGCTGGCCGCCTACGGCATCCCGCACACCAAGGTGGTCGAGGCGATCCAGAAGTCGAACCAGGAAGCCGGCGGCTCGGTGCTC
>JAYVEB010000110.1:0-4816 GCA_043749095.1 Burkholderiales bacterium | reverse complement strand
AGGCGGCGCGAATGGGGCGCGGGCGTGTCGCAAGCCTTCGAAACCGGCGGGCAGGCACGCTTGCGGCGGGAGACGATCGATGCCGCATTGACCGCGCTGCGCCATGAAATTGCCGACACCCCGCGGCAGGTTCGCAGTGAAGGGACCAGCCAGTTCTACCGGGTTCTCACGCTGCAGCAGCGGGTGGCGCTGGAAACGCAGGCCACAAGACTGTTCGAGGACGCGGCGGTGGCGGTGCAAAAGCGCCGCCTGGCCGGCGAAGACACCAAGCTCGACGCCAATGTCGCGCTGGTTGAGGCCGAACGCGCGCGCAACCAATTGGCGCTGGCCAGAGAACAGCTGATTGACGCGCGCGCCGAACTCGCCGCCCGCCTGCACCTGGGGGGCCCGAGCTGCCGCAGGCGCAGGGGGATTTGGCGCCCGCAGCTGCTGCGTACAGACTGGACGATCTGTTGAACAGCCTGGAAGCGCAGCCGCGCCTGCTGGCATTCGCGGAGCGCGAAAAAAGCGCCAACGCGCGGCTTCGGCTGGAAAACGCAAGCGTCTATCCCGACGTGACCGTCGGCGTCAATGTGGCGCGGGAAGGCTCCGGCACGGCCCGCGAAATGCCCTTCAACCTGGCGGCGACCACGCACATCTTTACCAAGACTGTGGAGGGTGGCGCGCAGCAAGTGGTGGCCAAGAAATCCACCGATGTGGCGCAAGTCAACTAGGCTCGTGGGCATCTGCAAGAGATTCGCGAGCAGTTTTTGAAGGGAGACTTCTCTGGCCCTTCACATATTCATGGCCAAGATATGCCAGGGCTCGCCGATCTCAGAGCTGCAAAGCCTGGTCAAATCGCCATCGACTACAAAGACGTAAAGGGCGGAGGCCAGTTGACTTACAAGACCGGAGACCCCACCCTTGTGGCTGCGCTGCACAAGTGGTTTGACGCCCAACTCGCCGACCACGGCAAAGACGCCATGGAGGGGCATGCCAATCATGGTGAGATGATGAAAAAGTAAGGATCAGTGAGTCGGGGTGGTTGATGCCTTGGCCGAAGCGTCGACGCCACCCTTGGCGCGCCACTCGTCGAATCCGCCTTGCAGGATACGAAGGTTGTCCCATCCGGCCACGCGCAAGGCAAATCCAGCTTGGGCCGACAGCGATCCACCGATGCCTTGTCAGCCCAAACCGAGGGCGCGAACGAAAAGGTCGCGCAAGCTATGGTTAGCGCGAGAGTCGATCGGAATTTCATGTTGACTCCGTGGTCATGGGGTAGTTGGCATGGTTGAGTCGCGGGTGCGTTTCTTCGCCCAGCCACCAGAGCAATGCGCCGGAGGCGAACATCGAAAAGGTCACGAACCAGAATGCGGCTTGCATCTGCCCCGTGAAATGGGCGGCAAGGCCCAAGCCCAAAGCGCCGATCCCGTAACCCAAATCGCGCCAGAATCGGTAAATGCCGATGGCAGACCCGCGCCACGATGGATGGGAAATGTCCGCCACTGCCGCCGACAGGTTGGGATAAAGCAAGGCCATGCCAAAGCCTGAGACGGCAGCCGACCCAGCCCACCAAGCGACGCCGTCGCCCAGCATCATGGCGGCAACTCCCGCGCCGCAAATCCACATGCCCCAGACGTTGGGGCGGTGTCTGCCAATTCGGTCTGACAGCCTACCGGTGAAGAGCTGCGAGCCGCCCCACACGAAGCCATAAAAACCGATGACCCATCCCACGTTGGGAAGACTCACGCCCTTTTGATAAAGGAACACCGGGTAGAAAATCCACACCAAGGCATCTACGAATTTCTCCACCAGCCCGGCTTGGCAGAGCGCCATCATGCGTTTGTCCCGCCAGCTCATGAGTGTGAATATCTCCTTGGTGGAAGGGTTGGAAGAGACGCCTTCGGGGTAGCGCGGCCGCAAGGTTTGCGTAGCTCCCGGCCCATGCTTGGCGGCTTCCGCCTTGGCCCAAGGCAGGGTGTCCTTGACCCATAGTTGAGTCAGGACCAAGGCCAAAACTATAACGGTGAGGCCAAAGATCAAAATGCCTTGGCGCGCGCCGAATACGGTAGCCATGTAGGCGGTCAGGATGCCGGCGAAAGCGACGCCCACATAGCCCGAAAATTCATTGAGGCCAAGGGTGAGGCCCCGCTCTTCAAGCCGTGTGATGTCGAGCTTGGAAGTCTGCGTCATCGACCAGGTCAGACCTTGATTGACGCCCAGCAGCACGGTGGCCGCCACGACCCAGTTCCAACTTGGAGCGAACCAGATCATCAGTGGAATAGGCAAGGCGGCGAGCCAACCCATCAGCAACACCTGTTTGCGGCCAATCCGCTCGGATAGTCGTCCGGCGACAAAGTTCATTGCGCCTTTGACCAGGCCAAAGGCCACGACAAACGAGCTCAGCAGGACAAAGGAATTCTTCGGCACGCCAAAATCGGACTCGGCCAACGCCGGAATGACGGTTCGGGTCATGCCGATGGTGAGGCCCACCAAGAGCACCTGCAAAAGCTGATGCAGAAACTGGCTCTGGTTGTGGCGGATGCCGTGTTTCAAATCCATGGACATCTCAGGCCGCTATGTTCATGGCGACAATTTGATCCATGTTGGCGGGGCGCGGGGGAATGGTGACCGTCAGTTCGCGAACAAAGGCTTCGCGCTCCATCGCCAAGAACGGGTTCCAACGCTTCTCAAAGCCAATGGTCGAGGACGGCTTTCCGGATAGGCCCGCGCCACAGGCGCTGCCAGCTTGATGTCCCGGATAAATTTCCAGTTCCGATGGCAGGCTCAAAAGTTTCACTCCCAAGCTGTCGAACAACATGCCCGCCATTTCTTGCTCGCGCCCAGCCAGATCGGGGCGGCCCACAGCTCCCACGAACAGCGTGTCGCCCGTGATGGCGAACCAAGGATCTGGACCGCGTCGGGCGTCCGAGACCAGTAGGCAGATGCTGTCGAGCGTATGTCCTGGAGTGTGCAAGACCTTGATCTTGACGTTGCCCAGGTCAAGCATTTGGCCGTCGACCAAGGGTTCGTAATCGAACTTCACAAACAAGTGCGCGCTCTCGTGTAGGCAATAGGGCGCGCCGACGCGCCGTGCCAACTCTCTGCCCCCCGAGTAGTGGTCGGCGTGGACATGGGTGTCGATCACGTACGCTATGCGAACGTTGGCCAGAGCCGCTTGCTCGATAAACCAATCCTCATCGCCCGCGACCACATCGACGGCGGCGGCAATCGCATGGCCCGCGCAGCCGAAGAAATAGGAGAGGGATGATTCTTTGGTGGGAAGTTGCTTGAAGAACATGAATGCCTCCTTAGAAAACGAGAACTTTGTCGGATTCCAATGTCCAATCTGTCAACTGGGCCAACGTGGAGCGCTTGGCTCCTTCGATCAATTCAGATTCGACCAAGCCGCGCGCATCCATGCAGGTTCCGCATAAGGCCACTTCACCCTTGCGGATGACTTTCGAGAGCATCAGCTGAGTGTTGTAGTAGCCCTCGGGAACCTTTTGGTGATCCTTGGCGCACCCAACGGCGTCGGCCATCAGGAAAACTCGAACATGGACACCCTCTTTTGCGGCGAGCGCGCCCGCCAATCGAAGCGCGTTGTAGGCGCGTTCGTTTCCATAGGGTGCGTCGTTGACGACGAAAAGGATCGAGCTCATAGAGATTGCTTCAATTCAAGCGGCATTCCAGCGGACTTCCACTCGGCCACGCCGTCGAGTAGCTTGCAGACCTTGCGGCCTTTGGCTTTGAGGAGTTGGGCTGCTTCTTCCGCGAACAGGCAGAAGGGGCCGCGGCAGTAAGCGACGATCTCGGTGTTCTTGGGCAGTTCTGCGATGCGTTGTGCGATCTCGTCCAAGGGCATGGACCTGGCAAAGGGCAGATGAGCATGGTCGAACTCGGCGCGGGGACGCACGTCAATCACAATGATTTCGCCGCGTTTTGCTTGCTCCATGATCTGTTTGCGACTGCAGCTGGCGAGCTTGTCGGGGGCGGATGCCATTTCGTCCAGGGCAACACGGAGCTCCACCAAATGCTCTTGGGCGACCTCGCGCATGACAACCCAAAGATCTCCGACATCCTGGCCAGTCAGGCGATAGTAGACAAATTTTCCATCCTTGCGAGCAGCCACCAGGCGCGCTTCCCTGAGGACTTTAAGGTGCGCGCTGGCGAGCTTAATCGCGATGGAAAGCTCGTCAGCCAAGACTTCGACGGATTTCTCGCCCTGAGCAAGCAGCTCCAACACTTCTAGCCGCTTCGGGCTTGACGTCGCTTTGCCGATCCGGGCGACTTGTTCGTAAAGAAGATCTTTGAGTGTTCGCTTATTCATTCGTAAAGTCTAACGACTATTAGAATGAAATGCAAGAGTCGGATTGGCGAACGACATGTGCCTAATCTTACTGTGTCATAAATATTTGCTATAATTTAAGTAGCATCAATTCTGACCGGAGGCTTTATGAATGCGGCCAAGGCGTTCAACGAGTACATCGCACATTTGTCTGAAGGGCTCGGGCATGCTGACCGTCACGCAGGGCTGAGCGGGTATTGCACCGGCCTGATGCTGCTCCTGTCACGCAAAAGCGTCGAGCCCATGGCCGCACGCGTTGACCCGCTGCACGCCAGCGCACGTCACCAGGCACTGCATCACTTTGTAGCCAAGTCCGAGTGGTCAGACGCGGCGGTTATGGCTCGCGTGCGCGATTGGGTCATGCCTGCCCTGGGGCTCGATAGTGGCGGCTACTGGATCATTGACGACACAGGATTTCCCAAGAAGGGTAAACACTCGGTAGGCGTGGCCCGCCAGTACTGCGGCCAACTGGGCAAACAAGACAATTGC
>JAYVEB010000109.1:0-4827 GCA_043749095.1 Burkholderiales bacterium | reverse complement strand
TTTCGATCGGCTTGGAATCGGTGGCCGACCTCCAGGCCGATCTGGCCCAGGCCTTGCGCCGTTTGGACTGAACGGCGCGCGGCGGCGCCTGCGGTGCGCCGCGCACAAGACTCATCCGGCCATGCATCCAGCCGAGTGGGCATGAGCGATCAGGCATGGCTAGCAGCGGAATTTCGCGAACGACCGGTCTGGGATCACTGACGCCGGGGCGAAGGTCAATCCGAGGGAGCTGTGGCATGTTGAATGGCTACTTGGATTCGGCAAGCTGCGCGCAACGGCGTCGAGGCTGCAACTGTCCGTCAAACCGCGCTCGCAAGCGCGATGGACTGATATCCGGCGCCTTCGGACCGCAGCTCGAGCAGGGGACTTTTCGACGCCACGAATCCCAGCGGGCGGTCCAGCACGAACGGAAAGATCACCGCCATCGCGGGCAGGCTCGCCACCGACACCGCCTTGCCGCTGAACCCAAGGCGGCTTCGATGAGCCAGGCAATGGCACGATCATCCTGCACCGTAGTCGGCGGCCGGCGGATCAGACGCTTGCCCTTTTCCGCGCGCTCGATCACGCCCCAACTTGCCTGAGACTGCAGGACCATGTTGGTCATACGGTACGTGCCCTCTCGTTCGCCGTAGGTCTCGCTCATGCGCTGATGAACCTCAGCCGAGGCGCAGTCCCCTTGCAGTGCTGACAGCCGGCCGCCCAGTTCAACCACCTTGCCAAAGAAGGGATAGCTGGCGATGGCCATGCCCCAACTCAGCGCCGTCACGGCGACGTCAGAGGCTGACGTATTGATTCCTAAGCCGCGGGCTGCCAGTGCCGCCAACTCGGGCCTGGGTTCCAGCCAAAGCCGAATCAACACGGTGCGGGTCTTCTTCCTGGCCGCAACACTGAGAGCCGCTGCTTCGAGCATGGCATTCAGTTCAGCCACGCTGCGCCGTCCGGCGCGAACTTCCAACGCCGCCGTCACCCAATCAAGATGGATGGGCATGATGGGCCGCACCCCCGATTTCCTGAACGTGATGGTCAGCGCGCACGCCTCGGCCCATCGATTGTTTGCGGTTGGCGGCGACCACTTCGGGCAGAACATCGTCAGTTACCACGAACACATTCGGGAGAACGACCTCGCCCTGACGCGCTCACTGGTGTCTCCGGACTTCGACAAGCGCAAGCAGATGTTCGAGCAGCCCGGCGACATGGTCATGCGGGTCGTTCGGGAATCCGATGCCGGCATCTACGTGCCGGGCGCTCGGTCGGTGGCCACCTTGGGCCCGCTGGCCAATGAGGTGCTCATCATGCCGGCAGCGGCAAAATTCCCGCTGGTGGCGGATGCCGAAGCCTATGCGGTCACGGGCTAGAAAAAGGGCGTTTAAATTCCTATCCTCACGCTGGTCGAGTTGCCGCCGCTGCTGCAGTCGTGCCTGCGCGCGGCCGGTGCGGCGCTGTTGCTCGTGCTGTGGTCGTGCTGGCGCGGCCTGCGCATCGGCCCCATCGACGCCAGCGACGGCACCGCCGGCGCCGGGCTGCTGGCCGGCGTGTTGTTCGAGGTCGAGTTCGGCTGCATCTTCGTCGGGCTGCAGTACACCACCGCGTCGCGGATGTCGGTGTTCCCGTACCTGGCGCCCTTCGTGGTGGCGCTGGGCATGCCGCTGATCTCGCGCCACGAGCGTTTGTCGCCCGCGCAGCTGGCCGGCCTGGTGTTGGCCTTCGGCGGCATCGTGTGGGCCTTTGCCGAAGGTTTTTCGCAACCGGCCGCCGGCTCCCTGCAATGGCTGGGCGACGCGCTGGGCCTCGCCGGTGCGGTGCTGTGGGCTTCGACGACGCTGCTGGTGCGCGGCACGGGGCTGGCATCGGCGCTACCCGAGAAGACGCTGCTGTACCAGCTGGTGGTGTCGGGGCTGGCGCTGCTGGCGGCATCGGCGCTGTCGACCGAGGTCTGGCCGCGCGGCCTGAGCCCGCTGGTGGGCTGGCTGATGCTGTTCCAGATCGCGGTCGTCACCTTCGGCAGCTACCTCGCCTGGTTCTGGCTGGTGCGTCACTATCCGGCGACCCAGGTCTCGGCCTTCACGTTGCTGACGCCGATCTTCGGCCTGCTGGCCGGCGTGCTGCTGCTGCTGGGCGAACCGCTGACGCTGCGGCTGGTGGTGGCGCTGGCCGCCGTCTGCGCGGGCCTGGCGCTGGTCAACCTGGCGACACGGCCGCCGCGGCCGGCGGCCTAGACCGAACTTTGACGGTCGCTTGACGTAACTCCGCGTCCGCATTGCCAGGGTGACGATCAGTCGATTTGCGCCTCATCGGCGGCGTTGTTTCGACGATCAAGAAGGCTCAGGGTCACGATCATTGACCACTTCACATTCAGCAGATCGTTGCTGATCGGCCCCCCCTGAACCGTGCAGCCGATGAACTTGACCTGCATTCCTGTGCATCACTCCGCCCGCCTGAACGGCGCGCAACCCACTTGCGAGGGCCACTGGCCATGAAGCTCCATGCATTGACCCTTGTCCTGTCGGCCGTGCTGTCGTTGGCAGCCTACGCCGACACCGACAACCTCACCAGCCAGCTGAAGGTATGGACTGTCGTCAAGCAGTCCGACGGTGCCGAGACCCTGCAGCCAGCCCAGACCGTCAAGCCGGGCGACATGCTGCAGTACAGCACCGTCTACACCAACCCAAGCCAGCGCGCAGTGAGCCGCTTGGTGACCAACCTGCCGATTCCCGTCGGAACCGAATGGGTCGCCACCGGCACGGTGCCGAGCACAGTGTTGGCAAGCCTGGACGGCAAGGTGTTCGCGCCAGTGCCGCTGATGCGCAAGACCAGGCGCGCAGACGGCCAGCTGGTTGATGTGCCGGTGCCGCTGAATGAGTACCGCTCGCTGCGCTGGCCCGAACAGCAACTCGCCGCAGGCGCGTCGTTCACGACCACCGCGCGCGTTCGGGTGATCTCGGCAGCGACGGCAGCGACGGCCGCATCAGCTGCGCGTTGATGGACCTGCCGAATCCTCTTCAGAAAAGCACTTTGTTACCGATAAGCCTGGTAGCAGAACCATTGCAAGGAGCAAAGTCATGAACTTCAGTTGGGTCAACCTCACGCGCCGCCTTAGGCACCACCTCTCGCGGGCCACGGGTGCGTTGGCCCTGGCGGCGGCTGTATTCATAGCGCCAGCGTCGGCCATCGCGGCTCCGGCCGCCGGCACGGCCATCGGCAACCAGGCCTCGGCCAGCTACACCGACGCGTCGAGCACACCGCGCACGGTGACTTCGAACGTCGTCACTGCAATCGTCCAGCAGGTGGCCAGCCTGACCCTGGCACAAAACGCCAGCCGCACCGTGGCGGTGGGCAGCCAGGTGAGTTACCCCGTCACGCTGACCAATAGCGGCAACGGGGCCGACACCTTCAACCTGAGCTTCACGCAATCGGGCGCGTTCAACTTCACGTCGGTGGTGTTCTACGCCGACGCCAATGGCGACGGCGTGGCCGACAACACCACCCCGATCACTGCCTCCACCGCACTCGCGATGGGCGAAGTGTTCAAGTTTGTGGCGGTCGGCACCGTGCCAACCACGGCCGCTTCGGGCAACACCAACAGCTTGGTCATCAGCGCCACCAGCACGTTCAACACCGGCGTCTCCAGCAGCGTGACCGAAACGACGACGGTGACCTCGAACGCGGTGGTGAGCGTGACCAAGGCCATGAGTTCAGGCTCGGGTCTGCCGGGCAGCGGCCCGCACACCATCACGCTGACCTACAACAACAGTGGCAACACGGCCGCCAGCGCCGTGCAACTGCGCGACCCGCTGCCCACCGGCATGGCTTACGTGGCCGGCTCGGCACGCTGGAGCGCCACCGGCGCCACGGTGCTGACGGATGCCAGCAACTCAGATGCGCAGGGCAGCGGCCCGACGATCACCTACGACTTCGGCGTCACCATCGCCAACCAGGCCACCGGCGTCATCAGCAGCGTGGCCCCGGGCCAGTCGGGCACGCTGACGTTCCAGGTGTCAATCAACACCTACAGCACGGCAACCGCCACCGGCCAACTTGCTGGCGCGGTGAACAACACAGCCAACTACAGCTACAACGACGGTGCAGCGAACGTGGGCCCGGTGAACAGCAACACCTTCGCGTTCACGGTCATGCCGGTACTTGCCGTCACCATGACGGGACAGACTGTCGCCAGCGCCACCCAGGGCAGCACCGTGAGCTTCACCAACGTGATCAGGAACAACGGCAACACGCC
This sequence comes from Burkholderiales bacterium, assembly GCA_043749095.1. GTDB lineage: Bacteria > Pseudomonadota > Gammaproteobacteria > Burkholderiales > Burkholderiaceae_C > PBB1. Next base: position 593 of record JAYVEB010000109.1, on the reverse strand, counting down.
AGACAGCTTCGACATCACGCTGCCCACCAGCAGCTTCCCGGCCGGCACCAGCTTTCAGCTCTACCAGGCCGACGGCGTGACGCCGCTACTCGACACCAACGGCAACGGCGTGCCCGACACCGGCACTCTGGCCAGCGGCGCCACGTACAACGTGGTGTTGCGCGCCGCTCTGCCCACCAGTTCGACGGGCGGTCCGTACGCGGTCAGCAAGACAGCGACTTCAAAGCTCGACCCGAGCAAAACCGCCACCGTCAGCGACACGCTGACTGCGATCGTCGCCAACTCGGTCGACCTGACCAACAACGCCGCCATCGGCGGTGGTGGTGTGACCGGTGTCGGCCCAGGCCCGGAGGCCACGGCGCAGACCACCAACACCACCAACCCCGGCACGACCACGCGCTTCACGCTGTTCGTCAACAACACCAGCGGCGTGGCCGACACCTACGACCTCAGCGCCAGCACCAACTCGAGCTTCGGCACGCTGGTGTTGCCGGCGGGCTGGACGGTGGTGTTCCGCGACGCGGCCAACGCCGTCGTCACCAACACCGGCGTCGTCAACGCCGGCACCAGCAAGCAGGTGTTCGCCGACGTGA
>JAYVEB010000108.1:0-4861 GCA_043749095.1 Burkholderiales bacterium | reverse complement strand
GCGCGCCTGGCGCGCAGCATCAAACCTTTTCTGGCCCGGGGCGGATTCAAGCGCGAGCGGTGTGCCGGCTGCCGGCTGCTGCCCAGCCACTGCATGTGTGCCTTGCGCCCGAGCGTGCCCACGCGCTCGGGGGTGTGCCTGCTGATGGCCGATATCGAGCCGCTCAAGCCCAGCAACACCGGCTGGCTGATCGCCGATGTGGTGGCCGACACCTTTGCCTTCGGCTGGGCGCGCACCGAAACTGATCCCGCCTTGCTGCATTTGCTAAGCGATCCGCAGTGGCAACCGTATGTGGTGTTTCCGGGGGAGTACGTGACGCCCGAGCGAGTGGTGCACAGCGTTCAATGGCCCGGCGCCGCTGATGGTGCGGCCGGCAAGCGCCCGCTGTTCATCCTGCTTGATGCCACATGGGCCGAGGCCCGCAAGATGTTTCGCAAAAGCCCGTACCTCGATCACCTGCCGGTGCTCAGCCTGCAGCCGGACCAGGTCTCGCAGTACAGGCTGCGGCGCTCTCGTCGCAACGACCACTTCTGCACCAGCGAGGTCGCAGCCCTGTGCCTGAACCTGGCCGGCGAACACCGGGCCGAGGAAACGCTGGAGGCCTACCTGGACGTGTTCACCCACCACTATCTGCAGGCCAGGAGCCAGCTGCCGATCGCATGGGACGACGCGGCCCACCAGCGCTTGCGTGCGCTGGCCGTGATGCCCTGAGCCGCAAGCCAATGCGGTTGAGTTGAGCGTGGTAACTTTGCGCCCATCCCGCAACCTGTCAGCCGCCCCCCACCACCCATGAGCAAACCCCGCTGCGTGATCCGATGTGCCGCACTGGTGCTGGCGGTGTCGCTGGGCGCGGTGGCCTGTGCCCAGGGTGTGAAAGCAGAAGCCATGAACCTCGGCCCCATCGCGGCGCAGATCGCCCGCAGTGGAACCGCACGCGTCATCGTGCTGCTCGACCTGCCGTTCGTGCCCGAGGGCACGCTGAGCGTCACCGCGGCCGCACAGCAGCGCGTGTCCATTGCCGCGGCGCAAGACGCTTTCGTCAAAGCGGTGGCGAAAGGTTCGGCCAGCAAGGTGCTGAACCGCTTTGCCTGGACGCCCTCGATCGCGCTCGAGATCGATGCGTCGACACTAGAACGCATCAGGCACGCGAAGCATGTGAAGGCGGTCGAGGCGGATCGGCTGGTGCAGCCAATGGCGCCCGCCGCCTTGCCCGGATCGCCGCAATAGTGACCCTCGGGCCGCTGCCCCGACAACGCAGGCGGGAAAGCGAGCCCATGACCCCCGATCCACGCCAGCACAGCCCGGCCGCAGAAAGCAACCGCGCGCCCATCCTCGCGCAGCTGCAGCGCGTGCTGCCGGCGTCCGGCACCGCGCTGGAAATCGCCAGCGGCACCGGCCAGCATGCGGCGCATGTCGCCGCCGGGCTGCCCCGCTGGCGCTGGCAGCCCACGGATGCCGAGCCGCTCGTGCTGGCGTCGATCGATGCGTGGTGCAAGGGCCTGGCCAACGTGTTGCCCGCGCGGTGCCTGGAGGTGTTGGCCGTGCCCGCTGTCGACCTGCTCGCGCCGGTGGACGCGGTGTTCTGCGCCAACCTGCTGCACATCTCACCATGGGCCACCTGCCCGGCGTTGATGCAACTGGCTGCGCGCGTGCTGTCGCCAGCGGGTCGGCTGTTGCTTTACGGCCCGTACCTCGAAGACGAAGTGCCGACCTCGCCGGGAAACCTGGCGTTTGATGCCGACCTGCGTGAGCGCAACCCCGCCTGGGGCCTGCGCCGGCGGGAAGACGTGCTGGCGCAGGCATGCGCCGCGGGATTGCGCTTGCGCGAGCGGATCGCGATGCCGGCGAACAACCTGCTGCTGGTGCTGGAACGCGCGGCACTGAAGCTCGACGCATGAGCCTGAAATACCTCGCCGGTTATGCGCCCGATGTGTTGTCGCGCGTTGCCGAACTGATCGCGCAGGGGCGACTGGCCGAGCACCTGCAGCAGCGCTACCCCGATGCCCACGCGGTGCGCAGCGACCCCGCGCTGTACGACTATGTGATGGACCTGAAGACCCGCCACATGCGCAGCGCGCCGCCGATCGCGAAGGTCGCGTACGACCCGCGGCTGCAGGTGCTGCGCAACGCGCTGGGCACGCATTCGACGGTGTCGCGGGTGCAGGGCGGCCGGCTGAAGGCCAAGCGCGAGATCCGCATCGCCAGCCTGTTCAAGGACGCGCCCGCGCCGTTCCTGAAGATGATCGTGGTGCACGAGCTGGCGCACCTGAAGGAGCGCGACCACGACAAGCCGTTCTATGCGCTGTGCCAACACATGGAGCCGGCGTATCACCAGCTGGAGTTCGACGCGAGGCTGTGGTTGACGGCACGCGAACTGGCCGCGCCGGCGGAAGGCTGAGCCGGCCCGCCGAGCGCGCGCGCTCAGTCTGGCCGGCGAAAGTCGTCGGCGATCCAGCGGCTGGCGCTGCTGGCGTTGAGACGGAAGCCGGCCGACACGCGCACCTGCGCCAGCGTGTCGCCGGCCGCATCGGTGGCGCTGAGCAGGGCAGAGGGATCGTCGTCGTCGGCCACGATGTCGAGCGTGACGGTGATGCGCCCGGCCTCGCCATCGACGACCACGCGCTGGTGCAGTTGCGCCTGCAGCTGCTGCTCGTGCCGGCGCAGCACCTCTGCCGCGGTTTTCACCAGCGTGTTGAAGGCGGCGGTGTCCAGCGGCTTCGGATTCTTTTTGTCGCGCCCCATCGTCCACGGGCCGACCAAGGCGGGCTCGGCTTCGCCCTGCTTAAGCATTTCGACCGCCCAGCCCTCGTCGTCCTCGTTCTTGATGACGCGGGCGGTCCAGCCGTGGTCGCGCCACAGCCGGGGTTCGTGGATCGCCTCGTCGGCGTCGGTTGGGTCGGTCGGGGCGTTGGAGGGCATGTAGGAATCTTCTGGCGACTGCAAGCGGCCGAACGTGCTACACCGGAGCACCGCGAGGCGCTTTCCAGCCCGCAGAGGATAGGTGATGATGATTCCAAATCTGCCGCTGCTGGTTTCACTCGCGTTGTTGTCTTGCGCCGGGGTACAGGCCCAGCCCGTTCTGACGCCGCCCGCTGCGAGCGCGTCGGCACCGGTGGGCAAGCCCGGGCCGCGCTTGCTCTCACCGGAGGAGAAGCGCGACAACGCATCGCCCGCCGACAACGCGCGGCACGAGGGCACGGTCACGCCGCAGATCAACATCCCACTCGGCCAGAAGCCAACGGCACCGCTGAAGATCGAGCGCAACAAGGATCCCTTGTCCCGCCGCGCCCCGCCGGCCGCCATCGACGACAGCGCCGCGCGCTGCAGCGCGCTGGCCGATGCGGCCGAGCGCGCCAGCTGCGTCGATCGCCACAGGCGCGAGCGCGCCCGCCCGTGACCTGAGGCTGCCGGGCAGCGGCGTACCGCCGCAGGCGAGGTGACCGGGGCTTGATCCAGATCAAGCCCTGCGGCCATCCCGCCACCCAGACTCGTCGGATCGTGGCTGCATCCGCAGCCGGCGCCGATGAGCACGACCACCTTCTCCGACCCACTCGTCACGCCGGTGCGCAGCGCCCCGGCGGCGTCGGTGCTCGACGAGCCCGAACAGACCGCGCGGTTCACCCGTTGGCTGGCGCAGTCGAGCGACAGCAACGCACAGCGCATCGGGGTGTCGTCGCTGCAGGTCTCGGGCATCACCTGCGCCGCCTGTGCTGCACCGATCGAGCAGGCGCTGTGCGCCATCGATGGCGTGATCGAGGCCAGTGTCAATGCCGCGGCGATGCGTGTGTCGGTGCGCTGGGACCCGGCACGCACCCGGCCTTCGGCACTGGTCGAGGCGGTGCGTCGCGCTGGCTATGACGCGCTGCCCGACACCGCAGCTGCGGCGCGCGACGGCCGCCGCATGGAATCGCGCCAGGCACTGTGGCGGCTGTTCGTCGCGGCCTCCTGTGCGATGCAGGTGATGATGCTCGCGACCCCGGCCTATGTGGTCGGGCCGGGCGGAATCGAACCCGATCTGCAGCACCTGCTGAACTGGGGCGCCTGGGTGATGACGCTGCCGGTGATGGCCTTCTCGGCGAGGCCGTTCTTCGTCGGGGCCTGGCAGGCGCTGCGTGCACGGCACATCGGCATGGACGTGCCGGTGGCAATCGGCATCGCGGTCGCTTTCGTGGCCAGCAGCGGCGCGGCTTTCGACCCGCAGGGGCCGTTCGGCAGTGCGGTCTATTTCGACTCGCTGACGATGTTCGTCACGCTGCTGCTGACCGGTCGAGCGCTCGAACTGCGTGCCCGCCATCGCGCTGCCGAATCCTTCGAGGATGCCCTGGGGGCGCTGCCCGAGACGGCCACCCGGCTGCTGCCCAACGGCCGCACCGAATGCGTCGGGCTGGCCCGGCTGTGCGTCGGCGACCGGGTGCAGGTGGCCGTCGGTGCGGCCTTTCCGGCCGATGGCTGCGTGCTCGAAGGCTGCACCGCGGCCGATGAAGCGCTGCTGAGCGGCGAGTCATCGCCGCAACGCAAGGCGCGGGGCGACGAGGTGGTGGCCGGCAGTGTGAATATGGAGGCACCGGTGCTGGTGCAAGTGCTGCGCACCGGTGCGGACACCCGCCACGACGCCATCGTCGCGCTGATGCGCGAGGCGCAGACCCAGCGGCCCACCAGCGCCCGCTGGGCCGACCGTTGGGCGGCACCGTTCCTGTGGACGGTGCTGCTGCTCGCGGGCGGCGCGGCGGCGGTGTGGAGCGTGATCGACCCGTCGCGGGCGGTGTGGGTGGCGGTGTCTGTGCTGATCGTCACCTGCCCGTGTGCTTTGTCGCTGGCGGCGCCGTCGGCCTTGCTGGCAGCCACCAGCGCGCTGGCGCGG
>JAYVEB010000107.1:0-4896 GCA_043749095.1 Burkholderiales bacterium | reverse complement strand
TGCTGCTGTCGGGCGGGCTGGATTCGAGCCTGCTGGTCGGCTTGCTGGCCGATCACGTGGACGACTTGCTGACGTTCTCGATCGGCTTCGAGGGCATTTCCGGCGTCAGTGTGGGCGCGGAGACGGCCGACGAGTTCGAGTTCTCGGACCAGATCGCAGAGCGGTTCAAGACCCGTCACCACAAGCATCTGATTCCGGACAGCGAGGTGCTGGCGAGATTGCCCGAAGCCGTGGCGGCCATGACCGAGCCGATGATGAGCCACGACGTGATCGCGTTCTACCTGCTCAGCGAGCGGGTATCGAAGGAGGTGAAGGTCGTGCTGGCGGGGCAAGGCGCCGACGAGGTGTTCGGTGGCTACTTCTGGTACCCCTTGATGGACGCCGAAGCTGGCCCCTCCGTCGAGCGGTTCAGCCGGCACTACTTCGACCGCGACCATGCCGAGTACCTGGAGATGATCGCGCCCGAGTGGCATGTGCCTGATGTGACCACCGAGCTGGTCGCTCGCGAACTGGCCAAGCCGCAGGCCGATACGTTTCTCGATGAAGTCTGGCGCCTCGACGCCACCACCTTGATCGTCGATGACCCGGTCAAGCGTGTAGACAACATGCCGATGGCCTGGGGCCTGGAAGTGCGAGTTCCCTTCCTTGACCATGAACTGGTCGAGCTCGCAGCCAGGATGCCGCCAGAACTCAAGCTCAAGGAAGGCGGCAAGTACCCGCTGAAGGCGATCTCGCGCGGCGTGATCCCTGATGCTGTGATCGACCGGCCGAAAGGCTATTTCCCGGTGCCGGCTCTGAAGCACGTGCGCGGCCCGTTCCTGGAGTTGATGCGCCGCATCCTGCTGTCAGATGCTTGCAGGCAGCGCGGGCTCTACCAACGGGCCTACGTGGACAAGCTGCTGGCCGACCCCGAGGCGCACTTCACGCGCATCCAGGGCAGCAAGCTGTGGCACCTCGCGCTGCTGGAATGGTGGCTGCAGGTGCATGTGGATGGTGCGACTGCCTGACCGCGCCAGCATGAAGCCTGACCGCACGGTCCGGTCTTTTGTCGCTGCGCACAGTTCGACGAGCGCGCCTGGTTCCGCGAAGCCGCGCTCGACAGGTTCGTCGCCAGATTCCTCTGCTTGTCCACATCCGTGCCCGCACACCCGCGATGTGATGCGCCAGATATCGCAGCGGCACCAAGCGCAGGATCGGGCTCAGCGCGCGCAGTATTCAGTCGCCTGAAGTCCGTCTGCCTGGGTACTGCACCGTGCAGCGCCAGCTCCTTCTGGCCTACACGTGGACCCAAAGCAACGCAGCAGGTGCTTGCTGCGGCTTGCTGGCCCAGCGAAGGCCTGGACGCGGTCGAATCGCTTGCGCCGGTGCGCAACGGCGCCTACGATGCTTTCAGCTGCGTCCATTGGGCTACGCCCTGTTGGAATCCACAAAGACCGCCAAAGGAGCGCCCCGTGAACCTTCCCATCGCCCTGTTTCTCGTCTTCGGCTTCTGCTTCGGCCTCGCGACCTACTCGAACCGTCACCTGTTCAGCGAAGGGCCGAGGAGGCGCCGGGACGAGCGCGAGAGCGACCCGCTGGATGGGCGGCTGATGTGGGCGCTGATCTGCACCTTGCTCTGGCCCCTGATGGTGCTGACGGGCTTGAACTCCTGGTGGATCCTGTCACGCCGTCGCGCGGTGGCTGCACGCCGCATCAAGGACTGAGACGTTTCTCAACGACACTGTCGCTGACCTCGTCCCTCGACGGTCACGCTGGTTGCCAGATTCCTGGTCGGCATCGGCAGTCATGAACAGCCCGTCGTCAGCGGACTCATCCACCGCGATGACGCTCGGCACGCAGTCACTGCCGCATTTGGCAGTTGATTCGTACAGCATGAAAACTTCCAGGCAATTTGTGAATCCACGGATTGCCTGAAAGTCGTTTGATACACAGAATTCGCGCCACAAGCAGTAATGGGTTATCTATTGAACACAAGCAGGTATATTTTTGTAGTCCCGCCGAATTTTTTCCGCAATAGCTTGGTTAGATAGATCAAGAAAACCAATATCACTAATCAAAAAACGGAGACCACATAATGACCATTAAAAATATCCCTCTCTCGATCAGCGTCGGTATCCTGGCCACCCTGTGGACGTATATCTCGATCAAGATGAGCCTGCCCACCTGGTCGTCCTTCGTGAGCTGGGCGTTCTTCTTTGTGGCGGGCGCCGACACGAAAGCCTTCGTCAAGGCCGGCGCCCCAATCCTTGCCGGTGTGGTTTTCGGGCATCTCTGCATCTACGCCCTGAAGGTCGGTACCGGAGAAACGCCGGTCATTGCCGTTGCTCTGGCCGTCGGCCTGGCGGCCTTGCTGCTGGTGATCATGATGAGCTGGCAACTGTTTGCCCTGACGCCGGCAGCCTTTGGTGCGTTTGCGGTTTTCTTCGCCTACGTGTTCGGCAAGCCGGCGGCTGAAGACATCTACAGCCTGACCAATGTCTGGATCGTTATCCTGACTCAGGGCGTTGGCCTGCTGCTGGGATACCTGTCGGTCTTCTTACCCACCCTGTTCGCGAAGAAAAGCTGATTCCTGGCAAATCAACCAGGGTATCCCGTCACTCCACGGTGACGCTCTTCGCGAGATTCCTCGGCTTGTCGACATCGGTGCCACGCGCACACGCGATGTGATACGCCAGCAACTGCAGAGGCACCACATGCAGGATCGGGCTCAGCGCGCCGTAGTGTTCCGGCATGCGGATCACATGCAGGCCCTCGGCGGACTCGATGCGGGTGTCGGCGTCGGCAAACACGAACAGCTCGCCGCCGCGCGCACGCACTTCCTGCAGATTGCTCTTCAGTTTTTCCAGCAACGCATCGTTCGGTGCCACCGTCACCACCGGCATATCGGCGGTGACGAGCGCCAGCGGGCCATGCTTCAGCTCGCCGGCTGGGTAGGCCTCGGCGTGGATGTAGCTGATCTCCTTGAGTTTCAGCGCGCCTTCCAGCGCGATCGGGTAGTGCAGGCCGCGGCCCAGGAACAGCGCGTTTTCCTTGCTGGCGAATTGTTCGGCCCAGGCGATCACCTGCGGCTCCAGCGCCAGCACCGCCTGCACCGCCACCGGCAGGTGGCGCAGCGCTTTGAGGTGCAGGGCTTCCTGCTCGGCCGACAGGAAGCCGCGCGTTTTCGCCAGCGTCAGCGTCAGCAGGAACAGGCCGACCAGCTGGGTGCTGAAGGCCTTGGTCGAGGCCACACCGATCTCGACACCGGCGCGGGTGATGTACGACAGCGCGCACTCGCGCACCATCGCGCTGGTGGCCACGTTGCACACCGTCAGCGTGTGCAGCATGCCGAGTGAGCGCGCGTGCTTCAGCGCGGCCAGCGTGTCGGCGGTTTCACCGCTTTGCGTGATGGTGACGACCAGCGTGCGCGGGTTGGGCACGCTGTCGCGGTAGCGGTATTCGCTGGCCACTTCCACACTGGTCGGGATCTTCGCGATACTTTCCAGCCAGTACTTCGCGACCGAGCCGCTGTAGTAGCTGGTGCCGCAGGCCAGGATCAGCACCGAGTCGATGTGCTGGAACACGCGGCCGGCACCCTCGCCGAACAGTGCCGGTGAAATGCCCTGCACCGCATCCAGCGTGTCGGCAATGGCTTTGGGCTGCTCGAAGATTTCCTTCTGCATGTAGTGGCGGTAAGGCCCCAGCTCGGCCGCGCCCGAATGCGCCTGCACTGTGCGCACATGGCGCTGCACCGCGTGGAATCGGCCGTCGATGCCGGCACTGATGGCCACGCTGCCCAGCTGCAGGTCGACCACGTCGCCCTCTTCCAGGTAGACGATCTGGTCGGTCACGCCGGCCAGCGCCATCGCGTCGCTGGCCAGATAGTGGTCGCCCAGGCGCTCGCCGGTACCAATGCCCAGGATCAGCGGCGAGCCAGCGCGCGCGCCGATCACGCGCTGCGGCTCATCACGGCAGAACACCGCGATCGCGTAAGCGCCGCGCAGGCGCTGCACCGCACGCTGCACGGCGCTCAGCAGGTCGCCTTCGTACAAATGGTCGACCAGGTGCGCGATCACCTCGGTGTCGGTCTGGCTGTCGAAGCGGTAGCCCAGGCGGCGCAGTTCGTCGCGCAGCTCGTCGTGGTTCTCGATGATGCCGTTGTGCACCAGCGCCACCCGGCCGACAGCAGCCACGCCATCGCTGGCGCCACCCTCATCCCCTTGCACCGGGCCGGACGAAAAATGCGGGTGCGCGTTGTGCACCGCTGGCGCGCCGTGCGTTGCCCAGCGGGTGTGCGCGATTCCGGTGCCGCCTTCGACCTGCTCGGTCGCGACATTGATTTCCAGCTCGGCCACCCGCTCGGTGCTGCGCGCACGGCGCAGACCGCCGCGCTGATGGACGGCCACGCCGCAGGAGTCATAGCCCCGGTATTCGAGCCGCTTCAGGCCCTCGATCAGCAGCGGGACGATGTTGTGCTTGCTGACGGCGCCGACGATGCCACACATAAGAAATCTCCGGATGACGCTTTATGTGTAGCGGATGCTACGCACGCGATTCACGCTGCGGGCTGTTCAGTGCACAGCAGCGCGGTTGAATCGATCAAATACGCAATTAATCACGCGATCTGTTTGACGATCACCAGGCCCTTTAGGTATCCGCCCTCGGGGAAGGTCACCGTCATCGGGTGGTCGGGCGCGGCGCCGGTGCGCGCATGGATCTGCCCGTCGATGCCCGCATCGAGTCCGGCACCGGCCACGATCTTGTGGAACAGGTCGGCGCTGATGCCGCCCGAGCACGAGAAGGTGAACAGCAGGCCGCCGGGTTCGAGCAGCCCGAACGCGAGGCGGTTGATGTCCTTGTAGGCCCGCGCGGCTCGCTCGGCCTGTGCGGCGGTGGCCGCGAATTTCGGCGGGTCGA
>JAYVEB010000106.1:0-4901 GCA_043749095.1 Burkholderiales bacterium | reverse complement strand
CGCTCCATCCTTGAGCGACTGGCACGAGCTGCCTGTCAGGCAACGCCAAGTCCGCTTCACGCACTTCGCGCGGCTGAGCTTCCTTGCTGATCAGGTACTGTTTTGACGGCCGACATAGGCTATTAGCCTCGCGGCGATGCCGAGTTGACGCACATGAAGGAGCTGCCAAGGCCCGGCTGTTTCGCCGCCCATTGCTGCCCAGTGGTAGTGCACGTCCACTCGTAGGCGAAACCAGGCACGCTAGTCAAAGAAACCCCGTTCGGGGTGATGAGGGTGAGGATCAAGATCCAAGCGTTCATGTGAATTTCTCCAATACGTTTTTAGCGCTGATCTCGGTATAGATTTTCAGCATCGACCAGTCTAAATGCCCAGATACCTTGGCGACTTCGGGAATGGTGTAGCCGGCTTCGAACAGTCTGGATACTCCTTCGCGCCGAAGATCATGGAAGTGCAGATCTTCAATCGATAATTTCTTGCACGCCCGCTGCCAGGCTGCGCTGATCGACTGGCTTTCATACGGCAAGATACGTTCGTCGATAATAGGCAACTCTGCGATGAGCTCGGCGGCCTTCGGCAGTACCGGAACCTCTTCGGTGCGCGGCGCCGTAGGATTCTTGGTGTCCCGCAGCACGATGACGTTGTCGCTCAGGTCGTCCCACCGCATGGCTGTAAGCTCTCCAAGCCGACGGGGCAGCGCGATGGCAACCCACATGATCTTGTGCATGGGAATCTTGACGGTGGGCTGGACCTGCATCTTCACGAACTCGCGCTCCAGGCTGTTCAGCTCCTCCGCCGTCGGCCGGCGGGTGCGTTTCCTGGACTTTGCGATGACCTTCATCTTGGATAGCGCCGCCATGGCTTCTTTGACCGTATCAGCATTCGCATCAATGCCGTACATCACCTTGGCAATTCCGAGCGCCCCACGCACCACACTCAAGTCCTGCATCACCGTGGCGGGTCCAGCACCCGATGCCCGCCGCTCCTCGGCGTACTTGGTGAACGTGTAGGCAGTGATGGAGGCCAGCTTCACGTCAGCAAAGTCAAGCGTCAGCTTGGCGATGTGCGACTCGCGCGACCTGCCGACTTCCTTGACCCGAGCCAGCGTCTCGCCGTATCGCTGGATCAGCTCGCCGAGCGTCACGATGTTGGGCTTGCTTTCCGGCACACCACCACGCTTGAGGCTTTCCTCCGCTCGTTTGGCCCAATCCGTTGCGAGCTGCTCGGCCTTCGGCCCGGTGAATGTTCGGATATCAGAGTAAATGACCACGCCGGCTTTTTTCTTGCGAATCTCAGCGGTCCAAGAGTCGCCGCGTTGCCTGATCGATGCCATCAAAATGCCCCAGTCCGTCAAAGTTAAGAAATCAGTCCGTCAAGACATGATGACGGACTATTTTGACGGACTTAATCTTTTGTTACCACCCCCAACCTAGCGTTTACACCCGTAAAAATATAATGGTAAACTCTAAACAACAGGGCTCCGAGGCATGGCAAATAAGCATAGCCCCGATGATGGACTGGACCGACCGCCACTGCCGCAGCTTCCATCGGCTGCTGACGAAGCGCGCGCGGCTGTACACCGAGATGGTGACCACCGGCGCGCTGATCCATGGCGACGTGGCGCGCCACCTGGCCTTCAACGCCGAGGAGCATCCGGTGGCCTTGCAGCTCGGCGGCAGCGAGCCGGCTGACCTGGCGCATTGCGCGCGGCTGGCCGAGCAATGGGGCTATGACGAGGTGAACCTGAACTGCGGCTGCCCCAGCGAGCGGGTGCAGCGCGGCGCGTTCGGCGCCTGCTTGATGGCCGAGCCTGCGCTGGTGGCCGACGGTGTGAAGGCGATGCGCGATGCGGTGGCTATCCCGGTGACGGTGAAGCACCGCATCGGCATCGGCCGCGGTGAAAGCTACGACTTCGTGCGTGACTTCGTCGGCACGCTGGCCGATGCAGGCTGCGAGGTGTTCATCGTGCATGCGCGCAATGCGTGGCTGAAGGGACTGTCGCCGAAAGAAAACCGCGAAGTGCCGCCGCTACGCTACGAGCTGGTGTATCAGCTGAAGCGCGACTTCCCGGCGTTGACTGTGGTGCTCAACGGCGGCGTGACCACTGATGCGCAGATCACCGAGCACCTGCAGCACGTCGATGGCGTGATGCTGGGCCGCGAGGCTTACCACCATCCCTGGTGGCTGGCCGGCTGGGACGAACAGCATTTCGGCGCCGCGCCGTCGGTGCTGGATCGCGACATGGTCGAGGTCGCGATGGTGGCATACATGGACCGCCTGGTGGCACAGGGCGAGCCGTGGTCGCGTGCCTCGCGGCACATGCTGGGGCTGTGGAACGGCACACCCGGCGCGCGCCACCGGCGGCAGGTGTGGTCGGACCACCGTCGCAGGGCCGATGCCCCGGCTGCGGTGTCGCGCGCAGCGAGGCCCGTCTCAGCCGACCTGCTGATTCAGAACGCAGACGCGTAGCGCGCCATCTCCCACGGGCTGACGTGGCGGGCGTAATCGGTCCACTCGGCGCGCTTGATGCGAATGAACTCGCTCGACAGCGTATCGCCGAGCGCGTTGCGGATGACTTCATCGCCTTCCAGCGCATCGAGGGCCGCTGACAGGCTTTGCGGCAGCACCGGCATGCCGCGCTCGCGGATCTGCGACAGGCTCAGCTGGAACAGGTCGTCGGTGCAGGCCGGGCCCGGATCGAGCGCGCGGTCGATGCCGTCGAGGCCGGCGGCGATCAGCGCGGCAGTGGCCAGATAGGGGTTGGCCGAGGCATCGGGCACGCGCCATTCGAAGCGGCCCTTCAGCGTGCGAACCAGCGCAGTGCGGTTGTTCAGCCCGTGCGCCACATAGGCCGGCGCCCAGGTGGTGCCGGTGATCGATTCACCCACTGTCAAGCGCTTGTAGCTGTTGACCGTGGGCGCAGCGATCGCGCACAGCGCATCGGCATGCTGCAGCACACCGGCAGTGAACTGGCGGCCGATGAGCGACAGGTCTTGCGACGCGTTGTCGAACACGCAGCGCGCATCGAGCGCGGTGCGGCGGCCCGCGCCGGCCGCGTTCCACAGCGACGCATGGAAATGCATGCCGCTGCCCGGCTGGTTGGCGAAGGGCTTGGGCATCATCGAGAACACCATGCCGTGCTGCTCGGCCAGCGCGTGCGCGGCCAGCTTGAACAGCATCAGGTGGTCGGCGCTGGTGAGCGCGTCGGCATGGTGGAAGTTCAACTCGTACTGGCCGTGCGCATCTTCATGGTCGATCTGGAACACGTCGAGCCCGCAGCGCGTCAGGCCGTCGGCCAGCTGGTGCAGGAACTCGCGCTGACGCGGCAGGCTTTTCAGGTCGTAGGAAGGTTTATCGAGCCGGTCGTGCGGGTCGGCAGGCTCGAAGCCATCGGCGGTGCGGCGCAGCAGGAAAAACTCCGGTTCGATGCCGGTACGCAAGGCCCAGCCGCGTTCGGCAAGGCGCGCGAGTTGCCGCTTCAGGACCTGCCGCGGGCAGGCGTCGAAGGGCTCGCCGGCCACAAAGCCGTCGCACACGACGCGGGCCACCCCAGGCATCCAGGGCAGGGCGCGCACCGTGTCGATCTGCCCGCGACCGTAGTACTCGGCGCGTGGCCCGGTGCGCGGCAGGCCGGTGCCCCAGATCGACGGGCCGGCGAAACCGACGCCTTCGGTCATCAGCAGTTCCAGCTGGTTCACAGGCACCAGCTTGCCGCGCGCGACGCCGTGCACATCGGTGAACTGCGCGAGCAGGCTGTGCACGGCATCGGCGGCGAGGCGTTCACGCATGGCCTGAAAGGCCGCAGGCGTGATGTCGGCCGCGGGCGCCTTCATGGCTTCACGCGGGCCGGACGGCATCGCGCAAGGCGGCGGTCAGCAGGCCCAGGGCTTCGTCGAAATGCGCATTCGGGATCGTCAGCGGGAACAGGAAGCGCACCACATTGCTGTAGACACCGCAGGTCAGCAGGATCAGGCCATGCTTCAGCGCGGCCGCCTGCACGCGCTTTGTGAAGTCGGCGTCGGGTTCGTCGGTGCCGGGCTGGTTGAACTCGACCGCGACCATGCCACCGAGTCCGCGCACATCGGCGATCTGCGGCACCTCGGTGCGCATGCCGTTCAACAGCGTTTTCAGCCGGTCGCCGAGTTGCTGGCCGCGCTCGGGCAAGCCTTCCTCGGCCATCACGTCGATCACCGCATGCGCTGCCGCGATGGCCACCGGGTTGCCTGCGTAGGTGTCGCCGAGGCCACCGGGGTTCGGCGCGTCCATGATGTCGGCGCGACCAGTTACCGCCGACAGCGGCAGCCCGGCGGCCAGCGATTTTGCGCTGATCAGGATGTCGGGCACCACGTCGAAGTGCTGCATCGCGAACAGCTTGCCGGTGCGGCCGAAGCCGGTCTGCACCTCGTCGGCAATCATCACGATGCCGTGCTCGTCACACAGCGCGCGCAGCCATTGCACGGCAGCCGGCTGGATCACGTTGAAGCCACCTTCACCTTGCACCGGCTCGAAGATGATCGCGGCCACGCGGCTCGGTTCGATGTCGGCCTTGAACAGCTGGTAGACGGCTTTCTTGACCTCGTCGAGGTTCGCGCAGTGGCATGGAAACGGCGCGTGGTACAGCTCGGGCGGGAACGGGCCGAACTGCGCCTTGTAGGGCTGCACCTTGCCAGTGAGCGCCACCGCGAACAGGCTGCGGCCATGGAAGGCGCCGCTGAAGGCGATGACGCCGGCGCGCTTTGTATGCGCGCGGGCAATCTTGATCGCGTTCTCGACCGCTTCGGCGCCGGTGCTGAACAGCGCAGTCTTCTTCGCATGTGTGCCCGGTGTCAACGCATTGAGTTTCTCGGCCAGCGCGATGTAGCCCTCGTAGGGCACGACCTGGTAGCAGGTGTGGGTGAAGCGCT
>JAYVEB010000105.1:0-4915 GCA_043749095.1 Burkholderiales bacterium | reverse complement strand
GCAGCCGTTGAACCAGGCCCGTCTGGCCTCGCAAGCTGGCCATCATCAGCGCGGTTTCACCCGACCGATTGGCGGCTTCCAGTTGCAGACCGTCGCTTTTGGCCAGCGCGTCGGCGGCCTCGTAAGATTCGTTGAGCAGCGCCGCGATGATGCCGGGCTGGCCGTTTTCATCGACCGTGTTCGGGTCGAACCCGCGCTGCAGCAGCGCTTCGACGGTGTAACGATGGTCCCGTTTGATGGCGGAGAAGAAGTCGTCGTATGACCCAGCCATTGTCGGAGAAATACAAGCTGCGATAAATAGGTAGAAAACGAATCGAATGTAAGTTCTACGATATTTCATCGTGCGCAGTCGGATGAATCTTGAACAGCGACTCGAAGTTGTCGGTAGTGGCGCGGCCGATCTCCTCCACGCTGACGCCCTTCAGCTCGGCCATCTGTTTCGCCACCCACGGCAGCAGCGCCGGCGTGTTGGTCTTGCCGCGAAACGGTACCGGCGCCAAGTAGGGGCTGTCGGTTTCGATCAGGCACCGGTCCAACGGCACGAAGCGCGCCACGTCGCGCAGGTCCTGCGCATTCTTGAAGGTCAGGATGCCCGAAAACGAAATGTAGAAGCCCAGGTCCAGCGCCGCACGGGCGACTTCCAGGGTTTCGGTGAAGCAGTGAAACACCCCACCGACGCGGCGCTCGCCTTCGGCGGTCAACAGGTCGAGCGTGTCGCGCGACGCGCTGCGGGTGTGGATCACCAATGGCAGCCCGGTGCGGTGCGCGGCGCGGATGTGAACGCGAAAACGCTCGCGCTGCCATTCCATCTCGGCCTCGGAGCGGCCGTTCAAACGGTAGTAGTCGAGCCCGGTTTCGCCCAGCGCCACCACTCGCGGCAGCGCCGCGCGGCTGAGCAGGTCGGCTACCGTCGGCTCCTGCACGCCTTCGTTGTCGGGATGCACGCCGACGCTGGCCCAGAAGTTATCGTGCGCCAGCGCGAGCGAGTGCACCCGATCGAACTCTTCCAGCGTGGTGCAGATGCACAGCGCCCGCCCCACCCCGGCGGCCTGCATGTCGGCGCGGATGTCAGTCAACCGATCAGTTAGCTCGGAATAACTCAGGTGACAGTGGGAGTCGACGTACATCGTGCGCTGTGCAGCGGGCCAGCCGCTGCCACGGGAGTCAGATGGTTTGGGTCGGCTTCGACGATGAGATCGAGGTGCCCAGCAG
Organism: Burkholderiales bacterium; assembly: GCA_043749095.1. Classification (GTDB taxonomy): domain Bacteria; phylum Pseudomonadota; class Gammaproteobacteria; order Burkholderiales; family Burkholderiaceae_C; genus PBB1. The sequence continues at coordinate 3,703 of JAYVEB010000105.1, read as the reverse complement.
CTCTTCAATCCGCAGACGCAGCACGCGCGTCTTCTCGTCGGTCGGGAAGCGGACGCCGACGCCCTGGGTGCGTCCGCCAGAAGCGTTGGCGGGCGTGATCCATGCCACCTTGCCGGCCACCGGGTATCGCTGGCCGTCTTCCGGCAGCGACAGCAGCAGGTAAATGTCTTCGCCCAGTCGGTACTCGCGGGTGGTGGGCACGAACAACCCGCCTTCGCTCATCAGTGGAATATAAGCCGCGTACAGCGCACCCTTCTCGCGAAACACCAGCTGGATCACGCTCGGGCGGCTACCTGCCAGTGCGGGGATGGAAGCCGTGGGCGGACGCGACGCGGGTTCATTCATGGAATCAGTTTATCGAACGTGACGCCGTTGTGGACGAAGACTTTGAGGCAAGCGCCTTCTTCGCCTGCAGCACCAGGGATTCGATCGTCAGGGTCGCTTGCCATGGATGCTCTGCATGCCGTGCGATGCGGCCGAGTTCACGGTACCACCTGGACAACGCGGCACTGTCGGCAGCACCGTTTGCAAGAGCAGGCATGGATTCCAGCAGAAAGTAACGCGGCGCAGCGCCTGCGGCTACCCGCATCGCGTCATGGCAGACCTTGAACATCATGTCGACCACATGCGCCAGCGGCCAGGTGGGCAGGTTGGCAGACTCACCTCGCGCGAGTTGCGCCGGCAGCCCCAACCAGGCCTGGGCATCGATGCCGTCGCGGAACCAGTTCAGCGCCTCCTGCGGTTGTCCGCCGGCCGCGGCCAACAGCACGTCGGGGCGGGGCACGCCGTGCGCACGCAGCCACGCCGAGGCCACGTCGGCATCCGGCACGCCGAGCCACAGCGACTGGCAGCGGCTGCGAATCGTCGGCAACAGCGTGTTTGCCGAGGAGCTGGCCAGAACGAAGCGCAACCGGCCCGTCGGTTCTTCCAGGATCTTCAGCAACGCGTTGGCGGCAATGGTGTTCATGGCCTCGGCCGGATACACCACCACGACCTTGCCATGATCACGGGCGGCGGTCGTGTGAGCGAAGGCGAGGACCCGGCGCACCTCGGCCACGCGGATGTCCTTGCTGGGCTTGCGCTTGCCGGCGGCATCGACGGCGCCCGAACCGCCCTCCTCGCCCGCATCATCGGCATTCCAGCCGAGCACGTTGCGCAGCGCTTCCGGAACCAGCACCATCAGGTCGGGATGAGAACGGGCGTGCACCAGTCGGCAACTGGCGCACACGCCGCACGGGCGTGGTGTGTCGCTGTCGACCGATACCGTGCTTTCGCACAACCAGGCCTGCGCCAGCGCCAGCGCCATCTCGAATTGACCCACGCCTTGCGGCCCGTGCAGCAGCAGGGCATGCGTGCGCTGCGTCGCCAGGGCGTCGCGCAATGGCGCCGCCAGCCACGGCAAGGGCAGCGATGGTGAGGCGGCAGGGGCGGCATCGCTGGCCATCGGCGCTTCCCGAATCAAAGGTGGCCTTCCAGCGCAGCAATCACCTGCCGTCCGACCGATTCACGATCGGCCGAGGCCTCGATCCGCAAGAAGCGCTGCGGAAACGCTTCGGCGCGTGCCAGATAGCCGTTGCGTACCCGTTCGAAAAACGCAGGGTCCTGCTGTTCGAAGCGGTCTGGGGCGCGAGCGCCCGTCAACCGCTGCGCCGCTTGTTCGGCTGGCAGGTCGAACCACAGCGTCAAGTCAGGCTGCAGGTCAGCGTGGACCCAGGATTCGAGCACCGTCAGCTGTGCGAGATCGAAGCGGCGGCCGGCGCCCTGGTAGGCGAAGGTGGCGTCGGTGAATCGGTCGCACAGCACGGTGTCGCCGCGCGCCAGTGCCGGCGCGATCACCTGTTTCACATGGTCGCGGCGCGCGGCAAACACCAGCAGCACTTCGGTCAGCGCGTCCATCGGAGCGTGCAGCAGCGCTTCGCGCAGTCGTTCTGCCAGCGGTGTTCCGCCCGGCTCGCGGGTGACCCGCACGGTGTGTCCGACCGAACGCAGGTGTGCCGCCAGCGGCTCGATGTGGCTGCTCTTGCCGGCACCGTCGATGCCTTCGAATGTGATGAACCGACCGCGCATTCCGTTCTTGTGGCTGGTGCGTCTAGCTGCTGGACTTGACGGGCCCTAACGCCCGCGCTGGAACTTGCTGACGGCGCGATTATGGGTGGCAAGGTTCTCGCTGAATTCGCTGGAACCATCGCCGCGCGCCACGAAGTACAGCGCCCGGGACGCATCGGGGCGCACCGCCGCCAGCAACGAAGCTTTGCCCGGCATCGAAATCGGCGTGGGCGGCAGGCCGTTGCGGGTGTAGGTGTTGTAGGGTGTGTCGGCTTGCAGATCGCGCTTGCGCAGGTTGCCGTCGAAAGCGGCGCCCAGACCATAGATCACTGTCGGGTCGGTCTGCAGCGGCATGCCGATGCGCAGGCGGTTGATGAACACCGCGGCCACCTTGCCTCTGTCCTCCGGCTGACCGGTTTCCTTCTCGACGATGGACGCCAGCGTCAGGGCTTCGTTGGGGGTGCGCAGCGGCGTGTCGGTCGCTCGCGCGGCCCAGGCGGCGGCGAGCCGCTGCTGCATCGCATGGTGTGCCCGCCGCAGCACGGCGATGTCGGCGCTGCCTTTGCTGTACGAATAAGTGTCGGGGTAGAAACGACCCTCGGCCGGTGTTGAGGCGTCGCCCAGCGCAGCCATCAGTTCGGCATTGCTCATCGCCGCGGTGGTCGGTTTCAGCGCTTCGGCATGCGCCAGCTCGGCGCGGAACTGTTGCAGCGTCCAGCCTTCGTTCAGCCGCACGAAGGCCTTCGATTCGTCGCCACGCACCATGATGCCCAGCAGCGAGACCGGTGTGGTCTGGCGATCGATTTCATAGCTGCCGGCACGGATGCGGCGGGACTCACCCGACCAGCGGAACCATTCGTACAGCAGCCATGCCGGCGCACGCACGCCAGCCTCCACCCAGGCATTGGCGATGTTGCGTGGCGAGGTGCCGAGTTCAATCGACGTCTCGACGGTGTCGGTGGCCAGATCGAGCGGCCTGTGCAACCAGAAGTACACCCACAACGCAGCAGCCGCAGCCAGTGCGGTCAGCACGATCAGGGCCGTGGCCACCCAGCGCTTCATCCGATGTCCCCGATCGGTCCGCCGACACCCTGGGTGCGGACTTTTGCATGACATCGAGGGCTGCCGGGCAACATCGTGCAAATCATAATCGGCGCATGACCTTGCCTTCGATGTCGTCGCTTGCCGTGCCGCTGTGCCACTGGGGCGTGATACGCGCCGTCGGGGCAGAGGCGGCCAAGTTTCTGAATGGTCAGTTGACGCAGGACGTCCAGTCGCTCGGGCTGGGTCAAGCGCGGCTGGCGGGCTACTGCTCGGCCAAGGGCCGTTTGCTGGCGAGCTTCGTGATCTGGAAACCGAGCGACGAGGAGGTGCTGCTGGCCTGCCATGCGAGCGTGTTGGCTGCGACGCTGAAGCGCCTGTCGATGTTCGTGCTGCGTGCGCAGTGCAAGCTGAGTGAGGCAAGCTCCGAAGTGGCACTGATCGGCGTGAGCGGGGAGCGCGCGCATCGCGCCACCGAAGGCCTGCCCGTCTGGGGCCTGCACGTCGACGCGAACGCCACCTGGATTCGGCTGCCCGACGTGGCGGGCATTGCACGTGCCTGGCAGGTGACGAAGGTCACAGCGCCGCAGGCGCAGGAACCACTTGCACTCGCCGC
>JAYVEB010000104.1:0-4919 GCA_043749095.1 Burkholderiales bacterium | reverse complement strand
GATACCCATAGCCGAGTTGGACCGTCTTCACGCCAATAGTATCGACCCGCGCAAACAGGCGCTCATAATCAGCATACACAAACGGCAGCACCAAGGGCGACTCATGGGGGCGGTTCGTCTGAAGCCGGGTGGCGTAGATGGCGGCACCGACATTGCCTACGAGGTGGTCTGGCAAAGTCATATCAGCGAACGTGGTACCGGCCGCCAGCGACAGCATCAGGCCAAACCACAGACGCCGGAGGCGACCTCCCACATCGACCAAATGCGGTGACCAGGTCACCATCGGGTCAACATTGCAGTCGACAGGATCAGGACATTGCCTAGAAATGCAAGCCGTGGACCCACTCGGCTCTGCATTACGGCTCCTGCGATCCAGAGACCGAACGCGATGGCGGCGCACAGCAATGCGGCAGGCAGCCATGGGAGCGCATCGGCACGGCTTAACAGTGTGGCCGTCAGGATCACCATGAACACCAGTTGTAAGATCGCGACGACCGCATGCGCGCGGCTCACGGGCGGGTCGTATCGTGTTACCGGCGCGGCGGCACGGGGAACCGCTTCCGCAGCGGCGAGCAGATCGGCCGGACGCCAACCGGTCGGCATGAACCAGATACGAAGTTTGTCGCGAACACTGCCGGTGCGGATGGCATCACGAGTCAGGCTGACATACACGCTTGAGACCGCCCAGAGCGGATCCCAGCTCGCTAGGGGCGTCTGGGTACCGAAGACGCAGGTTTCCTGTTCTTCGGCAAAGGTACCAAACATGCGGTCCCAGATCACCAGCATACCGCCGTAGTTCTTGTTAATGTATTGCGGGTTAATTGCATGGTGCACCCGGTGATTCGACGGCGAGGAAAAAACACGGTCGAACCAACCGAGCTTGCCCACATGTGTTGGAAATCGCTTGAAACTGGACCAGTGGATCAGTTCTGGGCAATCGTCAACACCCTGTACTCAGATACCATCTGATCCATCGAAAAACCCGATGCCAGGCGCGTATCGTCATGCGATTCGGCTGCAGTGTCTTCATCGCCACGCGGGGCCAAGCCCTCAGACTTCGTGCTTGTTCCGTGCTTGTTTGTGACGTTTTCAGGTCTATAGCGATGCCATCGAGCATCTGACGTACATGGTCACGCAGCTCTTTGCTGCTCAGCTTGGACTCTGGAAGAATCGTGCTGGCAAAAGCCTCCCATTTTTGCAAGATAGGCTCGAGATTTGCCAGAATGAAATCAGCAAGCCGCAATGGGTGGTTAGAAGTAGCAGATATGAGGCGCACAGGTTTCTTTCCCAGAGGGAATAGCAGTTTAGTCAGGTACGCAAGGTGAAGCTATATATAACCCTTCATTGTCTTAAAAAATCACCTTTTGGTATACGAGTTACTGTTTATTAAACGGAGGTTTGTTGGATAATTATTGTATTTTTAATAACAATCTATAGCAGGCGCTGTTTGCAATTCGTTACGGTTGACGGCGCTACCCGCTGCAGTAGTCCATGCCAGACTCCGTCACTGCCCTTTGATCATTACATTGTCGATAACTGCCGCTGCGCCAACAAAATACGAAGTTTGCCAAAATCTATAGGCTTCGTAAGATGGGCGTCGAAACCAGCTTCTTGGGCAAGATGCTTATCCGTTTCCTGACCCCAGCCGGTTGCTGCAATCAGAAAAACCTCGGCGCCCCAAGTCTCACGTCGGATTTGGCGAGCAACGTCATAACCATTTTGGTCAGGCAATCCGATATCAAGTAGCATTACTTGCGGCTTAATTTCGGCAGCCACCTGCAGCGCTGTTGCCCCATCGTATGCGATTGCTGTGTCATGACCGAACAGGTCAAGCGCCATGGCCAAGCTTTGAGCAGCGTCCACGCTGTCATCGACTACTAAGATTCGATAACGCTTCGAGCTGCTCTCCTCGAGCGGCGGAGGGGCCATTGGGAGCAATGCCTCGATCCCGGGCAGGCGCACAGTAAACTCGCTGCCCATGCCAGTACCGTCGCTGGCGACGCTGATCGTGCCATCGTGCAGCGCCACCAGGCCACGTACCAGTGCCAAGCCGATTCCCAGTCCACCCTTTGACCGCTCCAGCGCCGGCGACAGCTGCGAAAACATTTCAAATATGGTCGACAACGATTCTTCCGGGATACCGATTCCGGTATCCCGTACCGCAACCACGGCCTCGGCACCTTGCCGGGTTGCCGTGACTGAAATTTTGCCGCCCGTCGGGGTGTATTTAATTGCATTGGTAAGCAGATTTGCAAACACCTGGTTAAGCCGAGTTGCATCGGCGTCCACTGTAATTGCTTGCTCGGGCATAACGAACTCCAGCGTATGCGCTGCGGTCTTCGCAAATGCAGCGACATCGTCCAGCACTGAACGCAGGATGGCGACAAGGTCGACCGGCGCGCGCCGTAGCTCTAGGCGTCCTTGGGTAATTCGCGATACTTCCATCAGATCATCGACCAAATGCGTCATGTGCGTCAGCTGGCGGTCGAGCACCTCAAACGACCATTCCTGCAGGGATGCGTTCAGCGACTGCTGTTTTACCGCTTCTAACACATTGCGCATCGGCGCTAAAGGTGTGCGGAGCTCATGCGCCAGTGTTGCAAGAAATTCATCTTTCCGACGATTTGCCACGGAAAGCTTCTGATTTGTCTCATTAAGGCGCGCTTCGGCGCCAAGCCTTGCTTCAAGTTCCGCTTCGGCCACTTTGCGCGCAGCGAGCAGTTCTCGCTCATAGGAGCGACGATCGGTTGCGATGAACAGGGCAAACGCATCATGTATGACGTCGCCGTGCCGATGCCGAACAATGTTGATTAACATGGGCAGGCGCGTGCGGTCCCGGTGCAGCAGGTCGACCTGCACCTCTGCAACCGAACCTCGCAGCTCGAGCATGGGCGTGCAATGCGTTTGGTGGAAGACTCGACCGCCCATCGTAAAAAATTCTTGTATCCGACGCTGTCCGATCAATTCGGCTGCGGTGTAGTCAAGCCAATTACAGAAGGTTGTGTTGGCACGCAGGATAGTTCCATCGACATCAGCCACGACCAAGCCGCAGGCAGCATGCTCAAACAGCAGATTATCTTGTGGCAGTGGTGTTGCGCAGATCATCGTTACGCGATCGAACGCGACAAAAATTGGTCCATCGCCTGATAGCTCGCAGTCGCCGCACTTAAATGGGGGCAATGTCCAACATTGTTGATAACGCGCAGTATGCTACCCGGCATCTTTTCGTGCATGAACTGGCCAACCTGAAGCGGCGCAATCAGATCATCGCTCGACTGAAGGATTAGGCTGGGCGTGCGTGACTTCGCCACATCGGCCCGGTGGTCGGATAAAAACGTTACTTGAGCAAAATGCCTTACGAGTTTCGGGTCGTTCCGACAAAAGCTGCCGGTGAGTTCAGCTTGCAAATGCGGCTGATCCGGCGCGCCCATGATTACCGGAGCAATGCTACTAGACCAGCCGAGATAATTGCCCTCCATGGTCGCCAGAAGATCGTCGATATCGTCACGCGTAAATCCGCCGGCATAGTCGCCATCGTTGATGTAGCAGGGGGAGGGGCCGATCATCAGATGGGCGGCAAACTTGCTTGGTGCCTGGTTTGCCGCTAGCAAGCCAATTATGGCGCTGACAGAATGACCGACGAACACCACTGGTCCGACTGAAAACGCGTCGATTATCTCCAGAACGTCCGCAGCATAACCATGCAGGGAACCATATTTTTCGTAATCGTAGGCATTGAGGTCCGAACCACCGCTTCCCACGGAGTCAAATGTAATCACTCTGAAACGGTCCTGGAAAGAAGGCGCAAGAAACCGCCACATGCTTTGGTCACAGCCGAATCCATGAGCAAACAACATGGTGATCGGACCGTCACTGTGGATACTGACGTTATTGCGACTCTGAATATTCATTCCAATCCAACCGTAAATCAAAGAATTGACCCAACCCAGTGAGGAACCGGTCCCCCGGTCGCAATAGCTTCACGGCAGGAAACTTTCGTGATTCGCGTGCGACCGCTGAAGTTCTGCTTAGACGAGTGTCGCAGTTCCTACGGAAACCATGTCCGGATCGGTCCTTCGTTAGCCAACCGTTGGCAACTGTTTGCACCTTGGCATCTTAAGTGATAACGAGCGCTTTCGGGAAATTAAGCCAAGAGCATCGTCAAGAAAACGGAGGTTTGCAGACGCTTCAAAAAAGCCTGGACCAACGGCCTAAATCCGCTTAGAAATGACTATCAATTCGTCTCGGAATCAATGGACCGACCATGACTGGAAATCAGCGCGCGGGGCTGAGTGCCATGCAAAATTGGTGATAGGTGTGCCGACTCAACAAGCCGGATTGATTAGTGTTTGAACAAGCATCGAAAGAGACCACATGGTGGAGCAGCTGATCATAATCTGCCCCGATATCATGGACGGCACGCCGTGCTTCTTTGGCACGCGTGTGCCGATTGATGTGCTTTTTGACAATCTTCGCGATGGCTTATCGATCGATGAAATCGTCGATTCGTATCCAACTCTAACGAAAGAGATAGCGGAAAAAGTGTTAGCGAATCCGGAACATGTTCGCCGAGCGCAGGCTGAGGATCAAGCAAACGGCATCGTAAATCTCGATGGCCCGGGGCTGATGAAAGACGTAGCGCTTGTATTGCTGGTAAGCGTACGGCCACAGCATCTTGCGCGGCGTGATTTCGATAGACTGGGTAGGTACGGCGGGGGCCGAACAAGTCCCCACTTATTTTTAAGTGGGGACTATGCTGTAGCGGTGGCGATCTTGTCAGCGGCAACGGGAACGGCACCACGCAGGTTCCAGGGCAGCAGTTCCGCGACCCGGTTCACCGGATGCTCGGCGATCTGCGACATTACCGTGCGCAGATAGGCTTCGGGATCAAGGCCATTGAGTTTGGCCGAGCCGATCAG
>JAYVEB010000103.1:0-4932 GCA_043749095.1 Burkholderiales bacterium | reverse complement strand
GCCACGTTGTCCAGCCGGTCGGACGTGGCGCTGATGAATTCACTCCGATCAAACGGCGTGCGCAGTCGAACCACCCACAAACCTGGCAGTAGCGCGTTCGCCGTCGCGGCGACTGCAGCGCGGATGCGCCGCTTGAGCAAAGTTCGGGTGACAGCGCGCTTGGCATGCCGTTTCGGCACGACCAGACCGAGCCAAAGTCCGGTCAACGGCATTTCATCCACAGGCAGGGAAAGCTCGGGGATCAATGCTGTTGACAAGTCTGCTGCACCGGCGATGGAAACCGCTTTTTTCCCGGCAGATGGCCGACGCGGCAGATGATGCACCACGAAGTGCGCCGTACGCGCATGGGGCGGCGCATTCAGCACTTGGGTGAAATCGCTGGCTTGTGTCAGAGCTTGGGTCACGGCGACTCTCGGTGCGCTCACCGTGCGCTGCCTGCGGTCAGGCGAGGACCTGAATTCAGACCGCGAGGCGCTTGCGGCCCTTGGCGCGGCGGGCGTTGATGATCGCGCGACCGCCGCGGGTCTTCATGCGAACCAGAAAGCCGTGGGTACGGGCGCGGCGGGTCTTCGAGGCTTGGTAGGTGCGTTTCATGGCGTATCCAGAGATAAATGATGTTGCCCGGTCGCCGAAGCGCAAAGGCGGTGGTGGATCGGCGCCATGCGCAGGGTCAGCACAATGTGCAATCCGGGACCTGGGCCCCGGCCGTATCAGAAAGGCCACGCCCTTCGTTTCGGCCCGTGCGTTGGCAAGGCAACCGCGGATTAAACCAAGAAACTGACTTTCCGTCAAAAGCGATTGAACGCGCTGCGTTCCATACCGGACCATCGCTCCCAGATGAATCTGCGTTTTCAATCTGTGGATAACTCGCTTTCCCCGACCCCTTTCATATAGACTGTGGTGCCTCGGAAGCGCGGTTCTTCACAACATGACCGAAGACCTTTGGCAACGCGGCTGCGAGCGACTCGCCGCTGAATTGCCCGAACAACAGTTCAACACCTGGATCCGGCCGCTGCAGGCCGCCGCGGTGTCCGACAGCGCTGCTGGGGCCGTCGCGAGCCTGCTGGTGCCGAACCGGTTCAAGCTCGATTGGATACGCAACCAATACGGCAGGCGCATCGAAGCGGTGCTGTCCGAGTTGGCCGGCAAACCGGTTCGGTTGGAAATCAACCTGGCCCCTCGTGACGGGGTGCTTCGTGCCGCCGCGCTGAGCACGCCGACCAGCCACTCGGCTTTGCCCATCAACGGATCGATTTCAATCGTGCCGCGGGTCGCGCCCGCCCATCCAGTGCTTGCGTCGGTCAATGGTGGGACGCAAGCACCATCCGCAGGCACGGCAGCAACGCAATCGCGCCACCGGCTCAACCTGGGCTTGACTTTCTCGAACCTGGTGCCAGGACGCGCCAACCAGATGGCGCGCACCGCGGCTCTGCACGTGGCCGGCGCACCGGGGCAGATGTACAACCCGCTGTTCATCTACGGCGGCGTCGGTCTGGGCAAGACCCATCTGATGAATGCGGTAGGCAACGCCTTGCTGGCCGACCGGCCCGATGCGCGGGTGCTGTACCTGCACGCCGAGCAGTTCATCACCGACGTGGTGAAGAACTACCAGCGCAAGACCTTCGACGAGCTGAAGGCCAAGTACCACTCGCTTGATCTGCTGCTGATCGACGATGTGCAATTCTTCGCCGGCAAGGAACGCACGCAGGAAGAGTTCTTCAATGCCTTCGAAGCGCTGCTGGCGAAGAAGGCGCACATCATCATGACCAGCGACACTTACCCGAAGGGGCTGGTGGATATCGACGAGCGGCTGACATCGCGCTTCGACGCCGGGCTGACGGTGGCCATCGAGCCGCCCGAGTTGGAAATGCGCGTCGCGATCCTGATGAAGAAGGCCGACGCCGAAGGCACGCCGATGCCGGAGGACGTGGCCTTCTTCGTCGCAAAGAACGTGCGCGCCAATGTGCGCGAGCTCGAAGGCGCACTGCGCAAGATCCTGGCCTATTCGCGCTTCAGCCAGAAGGACATCAGCATCGCACTGGCCCGCGATGCGCTGAAGGATCTGCTGTCGATCCAGAACCGACAGATCGGCGTCGAGAACATCCAGAAGACCGTGGCCGACTTCTACAAGATCAAGATCGCCGACATGTATTCGAAGAAGCGGCCAGCCAGCATCGCACGGCCGCGCCAGATCGCGATGTACCTGGCCAAGGAAATGACGCAGAAAAGCCTACCGGAAATTGGTGAATTGTTTGGTGGCCGCGACCACACCACTGTGCTGCATGCGGTGCGCAAGATTTCCGCCGAGCGGCAGAAGAACCCTGAGTTGAATCAGCAACTGCACGTGCTGGAACAGACGCTGAAAGGCTGACCCTTTGAACTTCTGTCAAGGCACAACACTGGGGACAACTTCGGCACAAGGACGCCTTGTCCACAGCAATTCAGAAAATTGCAAAGTTGTTGTACCTGACTCCCGCACATCAAGGGCGTTAACGCACAGGGTTGGTCCACCGCTAAATGGTTGATGTATAGGCAGAAAATGGGGTTGTGCACAGAAAACGGCGACCCCTACTACTACGGCTAATTTGAGAGGCTCACATGATTGTCTTGAAGACGGCGCAAGAAAAATTACTGAATGCACTGCAATCCGTGTCGGGCATCGTCGAGCGCAGGCATACGTTGCCGATCCTCGCCAACGTGCTGTTGCGCAAGAACGGCGGCGAGATCGAGTTCACAACATCAGACCTCGAAATCCAGGTGCGTACCCGCGGCACTTTTGATGGCGATGCGGCCAGCTTCTCAACTACGGTGGGTGCACGCAAGCTGATCGACATCCTGCGCTCGTTACCGGTCGATCAGATCGTCACGTTGAGCGCCAACCAGAACAAACTGACGCTGCAAGGCGGCAAAAGCCGTTTCACGTTGCAGACCATGCCCAGCGAAGACTTCCCGCTGGTGCAGGAAGCAGCCGATTTCGGTCCGGTTTTCAAGGTGCCGCAGGCCACGCTGAAAAGCCTGATCAACCAGGTGCACTTCGCGATGGCGGTGCACGACATCCGCTATTACCTCAACGGCATCCTGTTCGTCGCCGAAGGCAAGACGCTGACCCTGGTCGCAACAGACGGCCACCGCCTCGCCCTGGCCCACGCCACGCTGGACACCGAGATCCCGAAACAGGAAGTGATCCTGCCGCGCAAGACCGTGCTCGAGTTGCAGCGCCTGCTGAAAGACGACAAGGGCAACGACGACAGCTCCATCGAGTTGCGCTTCGCCGGCAACCAGGCCAAGTTCAGCTTCAGCGGCATGGAGTTCGTCACCAAGCTGGTTGAAGGCAAGTTCCCCGACTACAACCGCGTGATCCCGAAGAATCACAAGAACCAGATCACGTTGGGCCGCGCGCCCTTGCTGTCGAGCCTGCAGCGCGCCGCCATCCTGACCAGCGAGAAATTCAAGGGCGTGCGCGTCAACATCGAGCCCGGCACCTTGCGCATTGCGTCGAGCAATGCCGAGCAGGAAGAGGCCAAGGAAGAGATCGAGATCGACTACGGTGGCGACACCATCGAGATCGGCTTCAACGTCACGTACCTGATGGACGCGCTATCCAACATAAGCGCCGAGATGATCAAGCTAGAACTCCAGGACACCAATTCCAGCGTGCTGATCACAGTGCCAGAACAGGCCGGGTTCAAGTACGTCGTGATGCCGATGCGGATCTGAGCCGCGGTGCGGCTCGTATCCGCTCTGCACTCCCCCCTGCCTGCCGCCCAAGCGGTTGGTTTTGTATCGAAGATCACCCGGGCCTTGCAGGCCCTTTGAAGCCAATCTATGAGTGAATCGATTCCTTCTGACGACGCAGCAAAGAAGACTGCCAAAGCCGCCGACGATGCGGCACAAAGCGCCGCTTACGGTGAAGGCAGCATCCAGATCCTCGAAGGGCTCGAAGCGGTGCGCAAGCGCCCGGGCATGTACATCGGCGACACATCAGATGGCACCGGTCTGCACCACCTGGTGTTCGAGGTCGTCGACAACTCCATCGACGAATAGCTGGCAGGGCATTGCGACGACATCGTCGTGACCATCCATTCCGACAACTCGATTTCCGTCACCGACAACGGCCGTGGCATTCCGACCGGCGTCAAGATGGACGACAAGCACGAGCCCAAGCGCAGTGCGGCCGAGATCGCGCTGACCGAGCTGCACGCCGGCGGCAAGTTCAACCAGAACAGCTACAAGGTCTCGGGCGGCCTGCACGGCGTGGGCGTGAGCTGCGTCAATGGCCTGAGCAAGTGGCTGCGTTTGACGGTACGGCGCGACGGTAAGACGCACTTCATGGAGTTCAAGCAGGGCATTCCGCAAGACCGCCTGCTCGAGGTGCGCGATGGCTTCGAGGTGTCGCCCTTGCGCATCACCGGTGAGACCGAGAAGCGCGGCACCGAAGTGCACTTCCTGCCCGACCTGGAAATCTTCTCGAACATCGATTTCCACTACGACATCATCGCGAAGAAGCTGCGCGAGCTGAGCTTCCTGAACAACGGCGTGAAGATCCGCCTTGTCGATGAGCGCAACAACAAGGAAGACACCTTCGCCTATGCCGGAGGCGTCAAGGGCTTCGTGCAGTACGTCAACACCGGCAAGAAGGTACTGCACCCGACGATCTTCGGCGCGATGGGCGAGAAGGTCAGCGACCAGGGCACGACCATCACCACTGATGTGGCGATGCAGTGGAACGACGGCTATAGCGAGAACGTGCTGTGCTTCACCAACAACATTCCCCAGCGTGACGGCGGCACCCACCTGACCGGTCTGCGCGCCGCGATGACGCGCGTCATCAACAAGTACATCGACGACACCGAGGTGGCCAAGAAGGCCAAGGTCGAAGTGACCGGCGACGACATGCGCGAAGGCCTGTGCTGTGTGCTGAGCGTCAAGGTG
>JAYVEB010000102.1:0-4960 GCA_043749095.1 Burkholderiales bacterium | reverse complement strand
ATCGCGCAGGAGCGATTTTCTCGAGCGTGCCAAGGGGTAAGGAACCCCTGAAATCACGAGTTTTCACGACAGCGGCCTTCTGCCGCCCAAACTCCTAGGCAAAGACACGCTGAACGGCGGCGCGGGCCACGACGTGTTCCGCTGGTCGCTGGGCGATGCGGGAACGGCAGGCACGCCGGCGCGCGACGTCATCACCGACTTCGACAACACGCCGCACGGCGGCGATGTGCTGGACCTGCGCGACCTGTTGGTCGGCGAATCGCATGCGGCGAACACGGTGGCGTTGCCCGCGTCGATCGGGCTGACCAACGCACTGACGATCACGCCACACGAAGGCAACCTCGCCAACTACCTGCACTTCTCGGCGGTCGGCGGTAACACCGTCGTCGAGATCAGCTCGACCGGCGGCTTCGCGAGCAGCTACACGCCAGCGGCGGTCGATCAGGTGATCACGCTCACAGGGCTGAACCTGGTCGGCAGTTTCAGCAACGACCACCAGGTCATCAACGACCTGCTGCAACGCGGCAAACTGGTCACAGACTGAGAACGGCACACCTCACGGTACGACATCCAGCGTGCTGATCCACGGCCCGGTGGCGCCGTCGACGCCGCAGTCCCACAGTCGAGCGGCGTCGATGGCGTCGGTCACCCCTTCGGCGTAGACCTGAATGCGCAGGCCGTGCAGCAGGCCGACGGTGCTGCGCACGAACAGCGCGCGGTGCTCGTCACGGCCCACACCGGCAATCACCGAGGCGTCGAGCTTCAGGTAGTCGAGGCCGGCCTCGAACAGCCGCGGGATCTGCCCCAGGCGCTCGCCCGCGTGCTCGATGCCGAAGCGAGCGCCGGTGGGCCGCAGCTGCCGGCCCAGTTCACGCAGCAGCTCGAAATGATCGACCGCCGCGGTCTCGGTCACCTCCAGCCAGATCAACCGTGCCGCCTGCGGCATGGTCCACAGCAGCGCACGCACGCGGGCCGCGAAGCCGCTGTCGAGCAAGGAGGCCGGCGACACATTGACACAGCGCGGGCGACCGTCGTGATCGGCGGCGCGGAGCGCCAGCGCCAGTGCACGCTCGTCGACCGCGCTGGTGAGGCGACTGCGCACCGCCAGCGGCAACCAGCGTGCGGCGGGCTCGAAGGTGCCGTCGGTTTCGAGCTGCAGCCGCAGCGGACATTCCAGATGCACCAGCTGCCGCTGCGCATTGAGCACCGGGAACTCCATCAGCCGCACCCGTTCGGCCTGACCCAGCGCCTGCTGGATGCGCTGCCGCCACGCGCCTTCACCCAGAACGGCCAGCGCGCCCGGCGGATGCGGGCCGAACTCGACGGCGAACGGGCCGCGGTTCTCGGCCCGCGCCAACGCCGCATCGGCCGAGCTCATCACCTGAGCGGCCTGCGTGCCGCGGTGCACCTCGACCGCGCCGATGCACACCGCCGCGCCGCTGCCCAGCGTCGGCAGCACGAGGTGCAAGGCTTGCGCGAGCGTCTGCGCCGTTTCGTGGACCACCCCAGCCGCCGGCAGGCATAACGCGAAGTCGGAGCCGTTCAGGCGGCCGAGGAAGCAGCCTTTGACCTCGTCGGCATACGGCTGCAGCGACTGCGCAATCGTCACCAGCATGCGGTCGGTCGCTGCATGGCCGAACTGGCGGTTCAGCGCGGCCAGCTCCATCACCCGCAGCAGCACCAGGCCGCCCTCTGCCGGGCCGTCTTCGCGTTGCAAGGAGGCCGCCAGCTGGAACAGGAAGTGGCTGCGGTTGGACAAACCGGTCAGCGCATCGCCATTGAGCTGGCGGTGCAGCGTGTCGAGCTGCCCGGCCTGCGCCCGCGACGTCACACGCAGCCGCTCGACCAGCGAATTCATCGCGCGTGCCAACCGTTGCAGTTCGGGCACCCGGGGCTCGGATGCAGTGACGAACTCCCCCTGCTCCAGCGAATGGGCCTGCGCCACCGCCACGTCCAGCGGGCGGCTGATGCGCCGCACCACCACCCAGCCGAGGCCGGCCGCGAGCAGCCCGACCAGCCCCATCGCCAGCGCGGTGCGCAGCGTGCTGGACCACAGCGCATCGTGGGCATACGACTCCTGGCTTTCCACCAGCACCTGGCCCAGGGCCCGCCAGCCATCGGAGACCTGCGCGCCACCAGGCTGCGAGGCGATCGGCACCATGGCCACGAACCACGCGGGTGCCGAGCCCGATGGCGTGCCGGCCTCCCGGTTGAACACCAGCTTGCCGTCGGCCGAGCGCAGCTGCACGCGCCGGTAGTAGCCGGTGTCGAACTGCGCGGCCATCAGCAGCGACATCAGTTCCGCATCGCCCTTCTGCTGCGACAGCGCCAGCGCCAGCGCCAGCGATGCGGCGTTGTCGCTGTTCTTCAGCCGCAACTGCGTTTGCAGCAGATCGCGCGCCGAGGTGGTGGCCACGCCGATGCTGCCGACGAAGGCCAGGAGCACAGTGGCCAGCAGCAGCAGCCAGACTTGACGAATCAACGACATGATCGCTCCTTGTAATCGATGAATTGGCAATGCAGCGTCATGGCGGGAACCCTTCTGCGCGGGCCTTGGCCAGCACGTCGCGCCAGCGCGACAGCCGCGCCAGCGGATCACCGGCAGACTGCGCACCGGTGCCCTGCCACAGGCCTTCGGCATTGAAGCTGAACACCGGCGTCAGATCGGGGCGACGCGAGGCCGGGCGCAGCTCGGAAATCAGGTTGTCGAGAATCAGTGGCTCGGCATCCGGCAGCGCGTAATAAGCGAGCACCATGTGGGCCTGTACTGGCCCGCCGGGCCCGCCCAGCTCGGCACGCACGTAGACCAGCCGAAGCTTGTTCTCAGCCACACCGACCGCGCGCAGGCTGAAGTACTTCGCCAATGCAAAGTCTTCGCAATCGCCCGCGCCCTTGCCCAGCATCTCGAAGGGGCTGGCCCAGTAGTCGATCTGCCCCCAGACCTGCAGGTCGTCGCGGAACTCGATGCGTCGGTTGAAGAAATCGTTGATGGCTTGCAGCCGCACGATGTCGCCCTGAGCCTGCGCCGCCGTCAGCACCGGACGCAGCGCCTGCCAGCCGGCCACCGCTTTCGGGCCCTGCGCCTGGGCTGCAAACGCCATGCGGTCGGCGTCCCCCGGCTGCGTCGCCCAGACCGCCGCCTGCAAGCCGACCACCAGCATGCCACGCGCAATCCAGCACTGGCAGCGGCGGGCGAATGCGGTCAGGGGATCACGGCGATTCACGGGCGTGGGGTGCGCTCGTGGGCACGGGCGTCAGGGGGTGAGTTCGGTGACCTTCGCAGGGAACGCAGGCGCAAGTGTGACGCCTCGTTGTCGTCCGCTCTCCAGTCAACTTGAGCCACCGACGCCACGAGATCGCCGATCCACCGCGGCTGAGGGGGGTGGGGATCGGGGCAGAACCACTCTCGTTGCAATTGAGTCAATTTCAGGGCGGCGTCGGTGCCACGGGGACATGAACTTGTTTTCATTCCGCGTTCTTCCTGTTAAACGGCCGATCGACTGCCACATCGGCATCTCGCCACGACACTCATTCATGCGCCCTACACGTTCCCTGATTGCCCTCGCCGTTGTTTTGCTGTGCAACGGACAACCGTTGCGAGCGCAGACGACGAGCGTCGCTGCCGATCCTTTGCACCGTGCGGTCGAGAAGGCGCTGGCAACGAGTCCGGAGGTGACTTCGCGCTTCAACGCCTACCGCGCCGCGGGCGATGCGGTTGACGCGGCACGGGGTGGGCTGCTGCCTCGGGTGGACCTGAACGCCAGCGTCGGTATCGACCGGGACAAGATCACCTCCCGCCTGCCACAGAACGAGTCGATGAATCGCTGCGGCGTCGCCCTGACGCTGACCCAGCTGCTGTGGGACGGGCTGGGCACGCAGCGCGAGATCGATCGCTTCGGCCACGACCGACTGGCCCGCTACTTCGACCTGCTGGAAGCGACCGAGCAGACGACGCTGGAAGCCGCGCGTGCGCTGTACGACGTGCAGCGTTTCCAGCGGCTGGTGGCGCTGGCGGAAGACAACTATGTGCAGCATCGCTATGCCTCGCAGCAGATCCAGTCGCGTTTTCGCGCCGGGGTCGGACGCGGGGTGGACCTGGAGCAGGCCAACGCCCGGCTGGCTCTGGCCGAATCTAACCTGACCACCGAAACCGCCAACCTGCACGACGTGATGGCGCGTTACGTGCGCGTCGTGGGCGAGATGCCGCCGCAGCGCACCGACGTCACACCGCCGTTGATCGTGCTCAGCGCACAGCTGCCTCCCAGCAGCACCGAGGTGCTCCACCGCGCAGTCGTCCAGAGCCCGGCGGTCAGTGCCAGCATCGAGGCGGTGCGCGCTGCGCGCCTCTCGGGCCAAGTGCGCGAGTCTGCTTTCCAACCACGCATCGAGGCGCGGGTGCGCAGCGGTGCAGGTAACAACTTTGACGGTGTGCGCGACCAAAAGCACGACAGCTCGGCTGAGCTGGTGCTGAACTGGAACCTGTTCAACGGCGGTTCAGATCAGGCCCGGGTGCGCCAGCAGGCCAACCTGCTCAGCCAGACCGAAGACCTGCGCGACAAGGCCTGTCAGGGCGTGCGCCAGACCGCGGCCATTGCGTACAACGACACTCGCAAGCTGACCGAGCAGCTGGTGCTGCTGGACCGCAACACGCTGGCCATCGAGAAGGCGCGTGATGCCTACCGCCAGCAGTTCGACATCGGCCAACGCAGCCTTCTCGATTTGCTGAATGCCGAGAATGAGCTCTACACCGCGCGCCGCGCCTATGCCAATGCCGAATACGACCGCGCACTGGCATCCGCGCGCACGCACGCCAGCATGAGCCAGCTGACCGCGCAGCTGGGCTTTGCCCGACCCGCCAGCCTGAACGACGAAGCAGGTGGCTGGAATCCGGGTGACGACGCCCCGGCACGCTGCCCGGCCGACGCCATCGTGCTGCCAGCTATCGTCATCGAAGCCCTGG
>JAYVEB010000101.1:0-15122 GCA_043749095.1 Burkholderiales bacterium | reverse complement strand
TCGCGCAGGAGCGATTTTCTCGAGCGTGCCAAGGGGTAAGGAACCCCTGAAATCACGAGTTTTCACGACAGCGGCCTTCTGCCGCCCAGACTCCTAGGCCCTGAAGGGCCGCGGCGCACCAGCACCGGTGCGTGTACGAGCGCAATGCTGAGCCACACGGCGACGCTGAAGTACAGCGACATCCAGACGACCTCGCTCTGCCAGTCGACCCAGCGGTGCGACACCACCCAGCGCTGCGACACATCGGTCAGGCCTTGCGCCAGATCGAGGTAGACGCGGCCACTGGCCTCGTCGGCCAGCCAGCGCGACCAGTACATGGGCACATCGACCATGAACATGAATGCGACATAGGCAACACCCACCGCACACCACACCGCCAGCAAGCGGCGCACCGCCGCATCACACACCGGCCAGATCGCGACCAGGCTGGCGACCATCAACGCAGCACTCAGGCCCCAGATCGATTCCTCGGCCACGTGGCCGATGTTCGAGGTGGTCAGCACCAAATACCAGGAGCAGGTTTCCGCGATCGCGATCAGCGGCACCACCACGGACGACACCGTCCGACCAACGGTGCTGCCGGTCGCGCGCGAAATCTCCCGCAGCATCAGCGCCCACTGCGCAACGAAGCACAGCTCGGCCACCGTGGCGACCGTACGCCCGACCACCACACTGGACAGCCATGAATCGACGATCACCATCCGCTGCACGTCGTAGACCGGCATGAACGAGCGGAAGGCGCAGCCGAGCACGTAGCCGGCCGACAGCAGCAATTGCAGGCGACGGCTGGCATAGACCTCGGCCGACAACACGCCCTGCCGCCGGCCGAGCCCCCGGGCCGACGCCAGCCAGCCGGCAACATTCAGCACGCTGACCGCGCACAGGAAAAACCACCACGAGGAGACGCCGTCTGTCATCACGCTGTCATTGAGCCATGGCAGCGCACGATCAGCAATCGGCAGGGTCACCGAGGCGCCCGGCGATCACCGAAATGATCCGTTCGGATCAGTCCTTTCGGACTATTTCAACAACGCCAGCACGCGCTTGAAGCGTCGATTCGTGCTGCTGCGCAGCCACTCGAAGGCCACCATCTCGACGCTGACAATGTCGGCGCCGGCCTGCCGCAGCCGTTGCATCGCGAGTTCGTGGTTCTCCGGCGTTCGGGAACCACAGGCCTGCGCGATCACCGACACCTTCAGATCCGCAGCCAGCAGGCCGAGCGCCGTCTGCAGCAGACAGACATGGGCCTCACAGCCGGCGATGACGATTTCGCGTGGCGCTTTCGTCCCATCCAGCGGCAACAGGTCGAGCAGCCCTTCGGCGCAGGCATCGAATGGCGTCTTCGACAGGGTCGCTTCACAGCGCTGCCGGATCTCGTCCACGTTGGGCCCGAGGCCTTTCGGGTACTGCTCGGTGCCGAACACCGGGATGCCGAGTTCGCGGGCGACCTCGGCGATGCGCACCGCCTGCGCCAACACCTCGGCGCCGCCGTGGATGGCTGGCATCAAGCGTTGCTGGTAGTCAACGAGCACCAGCAGCGAGGTCGCGGGGTCGATCAGTCTCATCGCGCAGCCATTCGAGGCAAAGATGTCTTCGGTGCATGCGCGCACGCCCGTGCGATCAGTGCATCGAGGTAGCGGTCGAACAGCGCCTGCGATTGCTGACGGAACATGCGGATGCGGCCGGTGTGGCTGAGCAGCAGCAGGCCCACGATGTGCGCGAACAGCGCGGTCACTTCGGCCTGTGCCTCATCGGTGCCCAGGCCGAGCGCTGCGAGCGCCTGCCGCGTCGGTGCCAACGCATCGCGCAGTCGGGCGTTGAGCCGCTCGTTCAAGGCCGGTGTCAGGCCGCGCGGCTGCATGCCGTGGAACAGGTAGAAACCGAGGTCGAGGTCGCGCGGGCTCTCGCGGTAGAAATCGAAGAACGCGGTCGCCTTGGCCCACAGCGTGCGCTGCGCCGCGCGCAACCGTGCGGCCTCGCCGTGACCCGATGCCGGTCGGCGTTCAGGTGCCGACTCAGCCGCGGCGACGAAGGCATTGAGCCGTTCGAGTGACTCGCCCAGCAGCGCGCCGTAGACTTCTTCCTTGCTCGAAAAATAGCTGTAGATCGCGCCGGGCGTGTAGCCGGCGCGCTTGGCGATCTCCCGCAGGCTCGTGCCTTCGAGGCCGAGTTCCAGGAAAGCCGACCGTGCGGCCGCCAGCACAAGCTCGCGACGCACGTCTGTCACGGCACGTTGACGTGCGGTACGGGCGTCGTTGGCGGCTGGAGCGTTCGGCTCCGCCTGTGGGAGCAGGGCCTTGCTGAATCGGGGCATGGTGAAATTCTACATTGCGTCAATGAATTGCATGGTGTTCAAATAGCGCCATGTCGACACCAAGCCAATCCCGATGAGCGCTGCCCTGCCCGAGCCATACACCAACGCCGCGAGCGCGCCGCCTGTGTCTACCGCTCACCTGATGACCGGCGCCGATTACCGCGAGTCGCTGCGCCGTTACCGCCCCGTGGTCTACGTCGACGGTCAGTTGATCGATTCGGTGGCTGATGCGCCCAACCTGCAGCCAGGTGTCAACGCACTGGGCGTGACCTACGACTTCGCTCATCGGCCCGAGATGGCGCTGCTGATGACGGCGCTGCAGACGACCACCAGTGGCAATCGGGTCAACCGCATGCTGCACATCAACGAGTCGGCCGGTGACCTGTTGAACAAGCTCGAAGCCGTGCGGCTGCTGTGCCAGGAAACCGGCTGCGCGCAGCGCTACCTGGCACACGATGCGCTGAATGCCATCGGCCAGGTCAGCGCACGCATCGACGATGCCCGCGGCCGCACCGAACACCGCGCCCGCTTCGGTGCTTATCTGCAGCGCGTGCAGGACGAAGACCTGTCGCTCGGCATCGCGATGACCGACGCAAAGGGCGATCGCTCGCGCAAGCCGCACCAGCAGGCGAACCCCGACACCTACGTCCACATCGTCGAGCGCAACGCCCAGGGCATCGTGATCTCGGGCACCAAGGCCATCGTCACCGGCGCGCCCTACATGCACGAGTTCCTGGTGATGCCGGGCCGCAACATGGGTGTGGAAGACGCGGCCTTTGCCGTCTGCTGTGCGGTGCCGATCGATGCGAAGGGCATCACCATCGTTGCGCGGCCTGCGGGCCGGCCGGGCGACAAGGTCGAGCATGGCGCGCCGCTGTTCTCGCGCCGCTATGGCCAATCGACCGGCGTGGTCATCTTCGACCAAGTGTTCGTGCCGTGGGAGCGGGTGTTCTTCGCCGACGAATGGGAACACTCCGGCACGCTGACCTACCACTACGCGACCCACCACCGTCACAGCTGCATCGCGGCACGCGCCGGCTTCGGCGACCTGCTGATCGGCGCCGGCGCATTGATGTGCGAGGCCAACGGGTTCGACCCCGGCGAGACGGCAAGCCTGCGCGAGCCGATGGTCGAGCTGATCAAGATCACCGAAGGCTTCTTCGCCTGCGGGGTTGCTGCCAGCGTCTACGGCACCCGCGACGAGCACAGCGGCAGCTTCATGCCCGAGCCGGTGTTCAGCAACATCGGCAAGCTCTTGCTGGCGACCCAGATCTACGACATGCACCGACTCGCGCACGAGGTCTCCGGCGGCCTGATCGTCGCCCTGCCCGGCCCCGAAGAAGACCACAACCCGGCGACCGCCGCGACGCTGGCCGAAGTGCTGCGCGCCAACCCGGCCGTGCCGTACGACAAGCGTATCGAAGTGGCGCGATTCGTCGAAGACCTGACCGCGTCGTACCAGGGCGGCTGGTACTCGGTGATCAGCCTGCACGGCGGCGGCTCGCCGGCGGCGATGAAGAAGGAGATCTGGCGCCACTACCCGGTGGGCAGCAAGGTCGAGTTGGTCGAGCGGCTGCTGGACCGTGGTGTGCTGCACGACGAGACGCGTGCGATCACAAAAAACCGCCAGCCCGGCCGCTGCTGCGACACGGGCTGCACCGCACCGGGTCAGGCGGTGATGGTGCCGCTACCCGCTTTAACGAATTCGAAAGTCTCTTGATGAGTCAGCTTTTTTCACCCTGGCAGCTCGACACGCTGCGCCTGCCCAACCGCATCGTCATCGCGCCGATGTGCCAGTACTCGGCCGTTGATGGCACGCCGGGCGACTGGCACATGATCCATCTGGGTCACCTGGCTTTGTCAGGCGCCGGCCTGCTGATTCTTGAAGCCACCGCGGTGTCGCCCGAGGGCCGCATCTCGCCACAGGACCTGGGTCTGTATTCCGACGCCAACGAGGCGGGCCTGGCACGCGTCCTGGCCGCGATCCGCGCCCATTCGCCCATCGCGGTTGCGATGCAAATTGCCCATGCGGGCCGCAAGGCGTCGAGCCGCGCGCCCTGGGAAGGCGGCACACAGATCCGGCCTGATGAGCTGGGCGGCTGGCAGACGGTGTCGGCCTCGAACCTGCCGCATTCAGCCGGCGAAGTGCCGCCACTCGCGCTCGACCACACCGGGCTCGCCAAGGTGCGTGACGATTTCGTCGCGACCGCCCGCCGCGCGGCGCGGCTGGGCCTCGACGGCATCGAGCTCCACGCGGCGCACGGCTACCTGCTGCACCAGTTCCTGTCGCCAATTGCGAACCAGCGCACCGACGACTACGGCGGCAGCCTGGAAAACCGCATGCGCTTTCCTCTGGAGGTGTTCGATGCGGTGCGCGCTGCGTTTCCGGCCGACAAACCCGTGTGGGCGCGCATTTCGGCCACCGACTGGGTGCCCGGGGGCTGGGACATCGATGGCACGGTGGCCTTGTCGCGTGCGCTGAAGGCACGCGGCTGCGCCGCCATTCATGTGACCACCGGCGGCCTGTCGCCCGCGCAGGCGATCAAGCTGGGCCCCGGCTACCAGGTGCCGTATGCACAGCGGGTCAAGGCTGACGTCGGCCTGCTGACGATGGCCGTCGGCCTGATCACGGACGCGGAGCAGGCCGAAGCCATCATCGCCAACGGCGAGGCCGATGCGGTGTCACTGGCCCGCGCGATGCTGTTCGACCCACGCTGGCCGTGGCACGCCGCCGCGAAGCTGGGCGCCAAGGTATCGGCCCCGCCGCAATACTGGCGTTCGCAGCCGCGCGAGTTCAAGGACCTGTTCGAAGCCGCGAGTTTCGGCCAGCGTTAGCTCGGCCAGCCGTGGCTCGCTCGCGCGGTCGACTCAGCACCGTCAAGCCAGCACGAACGGATTGGCGATACCGGGCCGGGGGTTGATGAACACGCTCTTGGATTCCAGGTACTCGTAAATCGCGCGGATGCCGTTCTCGCGGCCCAGGCCCGAGGCCTTGACGCCACCGAACGGCGCCATGTAGCTGACCACGCGGTAGGCATTGACCCACACCGTGCCGGCCCGCAGGCGCTTGGGCAGCGTCATCGCGCGTTCGAGGTCGCGCGTCCAGACGCCGGCGGCCAGACCATAGGGTGTGTCGTTGGCGATCGCCACCGCCTCGTCTTCGGTGTCGAACGGAATCACCGCCAGCACCGGGCCGAAGACCTCTTCCTGCGCGATGCGCATCGCGTTGTTCACGCCGGTGAAGATCGTCGGCTCGACGAACAGGCCCTTCTCGCAGCCGGGGCGACGGGAGCGCTCGCCGCCCAGCACGCAGGTCGCGCCTTCGGAGCGGGCGATGTCGATGTATTGCAGCACCTTGGCCAGCTGCGGCGGCGTCGACACCGGGCCGACGTTGGTGCTCTTGTCGAGCGGGTCGCCGAGCTTCGCGGTCTTCATGAACTCGACCAGCCGCGCCACCACCTCGTCGTGCACCGCGCGCTGCACCAGCAGCCGCGAGCCGGCCATGCAGGTCTGGCCGGTGGCCGCGAAGATGCCCGACACGATTCCCTTGACCGCATCGTCGAGCGCCGCATCGGCGAACACGATGTTGGCCGACTTCCCACCCAACTCGAGCGACACGCGCTTGAAATCGACGGCCGCGTTCAGGTACACGCTGCGCCCACCCGCCTCGCTGCCGGTAAATGCAACCCGTGCGACCAGCGGGTGCTTGACCAGCGGCTCGCCCACATCGAGGCCGAAGCCGGTGACGACGTTGAGCACCCCGGGCGGGAAACCGGCCTGCGCGACCAACTCGGCAAAGTACACCGTCGACGCCGACGAGAACTCCGACGGCTTGACCACGATGGTGTTGCCCGCAGCCAGCGCCGGTGCGATCTTCCAGGCGGCCAGCAGCAGCGGCGAGTTCCACGGCGCGATGGCCGCAACGACGCCCAGCGGCTCGTAGGTGATGTAGTGAAACATGCCGGGCTTGTCGATCGGCGTCACTGCGCCTTCGATCTTGTCGGCCAGGCCGCCGTAGTAGTAGAACCATTGCGGAAGGTACTTCATCTGCCCCAGCATCTCGGCCTTCAGCTTGCCGTTGTCGCGCACTTCCAGATCGGCCAGGCGCTCGGCGTTCTCAGCGATCAGGTCGCCGAGCCGGTGCAGCAATAAACCGCGCGCGCTGGCCGAGAGCCGCGGCCACGCACCGTCTTCAAAAGCGAGGTGGGCGGCCTTCACGGCCAGGTCGACATCGCGTGCGTCGGCCTTCGGAAACTGCGCCCAGGTCTCGCCAGTGGCGGGGTTCATGCTGTCGAACGAGTCACCGCCGACGGCTGCGACCGGCTTGCCGCCGATGTGCATCTGAAAACGTTCCACCTGCGTTCCTTTTGTTCGTTCGTCGGTTTGTTCAGGTGGTAGCGCGGCCGAGTGCGCGCACGGCCTGCTGCACCGCCGCGTCCACCGAAGCCTGCAGTGTCAGCGACATCTGCTGCTGGTCGTCGATGTCGGGCTTGCCTGCGTAGATGCCAGACACCATGACCTCGGCCCCGAAGAAGGCGAACAGCGGCCGCATCAGGTGATCGATGACGCCGGCATGGCGCTCGGCATAGCCGGTGGCGGCCACGACCACTGGCCGCCCCGCGAGCGCCTTCATGTCGACCAGGTCGATCAGGTGCTTGAACAAGCCGGCGTAGCTGCCCTTGTAGACCGGCGTCACCGCGACCAGCAGGTCGCAAGTCTCGATGTCGCGCAGCACCGCTTCGAGCCGCGGCGAGGCCTGCTTGCGCTCCAGCGTGCGCCCGAGGTCGGCCGGGTCGTCGATCACCGAATGGATCTGGCTTTCGGCGCCGGTCGCCAGCGCGATCTGATCGACCAGTTGCTGCGTGAGCCACAGCGTGCGCGAAGGCACCGACACGTGGCCACTGATGCCAACGATCCGAAGCCCCTGAGGCCCCCGCGCTGCGGTGTCCGCCCCTTCGAGGGGGAGCACGGAACCTTGGGACGGCTCGGCGGTTCCGTGGGCGTTCATGCGCCGCGCCGGTAAGGCTGCCGCAGGCCGGCGCGCTCGAGTAGCGGCATGACTTCGGCGTTCCACTGCCGGATGCCCGAGTTGTAGTCCAGCCAGCTCAGGCACACGCCATCCATGCCAGCCTCGGCCAGCAGTTCGAGGTGCTCGACCATCATCGCCGGCGTGCCGACCAGAGGGAAGCCCGCCCAGCCTGCCTTGAAGTGGTAACGGAACTGGTCGGCCTGCTCGGGCGTGAAGATGCCGGTCTGGATGCCGAGCTCCTTGACGATGTTCTCGCACGCCACGTCGTCGCCGTGCTCGACGGCGTAGCGGTCGACGTATCGCTTGGCCTCGGCCACCGTTTCGGCCACCGACACGTACGAATAGCACCACACCTTCAGATCGCGGCCGAATTCTTCGCGCGCCAGCGTCTTGTACTTCTGCACCTGCTTGCGCACGCCGGCCAGGTCGTGCGCGCCGAGGATCACGAAGGCCGCGTCGCAGTGCTGCGCGCAGTAGCGCATGCCGCGCGGCGAGCCGCCGGCGTTGATCAGAAACGGCTTGTTCAGCGGCTTCGGGTCGGCAAAGGCCTGCACCAGGTTGAAGTGCTTCGTCTGGTGATCGAAGTAGCCCTCGTGCGTCCACGCCTTCTGCGCGATGGAAAGCCACTCGTCGGCGTACTCGTAACGCTCGTCGTGTTCCATCATCGTGCCACCGAACATGCGCATCTCGGGGCCGAACCAGCCGCAGATGATGTTCAGGCCGAAGCGTCCGCCGCTGACGTGGTCGATGGTGGTGGCCTGCTTGGCAGCGAACAGTGGGTGCACGGTCGGCACGTGCGAGGTGGTGATGCAGGCGATCTGCTCGGTCGACGCCGCCAGGGCGGCGGCCCAGGTGTAGGTCTCGAAGCTGGTGCCGCCGAAGTTGCTGTCGCCGCCGAAGCCGCGCCAGCGGCCGATCGGGATCGCCGCCTCGAAGCCAGCGCGGTCGGCCAACTGCATGGTTTCGAGGTTGGTCTTCCAGGCATCGGCGCGATGCACCTCGGGTGCCGTGGTGATGGCGCAGCCGCCATGCGCATTGATCGCGAACACGCCGAGCTTCATCCGGTTCGGCGACGCATGCATCGGGTTTGCAGCGGCGCTGATTGTGGTTTGGGTGGTCATGGGGTCTTCTGCACCGTTGATTCTTCGATAGCAGATAACTTAAGGGCTACGGCGTTTTGGTGTCAAGGCGCGATGAACCCTTACGGGTCCTTGATTTTCCTGGAATCACCGAGCCAATCGCTGCAGATGGCGCCGTCGCCGCTAGACTGTCGACACGGCCGAATCTTCCACTAACGCAGAATTTCCATCATGCCCATGACGCCAACGCACGGTTGCGCCAGCGCTCGAACGACGAATGAATCGGCCGAGTTGGGCGAACGCCCATCCGACGAGGCCATCAGCGCGGCGTTGGGGCAGCGCATCAAGGCGCTGCGCGCCCGTTCCGGGTTGACGCTGGAGCAGTTGGCGCAGCAGTCGGGCGTCAGCCGCGCGATGCTGTCGACCATCGAGCGCGGCGAGAAAAGCCCGACGCTGCCCATCATCGTGCGCATTGCCTCTGGCTTCGGCATTTCGTTGTCGAGCCTGCTCGGTGCCGAGCCCGATCCGTCGAGCGTCGCCGTCATCCGAGCCTCGCAGCGGCTTGCGTTCCGCGACACCGAAACCGGTTTTGAGCGCTGGGTGCTGTCGCCGGCACACATCGACAACGGGCTGGAGTTCGTGCTGCACCGCCTGCCGCCAGGCCGTTCGACGGGTGTGCTGCCAGCCTATCCCGCTCCGACCGAGAAGTACCTCACCGTCGCTGCCGGCACGCTGACGGTCGTGGTCGACGACCAGCCGCATGTGCTGAACACCGGCGACGCGATGTACTTTGAAGTCATGGCGCCGTATCGCTTCGTCAACGACGACGCGCGAACCACCTGCACGTATTACATGGTGATCGCGCGCAAGCGTTGATCGATACGCACGAGGCAAATGACATGACCGACACGACCGACTGCAGCGTGGTGCCCGACTTTCGCAAGGCGATGCGACGCGTGGCCGCCACCGTGACGCTGATCAGCACGATTGACGCCGCGGGTCTGCGCCACGGCATGGCCGCCACCGCGGTCAACTCGGTGACGATGGACCCGCCCACGCTGCTGATCTGCATCAACCACAGTGCCAGCATTCACGGACCGCTGGTCGAGAGCGGCCGCTTCTGCACCAACGTGCTGATGCCGTCGCACCATGAACTGGTCGGATTTTTCAGTGGTCTGAAGACCGGCGAGGGGCGCTTCGAGACGGGCGACTGGCGTCTCGACGACGCCACCGGCCTGCCCTACCTGCACGGCGCGCAGTGCAATCTGTTCTGCCGGGTCGCGTCGGTGACAACAGTCGGCACCCATTCGGTCATCATTGCCGCCGTTGGCTCGGTGCAGATGGCCGATGAAGTGACGCCGCTGCTGTATGCCAATGGTCGCCTGCATGCGGTCGGCGACCCCGTGTCCTGATTTCACCGCTGTGGCCATGACGCCCCCTCCTCAACACGATTCGCCCGCCGAGCCGGCGCGGCTGCACATCCACGAGGTGTGCTTGCGCGACGGTTTCCAGATCGAGCCGGTGTTCGTGCCCACCGAGCGCAAGATCGAACTGGTCAATGCGCTCGGCCGCAGTGGCGTCGCGAAGATCGAGGTCACCTCGTTCTCGTCGCCGAAGGCGATCCCGGCACTGGCCGATGCAGAAGCGGTGATGCACGGCATCGACCGTGTTCCCGGCGTCGAATACGCCGCGCTGGTGCCCAATGTGCGCGGCGCAAAGCGGGCGCTGGCCTGTGCCGTCGACGAGCTGAACCTGGTGATGTCGGCCAGCGCTTCGCACAGCCTGGCCAATCTGCGCATGAGCCGCGAACAGTCGCTGGCCCAGTTCGCTGACATCGTTGACGCGGCTGCAGGTCAGGCCGCCATCAATGCATCGCTGTCTACCGCATTCGGCTGCCCGTTCGATGGCGATGTGCCGCAGGGCGAGGTGCTCGGCTGGGTTGGTCGCCTGGTCGATCTGGGCATCGCCCGCATCGCCTTGTGCGACACCACCGGCATGGCGAACCCGGCGCAGGTGCAACGGCTGTTCCGCGCGGTGACCGAGCGCTGGCCCGAGGTGACCTTCACCGCACACTTCCACGACACCCGGGCCATGGGCCTGGCCAACGCGCTGGCAGCGCTGGAGGTGGGGATCACGCACTTCGATGCCTCGCTCGGCGGCCTGGGCGGCTGCCCGTTCGCGCCCGGCGCCAGCGGCAATGTGTGCACCGAAGACATGGTGCACATGTTCGAGGCCATGGGGCGACACACCGGTGTCGATCTGGAGCGGCTGCTCACCTTGGCGCGGCAACTCCCCGACATCGTTGGGCACCCTGTGCCGGGCCAGGTGATGAAGGCTGGCCCTGCGACGCGGCGTTATCCGTTGCCGGGCTGAATCTCGGCAGTCGGCGGCCTGTCTCCAGCGCTGAATGCGTGGAGTGGCTCAGGCCGCCAGGAGAGACCGCAGGCTGGCGGCAAAGGTCTTCACATCGATGGGTTTCGACACATAGCCGTCGCAGCCCGCGGCAAGCATCTTCGCCTCGTCGCCTCGCATCGCATAGGCGGTGAAGGCCACGATGACGATGTGACGCAGCAGAGGGTCGGCCTTCAGACGTCGGGTCAGTTGAAGGCCGTCCATGCCGGGCATCTGGATGTCCGTCAAGATCAGCTCCGGCTGGAAGCTGCCGATGCACCGCAGCGCCTCTCCGGCCTCGCAGGCCGACTCGACAGTGAAGCTGTCATGCTTCAGTAAATACCTGACCAATTCGACATTCATCGCGTTGTCGTCGACGACCAGCACACGTGGCGCCGCCATGATCAGCTCGACACCACCGGCAGCAACGGCGCCGCGCGAGGCAGACCCAGACGTGCCAGCCACGACGGGATCGTGCCCCCGCCCTTGCTGAGAATGAGGCGGGCCGACGCCGACAGACGCGCGTATTCCGCCTCGGAGAGGATCATGCTGGTCCAGATGAACACCGGCAGATCCCGCCAGGCGGGCATCTGGCGCAGCGCATCGAGCACCTCGAACCCGTCGATGCCCGGCATCATCAGATCGAGGGCCACCGCGTCGGGTCGGTGCAGCCCGATGTCGCGCAGCGCTTCGTGGCCGTCGGACAGGCACACGGCATCGATGCCGATGCTCTTGAGCGTTGCCTGCATCAGGTCGAGTGCCCGTGGATCGTCGTCCACCACCATCACCTTGGTGCTGCGCGACGCCGACCCCCTGAAGCGGGCCATCGCCTGCAGGATTTCGCTGCTGCGTATCGGCTTGCACAACACGTCGGCAATCGAAAACGTGGCCGAGGCGCCTTCATTGCCAGAGATGCTCATGCCGATGACCGGCGAATCGCAGCTTGCGCGATCGCGCCGGATGCCATCGAGCGCGGTCAGGCCAGGCTGGTCTGGCAAGCGCAGGCCGAGGGTGATCGCGGCGTAGGCGGTACCGCGCGCGTCGATCAGGGCCTGTGCGCCGGTCGAAGCGGCGTCCACCTGAAAGCCGGCAGCCGCCAGCGCTTGCAGCATCTGCGAGGCATGCTGCGCATCGGGCTCGATCACCAGCATGCGGCGGTTCACCACCGGGTTCCGTGACTGCGCGGCGGCGGCGTTCGCATCGGTGCCGTGCACGCGATTGAGCACCACATGGAACACACTGCCCTCGCCCACCGTGCTGCTCACGCCGACGCTGCCGCCTTGCGCCTCGACCAGGCGACGCGTCAGCGCCAGGCCGAGGCCGGTGCCCTGGTGCTGCTTGCTGTAACCCGCGTCGAGTTGCTGGAACTCGACAAACAGGCGCGACAGGTTTTCCGCGCTGATCCCTATGCCACTGTCGTGCACCTCGATGCGGAAGTGGTCCGGGCCCTGCGCCATGGCGTGCACCGAGACCGTTCCCCCCTCGAGCGTGAACTTGATGGCATTCGACAGGTAGTTGTAGAGCACCTGCTTGAGCCGTGAGCCGTCCAGCTGCAGATTGGTCAGCCCAGGGTCGATGTGGATGTGGACGTGAATGTGCTTGCGCTGTATCGCGGTGTGCAGCACATCGGTCACTCCCGCCAGCAGCGTGGACAACACCAGCGGTTCGGGGAAGAACTCGAACTTGCCGGACTCGACCTTCGACAGGTCCAGCACATCGTTGATCAGCTGAAGCAGGTGCCGACCACTGGTCGCAATGTGTCCCAGAAACTGATCGCGCTTCGGCGAGCCTAGCGGCACGGCGCCAGACTGCAGCAAATCGGCGAAGCCGATCACCGCGTTGAGCGGCGTGCGCAACTCATGCGACATATTGGCCAGGAACTGGCTCTTCAGCCGGCTCGCTTCCTGGATCTGACGGTTCTCCGCCTCCAGACGCTGAGCCTTCAGTCGTATGTCTTCGGCCAGCCTCTGTTCGGTGATCTCGGTGACGATGCCGAGCATCCGCCTCGCAGACCCTTCCCCGGTCTGGACCTTGCCGTGGGCACTGATCCAGTGAACGCTTTCGTCGGGCCAGATGACCCGGCACTGGGTGTGCCAGGGCAGCGACTCGTTGATGGCCACGTGCAGGCTGTGCACGACCTCGTCGCGATCGTCGGGGTGCACATGACGGATGAACGTGTCGAACGCCCACTCGGGCAAAAGTTGGTCGTAGCCGAAACAGCGGTCATGCAGAAGCGAACGTGTCGCAAGGCCCGTGGAAAGGTCCAGATCCCAGTCGCCGATGGACGCCGATTCGAGCGTGAATCGAAGCCGCGCTTCGCTGTCGCGCAACGCGGCTTCGGCGCGGCGCTGGCTGGTCACGTCGCGGGCGATCTTGGAAGCGCCAACGATGCGGCCGTCGCCATCGCGGATCGGCGACACCGTGATCGACACATCGAGCCGCTGGCCGTCCTTGGCCACCCGCACGGTGTCGAATGCCGGCACCCGCTCGCCGCTCGACACACTCGCCATGATGCGAACCTCCTCCGCTTTCCGATCCGGCGGGATCAGCATCTGGATCGACTCGCCGATCGCCTCTTCAGCCGTGTAGCCGAACATGGCCTGCGCGGCGTTGTTCCAGCTGGTGATGCGCCCCTCCAGCGTCTTGCCGACGATCGCGTCATTGGACGACTCGACCATGGCCGCCAGCAGGTTCGAATCGGCTTCAGCCTGCACCTGCGAGGTCAGGTCGCGGATGATCATGGCCATGCCCAACACCGAGCCGTCGTCGGCATGCGTCAATGCCGCGCGCACTTCGACGGGCCGGCGCGTGCCGTCTCTCGACACCGCGTTGTGGCGGTGGACCGTGTCGACGGTGGTGCCAAGCTCGATCATCAGATCGACGGGGTTCGCCGTCAGATAAGCAGGCGGACGGTCTTCATGTTCGAACACCTGCCAGACCGACTGCTGCCTGGCTTCGGCCTGCGACCAGCCCGTCACCATTTCCGCGATCGCGTTCATGCGCGTGACCCGACCCTCGCGGTCGGTGGCCATGAAGCCCGCACCGATGCTCGCGAGCGTGACGGCCAGACTCTGCTGGATCTCGGTCAGCTGCTCTTCGGCGCTGCGCCTTTTCTTGACTTCGGCTTCGAGGGAGGCGATGACCGCGTTGAGGCTGTCGACCGAGGGAATCTTCAGCGCCTTCGGGATCAGCGGCCACAGCGCAAATGCGGTGACCAGCGAGACTGCAGCGGTGGCCGCCTTGGTCAGCGCCTGCAGGCCGTAATCCGGCCGCCAGATGGTCCAGATGTCCATCACGTGCGTGACGCCGCAGGCGAGGATGAAGGCGCCAAACAGCAGCCCGACCGAGTTGTACGCGGACACCCCCCGTTTGCGCACAAAAGTGACCAGCGCCAAGGGAATCGAGAAGTACGCCAGCGCAATGATCGCGGCCGACGCGACCATCGTCCACAGCACACCAGGCGAGCAGGTGAAGCAGTAGCCATGAGGCAGAAAGCCTGCCCGACCGAAGAAAGATGTCAGAAATTCCATGCCGGCTCCCTTAGGGAAGGTCTGCATAACTTCGGGTCGAGCCTGCTTGCGCGTGCCTTATGGCGCGGCGACGATCTGAGCCATGAAGCAAGCCGATCTGGGTCTGAACCTGACGACCAAGCGAACCCGCGAGCGCGAGTTCCTGGCGCAGATGGAACGCGTGGTGCCGTGGGCCGCACTGGTGCAACTGGTGGCGCCGTATGCACCCGAAGGCAAGAAGGGCCGACCGCCGTTCACTGTCGAGACGATGCTGCGCGTGCACTTCATGCAGCAGTGGTTCACGCTGAGCGACCCGGCGATGGAAGAGTCGCTTCACGACATCGCGCTGTTCCGCGAATTCGCCGGCCTGGGCTGGGACAGCCGCATCCCCGACGAGAGCACGATCCTTCGGTTTCGCCACTTGCTCGAACGCAACCAGCTGAGCGACCAGATCCTCGCGCTGGTCAACGAGTTGCTGCGCGACAAGGGCCTGATGCTCAAGGCGGGCACCGTGGTGGATGCCACGCTGATCGCGGCACCGAGTTCGACGAAGAACGAGTCGGGCGAGCGTGACCCGGAGATGAAGCAAAGCAAGAAGGGCAACCAGTGGCACTTCGGCATGAAGGCGCACATCGGCGTCGATGCCGAGTCGGGCCTGGTGCACACGGTGATCGGCACCTCGGGCAACGTCAACGATGTCGTCCCAGCGAACAGCCTGCTGCATGGCCAAGAGAACACGGTGTTCGCCGACTCGGGCTATCGCGGGGCGCACAAGCGCCCTGACGCCAGGCCGAACGTGA
>JAYVEB010000100.1:0-4986 GCA_043749095.1 Burkholderiales bacterium | reverse complement strand
CCCCTTGGCACGCTCGAGAAAATCGCTCCTGCGCGATTCTGGAAGCTCGGAAATCAAGCCATCATTTTGGAATATTCCTGCCGCCCAGACTCCTAGTCGATGAATCTGCGCCCTCGGTTGGGTGTTCGAGGCTGGCTTGGCATCCGGTCTGGGTTGCCTGAGGCCGCCAGGCATTGGCGGGTCGGGTAGGCTGGCGTCGAGGTTGGCGCCAGCATTTCAGGTAACTCTTGTTGTGTGGTCTTTCGTCCTGATCAGCAAGCGGGTCCAGCCGCAAGACCGGTGCGAAGTGGACACGGCTGAGCCTGAGAGGCCACCCGGGCCAAGCGTTCCAGAATCTTGCGCAGGTCGAACCGGCGGTTGAACAGGTACTGCACTTGGCCGAGATAACGATGCGCGTACGTCCTGAAGCCGAAGGCGTGATGGGAGCTGGACAGCGACGTCTTGATGTTTCCCAGCGCCGTGTTGACGGCCAGGAACGCAGGTGCTTGGCACTGGCCGCACCGCTGCCGGTGACATGAGGTTCATGCAGGATGCCCATGCCGCGCACGGCCTTGAAGCAACCCAGACCATCAGAGACCAAGGTGGCCGGTGCCGCCAGCGACTGATCGGCGAAGTCCTCAATGGATTCCTTGGTGAACGGCCGCTGTGACAGGCACATGTAGACCGGCTGGCCGGACTCGGTCGTCTGCACGGCGGCCACGAACGGGATCTTGTTGGGCGAGCCGCGGCCGACCTTGCCACCATGCACCTCGCCTGCGAGGTAGGCGTCGTCGATCTCTACCCTGCCGGTGAGCTGGCGCTACTGCTCTCGATCGACCATCACCTGCATGAGCTTGTGCTTGAGCAGCCAGGCGGTGGGGTAGGACACGCCCAGGTGGCGTTTGAGTTCGAGCGCCGAGACGTTGTTCTTGGCCTGTGTCATCAAGTGCATGGCGAGGAACCAGGTGAGCAGCGGCAGCTTGCTGGACTCGAACACGGTGCCGCTGACCAGACTGCATTGGTAGCGGCAGGCGCTGCACTGGAAATACAGCCGGTCATGCCAGTGGAACTCGCTGTGCCAGACGCCCTTGCAGCGCGGGCACATGAAGCCCCGCGGCCAGCGCCAGGCACGCACGACGGCCTCACACTGCTGGGGCGAACCATATCGATCGGAGAATTCCGCTATGCACAGGCCCTCGCTGGTACTGCACCTTGTTCTGCGCCATAGCCAACCTCCTGTTCAGGTGGCCCCAGCGTCGCAGCTGGGTGGCTCATATCGTGAGCCACTACCTGGGTGGGCTGAACCATCTTGCTGATCAGGAGGCCGCTCTCACTCGTTGCCGCAGCGGCCGCCCTCTTTTTCATCGGAAGAGTTTTGTTTTTTCGTGGCTATGCCAGCGGGGCGCCTTTTCGCGCCATCGGCTTTGGCTTGACCTTCTATCCCAGTTTTGTGCTGCTCATGTCGGTCATTGCTGTCGGTGTCTTGCAAGGCGACGCCTGACCCTTGTTGAGCCTCACAAAATGCATCTCGGAGCCTCAAGGAAGACCACTGTGTCCACTGTCGTCGCGGCGCCGATTGCCGAAGTCTGGCGCTCCTACAAATCACCGGCCGGCATCAAGCTCTGAAACACCGCATCGCCGGATTGGCACACCACTGCCGTCGACCCGCGCATCACGCGCCGACGCATTCCACAACGCGATGACCCGCCGCTGCGGGTGGTCGGCCTCGAAGCCGAGGATGCCGATCGATGCCGGGTCGATGGCGAAATGCTGGCCCTCGTCCACCGGCAGGCCGATCCATCGCGCTGCCAGCACGCGGCCGAAGTGGCCGTGCGAGAACAGCGCGACTGCGCCAGTCAGCGCGCTCAGGCGGGCAATCAATTGGTCTGCGCGTGCGCCGACGTTGGCGGGCATCTCGCCGCCCGGGCAGCCGTCTTGCCAGATGTCCCAGCCCGGATGCCGCAGGCGTATCTCGGCGGTGCGCAGTCCTTCGTAGTCGCCGTAGTCCCACTCGGCCAGGGCCGCATCGGTCTGTGCCGTGGTGCCCAGGCCGGCCAGCTCGCAGGTAGTGCGCGCGCGCAGCCGGGGGCTGGTCCACACTTGAGTGAAGGCGGTGCCATCCAGTGCGGTGGCCAGCGCGCGGGCCATCGCTTCACCATTCGGCGTCAGCGGCAGATCGGTGCGCCCGGTGTGCTGGCCCGACAGCGACCAGGCGGTTTCGCCGTGGCGGATGAAGTAGACCTGCAAAGGTGTAGTCATGTCGACTCCATCGTGGTGCTGTACTCCCCTTTCAAGGCCGCGCAGTTGCACCGGGAGCGATGCAGCAGCGCCTGTTGCGCGGCGAGCCGGTTGGCATCGTTGCCGGCCCAGATGCCCAATGCGGGGTGCTGCAAGGCGCGCGCAAACGAGAACGACAGGGACCAGGACAGGGCTCGAGGGTGTGAATCGGTGCCCAGGGTCGAAGGCCGATCATTCCTGATGTGCATGGCATTCAAGTGGCCGGTGGCCTGTTTGCCCGACTGCCCGCCCGACAAAAACGCAATGCCGGGCACCGCCGCCGGCACCACGCGCAGCAGGCATTGCACCATGGCATTGGCGACCTCGGCAGCGGTGTTCTGCGTGGCGCAGGCCAGGCCGGCGAGCACCATGTTTGGCTTCAGAACCATGGCCTCCAGCACCACGCCTTGCATCGGCAGTTGCCCGAATGCGTTGCACAGCACGGCTTCGGTGACCTGCGGGCAGCGTTGCTGGGTGTGGGTGCCGTCCATCAGCACCTCGGGCTCGACGATGGGCACCAGTCCGGCTTCCTGGCACAAGGCGGCGCAGCGGGCCAGTGCGTGCGCGTTGACAGCAATGCCGGCGGTGGTGGGCAGGCGAGCGTCGCCGACGACGATCACGCCGCGCCATTTGGCACAGCGGGCGCCAATCGCGAAGTAGGCCTGCAGGCGCTCTCGCAGGCCGTCCAACCGCTCGGTCACCTTCTCGCCGGGGTACGCTGCGAGCTCCTTCGCGCCGGTGTCCACCTTGATGCCCACCCGCAGGCCGGCGTCGCGCGCCACGTCAACGAACGACGTGCCGTCGGCCTTCGCCTGCCGGATGGTCTCATCACACAGGATCACGCCGCTGATGCACTCGCCCAGGCCCGGCGCGGTCAGCAGCAACTCGCGGTAGGCGCGCCGCATCTCCAGCGTCTGCGGGATGCCGGCGCTGGCGAAGCGCTGGTGGCAGGTGCCATTGCTTTCGTCCATCGCGAGCAGGCCTTTGTCGTTGGCGACCAGGGCTCGCGCGGTCTCGATCAGCGCTTCGGTGTGCATTCAGCGGGGCCGGGCGCCGGGCCACTTCCAGTCGCGGATTTCGGGCATGTCCTGGCCGTGCTGGCAGATGTACTGCTTGTGCTTGACGAGCTTGTCGGCGAGCCTGCGCTTCAACGCCGCGCCCGCGGCGCCGGTTTGCGGCAGGCGATCGATGGTGTCCATGACCAGGTGGAAGCGGTCGATGTCGTTGCGCACCGTCATGTCGAAGGGCGTGGTGATCGTGCCCTCTTCCTTGTAGCCGCGGACGTGGATGTTGTCGTGGTTGGTGCGCCGATAGGTCAGCCGATGGATCAGCCAGGGGTAGGCGTGGAAGGCGAAGATGACCGGCCGGTCGCGCGTGAACAGCGCGTCGAAGGCTGCGTCGGCCAGACGGTGCGGGTGCTCGGCCTGCGGCTGCAGCTTCATCAGATCGACGACGTTGACACCGCGGATGCGCAGGCTCGGCAGGCCTTCGCGCAGGATCGAGACGGCAGCCAGCGTTTCGAGCGTGGGCACGTCGCCGCAGCAGGCCAGGACGACGTCGGGCCCCCCGTCCGGCGCACCTTCGGCGGGTTCGTTGCCGGCCCAGCCCCAGATGCCGATGCCCGCGGCGCAATGGCGGACGGCAGCATCCATCGCCAGCCATTGCGGTGCCGGGTGCTTGCCCGCGATCACCACGTTGACGTAATGGCGGCTGCGCAGGCAATGGTCCATGACCGACAGCAGGCAATTGGCGTCGGGCGGCAGGTACGCGCGCACGACCTCGGCCTTCTTGTTCACCACGTGGTCGATGAAACCTGGGTCCTGGTGCGTGAAGCCGTTGTGGTCCTGGCGCCAGACGTGCGAGGCCAGCAGGTAGTTCAGCGACGCGATCTTCCGCCGCCAGGGCACTTGCGCGCTGACCTTCAGCCACTTGGCGTGCTGGTTGAACATCGAGTCGACGATGTGGATGAAGGCCTCGTAGCAGTTGAACAGGCCATGCCGGCCGGTCAGCAGGTAGCCCTCGAGCCAGCCTTCGCACTGGTGCTCGCTGAGCATCTCCATCACACGCCCGGCAGGCGCCAGCCACTGGTCGCCTGGCACGGTAGCGGCGTCCCACTGGCGATTCGTCGCTTCGAACACGGCCGCCAGACCATTGGAGACGGTTTCGTCTGGCCCGAAGACGCGGAAGTTGCGCTCGGCCTCGTTGAACCTTGCCACGTCACGCAGAAAGGGCCCGAGCACGCGCGTGTCGCCAATGCCCGCGGTGCCCGGTGCGGGCACGTCGGCCGCGTACTCGCGGTAGTCGGGCAGTTGCAGGTCCTTCAGCAGCAGGCCGCCGTTGGCGTGCGGATTGGCGCCCATGCGCCGCTGGCCGCTCGGAGCCAGTGCAGCAAGTTCCGGCATGAGGCTGCCCTGCGCGTCGAACAACGATTCGGGCCGGTAACTGCGCAGCCAGTCTTCCAGCAATTGGAGGTGCCCCGGGCGTTCGGCTGGGTGCAGCGGCACCTGGTGTGAGCGGAAGTTGCCTTCCACCGGCTGGCCGTCAACCACCTTCGGTCCGGTCCAGCCCTTCGGTGAATTCAGCACCAGCATCGGCCAGCGCGGGCGTGCCGTCTGGCCCTGCTGGCGGGCGTGCCGCTGGATTCGCTGGATCTCCAGCGCCGCACGGTCCATCGCTTCGGCCATCAGCACGTGCATCGCGTCGGGCTCATGCCCTTCCACGAAGATCGGT
>JAYVEB010000099.1:0-4998 GCA_043749095.1 Burkholderiales bacterium | reverse complement strand
GCACCAAGCGTCAGTGGATGGGACGGGGTGGCTGGCTGGAAGGAAATGGGGTGGGTCAGACCTCGCCCGGGGCCCGCGCATCGATGATCAGCGCGTGGATGCCGGCCTGCATCTGCAGCTTCAAAGCATCATAAACGAGCCGATGTCGGGACACCCGGTTCAGCCCGGCAAAGTGCTCGCTGACCAGGCGCACGGTGTAGTGGCTGCCCTCGCGGGCGCCGGCGTGGCCGGCGTGCAGGTGGCTATCGTCCTGCAGCATGAACTCGGTGGGCTGCAGTGCGGCGCGCAGTGCGGCTTCGATGCGGTCGGGCAGGCTGCTCATTGCGGGGTCTCGGTGGGGATCGGCATGAGGCGACGCCTCAGCGCGCGGGCGGCTGGGAGTCGGTCTCGTCGGGCGCGGCATAGCGGCTCAGGTACAGCCCCTGCGCCAGCATGAACACGATCATCAGCCCCATGCTGCCGAACAGCTTGAAGTTGACCCAGGTGTCGGTGGAGTACTGGGTGGCCACATAGCGGTTCAGCACGCCCATCATCACGAAGAAGGCAACCCAGGCCCAGTTCACCCGCGCCCACAAGGGTTCGGGCAGGCGCAGTTGCTCGCCCATCATCTGCCGAGGCAGGTTCTTGCCGAACAGCGCGGCGCTGCTCCACAGGCCCAGCGCCATCGCCCAGTACAGCACCGTCGGCTTCCACTTGATGAAGGCTTCGTTGTGGAACCAGACGGTCGCGCCACCCAGCACCACCACCAGCACCAGGCTGACCCACAGCATCGTGTCGATCTTCTTGCCCCGGGCCAGCAGCAGCGCGATCTGCACGAGCGTGGCGCCGATGACCACCACCGTGGCCAGCAGCACCGGCGCTTCGTTCGCACCGACCACGCCACCGGAGACGATGAAGCCGAAGTGCTCGGTGGCAAACGCAGCAGCCCAGTCCTTGTGGGCCTCGGCGTACTTGAAGGTGCCGAAGAAAAACAGGATAGGCAGGAAGTCGAGCAGCAGCTTCATGGATTCGTGGGGATCAGCGCCAGGGCCCGGTCCGCGGTGCGGAGGGCGGCGCTTTCAGACCGGAGGCTCGAAGTCTATCGAAGCCGAGTTGATGCAAAAGCGCTCGCCGGTCGGCGCCGGCCCGTCGTTGAACACATGGCCCAGGTGCGATCCGCAGGTGTTGCAACGCACCTCGATGCGCGTCATGCCGTGGCTGCGGTCGACGATGCGCTCGACCACCGTGCTGTTGATCGGCTCTGAATAACTGGGCCAGCCGCAGCCCGCATCGAACTTGGTGCCGGCTTCGAACAGCGGCGTGCCACAACCGATGCAGTTGTAGCTACCGGCTTGCCAATGGTCCCAGTACTTGCCGCTGAAGGCGCGTTCGGTGCCGGCTTGGCGGGCGACCTCGTACTGCGTCGCATCGAGCTGCGCACGCCATTCGGCATCGGTCTTCTGTACGGCGCGGGGCTTGTCGTCTTTCATTCGGAGATCCTCAGACACGATCATTCACGATGAACATGACACCTCGATGTGCTGCGCCCAGTCGGGTGGAAATCCGGCATCGGCCGAACCGTCGTGCGCTTCGTCGAACGGTTGTTCCAGAACTTTCAACAGCCGCCGCACTTCCGAGAAATCGCCGGCCTGTGCCTGCCGGATCGCGGCTTCGGCCAGGTGGTTGCGCAGCACCACGCCCGGATTGACCCGGTTCATTGCAGCGGCTCGCTGGGCATCGTCGCTGTGTTCGGCCCGAAGCCGGTCGGCGTACGCAGCGAACCAGTTTGCGCGGAACGTCGTGTCATTGAACAGACCCATCGCAGTGCTGTTGTCGGCGCCCTCGGCGGTGCGGAATGTCGACAGGCGCCGGAACAGGATCGTGTGATCGGTCTGCTCCTGCGCCATCTGCTTGAGCAGCGCGTCGATCAGCCCAGCGTCGTCTTTCCGGGCCATCGTGAAGCCGCATTTGCTGCGCAGGCAGCGGCGCATCGCGTCGGCGTAGATCATCTTGTAGGCCTCGAGCGCAGCCAGCGCGGCGTCGGTGTTGTCGTTTCCAATCAGCGGCATCAGGCCTTGCGCCAGCGCATGGAGGTTCCAGAACCCGACGTTGGGCTGGCTCGCGTAGGCATAGCGGCCCTGGCGATCGGTGTGGTTGCAGATGTGCGCTGGGTCGTAGCCGTCGAGAAAGCCGAACGGGCCGTAGTCGATCGTCAAGCCCAGGATCGACATGTTGTCGGTGTTCATCACGCCGTGGCAGAAGCCCACGGCTTGCCACTGCGCCATCAGCTCGGCGGTGCGCCGTGCGACCTCGCTCAGCAGCTCCACATACGGCTGTGGCGTGTCTCGGCATTCGGGGTAGTGGTGCTCGATGACGAAATCGGCCAGGCGCTTCAGCGCATCGGTATCGGACCACTGCGAAAAGTGCTCGAAGTGGCCGAATCGGATGAAGCTCGGCGCCACCCGCGTCACCACCGCCGCGGTTTCCAGCGCTTCGCGCAGCACCGGCATCGGCGACCCGGTGACGCACAGCGCGCGGGTGGTTGGAATGCCGAGGCCATGCATCGCCTCGGAGCACAGGAACTCGCGGATCGACGAGCGCAGCACCGCGCGGCCATCGCCCATGCGCGAATACGGCGTCAGACCAGCGCCCTTCAGTTGCAGTTCCTGCGGGCCGCTCGGTGTGTCGATCTCGCCCAGCGACAGCGCGCGGCCATCGCCGAGTTGGCCCGCCCACACACCGAACTGGTGGCCGCTGTAGACGCTGGCCAACGGACGCATGCCAGGCCACAGCGCATTGCCGCTGAACACCGCCAGCGCATTCAGATCCGGGCGTGTCTGCCAATCGGCGGGCAGGCCGAGCAGTTCAGCGCATGAATCGCTGTGCGCCACCCAGTGCGGAGAAGGCAGCGGCTGCGGTGGCAATTCGGTGTGGAACTCGGCACCGAGGGCATGAAAGCGGTTGCGCCAATTCCAGTCGGGCCCCACGGCCAGGGTGCCGACCGGCGTGGTGGCGTCGTCGATATTCATCAGAGGAGTGTATTCAGGCGCCCATGTCACCGCGTCGCTAGGGATAAACCCAGGATGCGAGGCGCCTCACGCCGCGCCGAGCTTCTTATGATTCGGCCGCCGTGCAGCCTTCAAGGCTGCTGTCCTACCCGCGAAAGCCCGCCATGCCGACCATTCCCGGCCAGATGATGCAGATGCCGCTGTCGATCTCGTCGCTGATCCGCCATGCGGCGCGGCATGCCGGCGATGTCGAGGTGGTGTCGCGCCGTGTCGAAGGTGATCTGCACCGCAGCACTTACGCCGAGGTCGAGCGGCGCGCGAGGCACGTGGCGCAGGCCCTGGCGCGACTGGGCTGCGAGGCTGGTGGGCGCGTCGGCACACTGGCGTGGAACGGCCATCGCCACCTGGAGCTGTTCTACGGTATCTCGGGATCGGGTCGGGTGTGCCACACCCTCAACCCGCGGCTGCATGCCGACCAGATCGCCTGGATCATCAACGACGCGCAGGACCGGGTGCTGTTCTTCGACGCGACCTTTCTGCCGCTGGTCGAGGCCCTTGCGCCGCAGCTCAAGAGCGTCGCGCACTGGGTGCTGATGACCGACCGTGCGCACATGCCCGCGGAATCCTCGCTGAAGAACCTGCTGTGCTATGAAGACCTGCTGGCCACCGAAGACGGCGACTGGGCCTGGCCGGAATTGGACGAAGACACCGCGTCCGGCCTGTGCTACACCTCGGGCACCACCGGTATGCCCAAAGGCGTGCTTTACAGCCACCGCTCGACGGTGCTGCACGCGCTGGGCCAGGTGTCGGTCGATGCGATGGGCATCGGCTCGCGCGACGTGATCTTGCCGGTCACGCCGATGTTCCATGTCAATGCCTGGGGCGTGCCGTTCGCTGCCCCGATGGTCGGTGCCAAGCTGGTGTTTCCGGGGCTGCGGCTCGACGGCCCGGCGCTGTTCGAGCTGATGGAGTCCGAGCGCGTGACCTTCACCGCTGGCGTGCCGACGGTGTGGCTGGGGCTGATCACCCACATGAAGGCGCAGGCCCTGCAGTTCAGCACGCTGCGCCGCACGGTGATCGGCGGTGCCGCCTGCCCGCCGGCCATGATGCGCACGCTGGAGGACGACTTCGGCCTGGAGGTGATCCACGCTTGGGGCATGACTGAGACCTCGCCGCTGGGCACGCTTGGCCATCTGAAGGCCAAGCACGCGGCACTCGATGCCGAGTCGCGGCGCGCCCTGCAGCAAAAGCAGGGCAAGGTGATCTATGGCGTCGACCTCGCCATCGTCGACGGCGACAACCAACCGATGCCCTGGGACGGTTGCACGCCCGGCCAGCTGCTGGTGCGCGGACACTGGGTGGTCGATCGCTACCTGGGTGGCAGCGAATCGCCGCACATCGATGTGGCCGGCGAGCGCTGGTTCCCGACCGGCGACGTGGCGACGATCGATGCCGATGGCTACATGCAGATCACCGACCGCAGCAAGGAC
Organism: Burkholderiales bacterium; assembly: GCA_043749095.1. Taxonomy (GTDB): domain Bacteria; phylum Pseudomonadota; class Gammaproteobacteria; order Burkholderiales; family Burkholderiaceae_C; genus PBB1. The sequence continues at coordinate 521 of JAYVEB010000099.1, read as the reverse complement.
GTCATCAAGTCCGGTGGCGAATGGATCAGTTCGATCCTGCTGGAGAACATCGCGATGGCGCACCCGGCGGTGCACGAGGCCGCGGCGATCGCTTGCCACCACCCCAAATGGGACGAACGGCCGCTGCTGGTCGTCGTGCGCAAGCCCGGCGCCGACCTGAGCCCGGCGGAGCTGCTGCGTTTCTTCGACGGCAAGGTGGCCACATGGCAGGTGCCCGACGATGTGGTGTTCGTCAACGAACTGCCGCACACGGCCACCGGCAAGCTGTTGAAGATGGCGCTGCGCCAGGCTTACCGCGACCATCGCCTGCCGGGTGTCTGAGCAAGTGCCCATCAATCCTGGCGCCCACGCGTGCGCCGATACTTGCGCCTGATGAAGCCATCGAAGTTCTACAAGCTGACCTGGCCGCTGATCTTCGGCGGTGCGCTGGTGCTGATGCTGGGCGTGTCCACGCTGTCGGAAGATGCGTCGATCGGCTGGCCCATCGTCGCCACTGGTGCCGCGATGCTGGCCATCGGCGT
>JAYVEB010000098.1:0-5044 GCA_043749095.1 Burkholderiales bacterium | reverse complement strand
ACCCACGGCGCGCCGACAGCGCAAACGGCGACAAGCGCTCTGCGTTGCCCCAATCAACCCGGCGTCAAAGCGTCTGCCGCCCAGACTCCTAGGCCGATCGCCGCCATCCCCCGGCACCAAACCCGCACACGGCGTGGGGTTGGCGGGCAGGCGGAGGGCGTTTTTGGCATGCGGCGCAGGATAGGCGAGGCCTCGGAAGGCGTCAATGCGATTCGTTCGTGCGCCGGGCGCACTGTCAGATGCCTGACAGCCATCTGCGCCATGCTTGCGAACCCCCGGGGATGACCAGGAACCACAAGGAATGTCCATGTTCAAAGCGCTGCTGCTCGAAAAATCCGATGCCGGTTTCACTGCCTCGCTCAAATCGCTGGACGAGGCCCAGCTGCCCGAAGGGGATGTGCTGGCCGCCATTTCCCACTCGACGCTGAATTACAAGGACGGCCTGGCGATCACCCAGCGCGGGCCGGTGGTGCGCAGCTGGCCGATGGTCGCCGGCATCGACGGCGCGGGCACGGTGCTGGAAAGCAGCCACCCCGGCTGGAAGCCGGGTGACCGCTTCATCCACAACGGCTGGGGTCTGGGCGAAACCCGCTGGGGCTGCCTGGCCGAACGCGCGCGCCTCCAAGGCGACTGGCTGGTCAGGCTGCCCGAGGCCTTCACGCCCCGGCAGGCGATGGCGCTCGGCACCGCCGGCTACACCGCGATGTTGTGCGTGCTGGCGCTCGAACGCCACGGCGTGAAGCCGGGCGATGGCGAAGTGCTGGTGACGGGCGCCACCGGCGGCGTCGGCAGCGTGGCGACGATGCTGCTGGCGAAGGCGGGCCACACCGTGGTCGCGGCCACCGGCAAGGCCGCCGAGGCCGATTACCTGAAGAAGTTGGGCGCGACAACCGTGATCGACCGCGCCGAGTTGTCGTCGCCCGGCAAGCCCTTGCAAAAGGAGCGCTGGGCCGCAGTGGTCGATGCGGTTGGCAGCCACACGCTGGCCAATGCGCTGGCGCAGACGCGCTACAACGGGGTCGTCGCCGCGTGCGGGCTGGCGCAAGGCGCGGACCTGCCAGCCACGGTGATGCCGTTCATCCTGCGCGGCGTGACGCTGGCTGGCGTTGAAAGCGTCGTGGTGCCGCTGGCGCTGCGCCAGCAGGCCTGGGCCCGGCTGGCGCGCGACATCGACCTGACCCTGCTGGAAACGATGGCCGAGGACATCACGCTGGCCGATTGCGTGGCGCGTGCGACAGACTTGATCGACGGCAAGGTGCGAGGCCGGTTGGTCGTCAACATCGCCTGATTCCGCAGGCGTCTGGCCGGAGAGCCGGACCCTCACAAATTGGAGACACCATGACCCGCTACGCCGACTTCTACCAGCGCTCGCTGACCGAGCGGGACGCTTTCTGGGCCGAGCAGGCCGCGCTGATCGACTGGCACCGGCCGTTCGATCAGGTCTGCGACCACAGCCACCCGCCGTTCGCGCGCTGGTTTGTCGGCGGCCAGACCAACCTGTGCCACAACGCGATCGATCGCCATCTGGCGGCGCGTGGCGATCAGGCGGCACTGATCTGTGTGTCGACCGAGACCAACATTGAGCGAACCTACAGCTACCGCGAACTGCATGACGAAGTACAGCGGATGGCGGCGATCCTGCTGTCGTTGGGCGTGCAGCAGGGTGACAGGGTGCTGATCTACATGCCGATGGTGGCGCAGGCGGTGTTCGCGATGCTGGCCTGCGTGCGCATCGGCGCGATCCATTCGGTGGTGTTCGGCGGGTTCGCCAGCGGCAGCCTCGCGAGCCGCATCGACGACGCGCAGCCGACGGTCATCGTCAGTGCCGATGCGGGCAGCCGCTCGGGCAAGGTGCTGCCCTACAAGCCCTTGCTCGACGAGGCAATTCGGCTGGCCGCGCACCAACCGCAGAAGGTGTTGCTGGTCGACCGCGGGCTGAGCCCGATGGAACTCGTTACCGGGCGAGATGTGTCCTACGAAGCGCTGCGCGAGCAGCACATGGGTGCTGTCGTGCCCTGCACCTGGGTCGAGGCCACGCACCCGAGCTACACGCTGTACACCAGCGGCACCACCGGCAAACCGAAGGGCGTGCAGCGCGACACCGGCGGCTATGCGGTGGCCATGGCCGCCAGCATGAAGCACATCTACTGCGCCCAGCCGGGTGAGACCTTCTTCTGCGGCAGCGACATCGGCTGGGTGGTCGGCCACAGCTACATCGTCTACGCGCCGTTGATCAACGGCATGGCCACCATTTTGTATGAAGGCCTGCCCACGCGGCCGGATGCCGGCATCTGGTGGAGCCTGGTCGAGACATACCGCGTCTCGGTGATGTTCAGTTCGCCGACCGCGATCCGCGTGCTGAAGAAGGCCGACCCGAAATACCTGTCGCAGTACGACCTGTCGTCGCTGCGCGCGCTGTTCCTGGCCGGCGAGCCGCTGGACGAACCCACCGCCGCGTGGATTTCGCAAGCGCTGGGCAAGCCCGTCATCGACAACTACTGGCAGACCGAAACCGGCTGGCCGATCCTGACCATCGCCCATGGCGTCGAGCCTGCGCCGTCGAAGCTGGGCAGTCCGGGCTTTGCGATGTACGGCTACGGCGTCAAGGTGATGGACGAGCTGACCGGCCTGGAGCTGACCGAGCCGAACCAGAAGGGCGTGCTGGTCATCGACGGGCCGCTGCCACCGGGCTGCATGCAGACCATCTGGCGTGACGACGAGCGCTTCGTCAAAACCTACTGGAGCGGGCAACCGGGCAAGTTGGTCTACAGCACCTTCGACTGGGGGCTGCGCGACGCCGATGGCTATTACTTCATCTTGGGTCGCACTGACGATGTGATCAACGTTGCCGGCCACCGGCTGGGCACGCGCGAGATCGAGGAAAGCATTTCCAGCCATGCGGCGGTGGCCGAGGTCGCGGTGGTGGGTGTCGCCGATGCGCTGAAGGGGCAGGTGGCGATGGCTTTCGTCGTGCTGAGGGATGCGGCCAAGGCAGCGACCGCAGCCGATGCGGCGACGCTGGAAGCCGAGGTGATGAAGGTCGTCGACACCCAGCTCGGCGCGCTGGCCCGACCGGCCCGGGTGCGCTTCGTCAGCGCCTTGCCGAAGACCCGTTCGGGCAAGTTATTGCGGCGTGCGATTCAAGCCGTGTGCGAGCAGCGCGATCCGGGCGATCTGACGACGATCGACGACCCGACATCCTTGCAGCAGATCAAGGACACGCTGGCGGGCTGACAGTCCCCCCGCGCCGCGCTCTCGTCGTCCCCCGAACGGCTGTCCGCGCTCGGGGGGATGGGCGAAGCGCTGTGCAATGCGCAGACTGGCGGCTCCGCAACATGGAGCCGATGCGATGACCCTGTTCGACATCCCTTGCTCGCGCCGCCGTGCACTCGCTGCTGTGGCCGCGGCGTGGCCGGCAGCGCGATCCAACGCCAAGCCTCGTGCCGATGAGGCACTGGGCGCACCCCACATTGCGCTGCTGTCGGAAGCGCGACCGGACATTGACCCCGGTGGTTACTTTGTCAGCGAAAAGCTCGACGGTGTGCGGGCGATCTGGGATGGCCGCCGGCTGCGCTTTCGCAGCGGTCGAACGGTGCCTGCGCCGGGGTGGTTCACCGAGGCCTTGCCGCCGCTGGCGCTGGACGGCGAACTGTGGGGCGGGCGCGAACGTTTCGACGCCGTGTCCGGCACGGTCCGCAGGGCCACGCCGGATGACGCCGGCTGGCGGGCGCTGCGGCTGATGGTGTTCGACTTGCCCGGTGCATCGGGCGATTTCGCCACGCGCGCCTCACGCATCGCTGCGCTAGCGGCGGCGTCGCGGGCTAAGGTCTGGACGGCCGTCGAACAAACTCAGGTGTCCGATCGAGGCGCCTTGCAGCAGCGGCTCGACAGCGTGGTGCGAGGTGGTGGCGAAGGTCTGGTGCTGCATCGTGCCGACGCGCTGTGGTCACCGGGGCGCAGCAGCGCGCTGTGGAAGCTCAAGCCCTTGCAGGACGCCGAAGCGCAGGTGCTGGCCCACGAGCCGGGGCATGGCCGCCTGGCCGATGTGATGGGGGCCTTGCGGGTGCGCAACGCCGACGGCGTCGAATTCCGCATCGGCACCGGCTTCACCGATGCCGAGCGCCGCGACCCGCCGCCGGTGGGCAGCTGGATCAGCTACACCCACCGCGGCATCACGCCTTCAGGCGTGCCGCGCTTTGCGAGCTACTGGCGTTCGCACGACGCTGCGCTCTGACCGCGTGGGTGGGTCAGAGCGGGGTCAGAGCACCTCGCTGGCGAAGTCCGCCAGCCGTGAGCGCTCGCCGCGCGCCAGCGTCACGTGGCCGCTGTGCGGCCAGCCCTTGAAGCGATCGACCGCATACGTCAAGCCCGAGCTGCCTTCGGTCAGGTAGGGCGTGTCGATCTGGGCCAGGTTGCCCAGGCAGACGATCTTGGTGCCCGGGCCGGCGCGGGTGATCAGCGTCTTCATCTGCTTGGGCGTCAGGTTCTGCGCCTCGTCGATCAGCACGAACTTGTTCAGGAAGGTGCGCCCGCGCATGAAGTTCAGGCTCTTGATCTTGATCTTGCTGCGCACCAGGTCGTTGGTGGCCGCGCGGCCCCATTCGCCGGCGCCGCCGTCGGTCTTGGACAGCACCTCGAGGTTGTCGTCGAGTGCGCCCATCCACGGGCTCATCTTTTCTTCCTCGGTGCCGGGCAGGAAACCGATGTCTTCACCGACCGGCACGGTCACGCGGGTGACGATGATCTCGGTGTAGCGGCGGTCGTCCATCACCTGGCTCAGGCCGGCAGCCAACGTCATCAGCGTCTTGCCGGTGCCTGCCGTGCCCGTGAGGGTGATGAAGTCGCAGTCCGGGTCCATCAGCAGGTTGAGCGCGAAGTTCTGCTCGCGGTTGCGTGCGGTCACGCCCCACACGGCGTTCTTCTGATGCGTGTATTCCTTTAGCGTGCGCAGCACCGCGGTCTTGCCGGTGATTTCGACGACCTTCGCGTACAGCGGCGCAGCGCCCGGCGCTTCGAGGAAAACGAACTGGTTGATCAGCAGCAC
>JAYVEB010000097.1:0-15381 GCA_043749095.1 Burkholderiales bacterium | reverse complement strand
ATTGCGCCCGTCGGTGCCGTCGGGCGCAATGTGTTCATCTACGGCCGCTTGAAGGACACCGAATCGGTCACCACCTCGCGCACTGGTCGCGTCGAGGTCGAAGACCAGAACCGCTACTTGCGCCTGGGCGACGGTCAGCGCAACGAGGTCAACCGCAAGTCCACCGAAAAGACGCTGTCGCGCTTCGACCGCTATGACGTGATCGTCGGCGACCGGCTCGCGTCGCCCACCGACCAGCTGCCACCGAAGGCACGCTCCACGATGGCACTGCTGACCAGGCCGACACCGGAACATCTCGGCGAGCTGACCTGGCGCCTGGGCCTGATACTGGCCGCTACGAACATGGTGCTGCTGGCGATCGGACTGGCGGCGATCAACCCGCGGCGGGCCAGCAACTGGAACCTGATCTTTGCGCTGCTGACCTTCATCGTCTACTACAACTTGATCAGCCTGTCGCGGGCCTGGGTGTCCAACGGCAAGATGGGGATGGGCGCGGCCTTGCTGCTGACGCACGGCGCCGCGCTGTTGCTCGCGATGTGCCTGATGTGGCGGCAGGATGCGACGAAGCGCCGGCCGCACCGCCTTGCCAACGCCACCTCCAACGCCGCCACCTGATGCGCCTTGCTCCGATGAAGACGGTACGCCGCCTGTTCTATGTCGACATCACAGTGTCGGTGATGTTCGTGTCGCTGGCATTCCTGTCCTTGTTCCTGTTCATCGATCTCGTCGATGCGCTGTCGGAAGTGGCCAAGGTCGGCGGCTCGATCGGCCTCGCCGCGATGGCCAGCCTGCTGGACATGCCCGGTCACTTCTATGAGCTGGCGCCGATCATGGTGCTGATCGGCACCATCTACACCCTGTCGAGGATGGCGCAATCATCGGAGTTCACCATCCTGCGCACCAGCGGCCTCGGCCCGTGGCGCGCTTTGCGCCTGCTGGCCAGCCTGGGCCTGGCGTTCGCCGCGCTGACGTTCCTTGTCGGCGACTACCTGGCACCGTACTCTGAGAACAAGGGCGTCGACCTGCGGGCCTTGATGCGTGGAAGCCTCAGCCACGGACGCGCTGGCGTGTGGATCAAGGATCGGCAAAGCACGCCCGGCGGCGATCGCTCCTATTCGATCAACATCGGACGCAGCGGCTCACAGGGCGGGATGCTGGACGTGAACATCTTCGAATTCGACAACGACGGCAAGCTGGCACGTCAGATCACCGCCGCATCAGGGCGCATCGATGAACAGGGTCACTGGGCCTTGTCGAAGGTGCACATCACGCGATGGATCACCAGCGGCGCCGACCAGCCGCCTCACGTGACTACCGAGGCGCTCGACACCTGGCAATGGACCACGGGGCCGTCGGCCGATGTGGTCGCTTCGGCGTTGCTGCCGGTGTCCACGATGTCGACGGTGGAGCTGTGGCGCTACATCGGCCACCTCGACATCAACGAGCAGGCGATACAGGCCTATGAAATCCAGTTCTGGAAGCGCGCGCTGTACCCGTTCGCCTGTCTGGTGATGGTGTGCCTGGCACTGCCGTTCGCCTACCTGCATGCACGCGCCGGCGGCATCAGCCTGAAGGTGTTTGGCGGGATCATGCTGGGCATCACCTTCATCCTGCTCAACAGCCTCGCTGGTCACCTGGGGCTGCTGCGCAACTGGACGCCCTGGATCGCCGCCGCTGCGCCGAGCGTGCTGTTCCTGCTGATGTCGATGGGCGCGTTTGCCTGGCTGGTGCGTTACCGATGAGGCTTTACCGATGAGGCGTTACCAATGAGATCTGCGAACACCGGCATGCTGCTGTTCGCCCACGGCGCACGCGATCCGAACTGGGCCCTGCCCTTCGAAGCGGTGCTGCGCCGCGTGCGAGAACAGGCGCCGGACCTCTTGGTGAGCTTGAGTTTTCTCGAATTCATGACGCCGACACTGGTCGATGCCGGCGACGCACTCGCGGCGGCCGGCTGCACCCGCGTGGCCATCGTGCCGCTGTTCCTCGGCACCGGTGGCCATGTGCGCAAGGATCTGCCGCTGTTGATCGACGCGCTGCGCAGCGCCCATCCTCAAGTGACCTGGACGCTTCAAACGTCGATCGGCGAAGCGCCTGGTGTGATCGAGGCGATGGCCACCGCCGCCCTGCGGGGCACAGCCTCTGCAGACACCCCATGAACCTGCATCAATTCCGATTCGTCCAGGAAGCGGTCCGCCAGAACCTGAATCTGACGGAAACCGCCAAGGCGCTGTTCACCTCGCAGCCGGGGGTGTCGAAGGCCATCCTCGAGCTCGAAGGCGAGCTGGGTGTCGACATCTTTGCGCGCCACGGCAAGCGGCTGCGCCGCGTCACCGAGCCCGGTGAGGAAGTGCTGAAGGCGATCGAGATCATCATGCGAGAGGTCAACAACCTCAAGCGCATCGGCGACGAGTTCTCGAACCAGGACGCCGGCACGCTGTCGATCGCGACGACCCATACGCAGGCCCGCTATGTGTTGCCCGAGCCGGTGGCGCGGCTGCGCAAGCGTTTTCCTAAAGTGAACGTCAGCCTGCACCAGGGCAACCCGCAGCAGGTTGCTCGGATGGTCATCGAGGAAGTGGCCGAGGTCGGGCTGGCCACCGAATCGCTGGACCGTTACGACGAGCTGGTCACCCTGCCCTGCTACGAATGGCAGCACGTGATCGTGATGCCGGCGGGCCATCCGCTGACGCAAGTGGAGCGCCTGACGATCGAGCAGCTCGCGGCCGAGCCATTGATCTCGTACCACCCGACCTTCACCGGCCGCACCCGCATCGACCAGGCCTTCGAGGCGCGGCGCCTGAAGCCGAATGTGGTGCTCGAAGCGATCGACTCCGACGTCATCAAGACCTATGTGCGGCTGGGTCTGGGCATCGGCATCGTGGCCGAGATGGCGGTGCGCGATGACCCGCCGGGCGGCGACCTGGTGTGGCGCCCGGCCGGCCAGCTGTTCGGCCAGAACGTCGCGCGCATCGCCTTCAAGCGCGGCGCCTACCTGCGCAACTTCGTCTATGTGTTCGCCGAGATGGTGTCCGAACGGCTCAGCCGGGCGCTGATCACCCGCAGCCTCGGCGGATCGGCGGCGTCTAGCGAATGAACGCGGTGGGCCACACCCCGGCGCTGACCAGCCGCCTGCCGCAGGTCGGCACGACGATCTTCAGCGTGATGTCGGCGCTGGCACAGCAGCATGGCGCGGTGAACCTCGGGCAAGGCTTTCCGGATTTCGGCTGCGACGCGCGACTGCTCGACGCGGTGAATCAGGCCATGCGCGCAGACCACAACCAGTACGCGCCGATGGCCGGCGTGATGGCCTTGCGCGAGGGCATCGCCGAGAAGATCGCGACGCTGTACGGCCGCCACTACGACCCGGAGCGCGAGATCACCGTCACCGCTGGCGCCACGCAGGCCATCCTGACCGCGGTGATGGCCGCGGTGCAGCCGGGCGATGAGGTGATCCTGCTCGACCCGTGCTTCGACAGCTATGCGCCGAATGTCGCGTTGGCGGGCGGCACCGCGGTGCATGTGCCGCTCGCACCCGGCAGCTTCGCGCCCGACTTCGACCGCATCGCGCAGGCGCTGTCGTCGCGCACGCGTCTGATCATCGTCAACACGCCGCGCAACCCGAGCGGCACCGTGTGGTGTGCCGCCGACATGCAGCGCCTAACTGAGCTGCTGCGGCCCACCGAGGTGCTGGTGATCGGCGACGAGGTCTATGAGCACATGGTCTACGACGGCGTGCCGCATCAGAGCATCGCGCGCTGGCCGGAACTGGCCGCGCGCAGCTTCGTGGTGTCGAGCTTCGGCAAGACCTACGTGACCGGCTGGAAGGTCGGCTATGTGGCCGCGCCGGCCGCCTTGACGGCAGAGTTCCGCAAGGTGCATCAGTTCAATGTGTTTGCAGTCAACACGCCGGTGCAGCACGGCCTGGCCGCCTACCTGCGCGACCCGCAGCCGCACCTCCAACTGGCCGCATTCTACCAGCGCAAGCGCGATCTGTTCGCCGAGGGTTTGCGTGGCACGCGGCTGCGACCGCTGCCCTGCGCCGGCACCTATTTTCAATGTGCCGATTACTCAGACCTCAGTGACGAGGACGACACCGCTTTTTGCGAGCGCCTGACGCGTGAGATCGGCGTCGCGGCGATTCCGATGTCGGCGTTCTACGCGCATCCGGTACAGCAGGGGTTGATCCGATTCTGTTTCGCGAAGGAAGACGCGACCTTGACGCTGGCGCTGGAGAGGCTGCGCTTACTTTAATGGTGCGGAAGGCTCGGGCGCCAGAAAGTCAAGCTCCAGGTCGACCCCGGTACCAACCGGTCTCGCGGTCGTCTGCGGCGACAAGGGCAGCAGCAGATCGACCGGCTCGGCCGGTGGTGGCTCGATCTCGCTGTGATCGCGGGCCAGCAGGTAGAGGAACTGCAACTCACCCAGGCAATGCAGGTCAAAAGCCTCCGCGGGTGTTCCTCCATGAACGAGTAGGGACTCGACCAATCGCATCGCCGCTGGCGGTTCGCTCCAGACCGACTCGATCCGACGCATCTCGTCAGCGTGGTCGGCAATCGACGTTGCCGCAACGGGTTGACCATCCCACGCGGGCGACGAGCGATTGAAGCGCTTTTCGTAACGCTCGCTTACCGCGGTGTGGGCATCCCGATCGCCGCGACGGCGGTGGATGGCGAGCAACATCAGGTAAGGCAGTGGACAAGCACCGCCTGCACCGCGTGAGAAACCATCGAGCAGGTCGATCGCGGTGTCTTCCTGACCCAGTGCGACAAAGAATTCCGCCTGCTGCTCCAAGTCAATCAGTGCATCGGCAGTGACCGGCAAGGCCGACCTCACCGGCTCGGCCCGCGTGCGGGTGCCAGACAGGACCGCAGTGTCTGTGAACGGGGATTCGACGACCGACGACAGTGACGGCACGCTGGCAGGCGTAGCCACTGGCGGCGTCGTGGCACGGTTGAACGGCAAGGGGCCGGTGCTCGTCAATGCATCGCGGGGATCGTCGTCCACCCACTGCGCTGTGGCGCGGGCTGGGGCCGTCTGCGAGGTAGGCGCGTCATTCAGGCTGTTCGGGGCGGGACGTGTCTGCGCGCGCTCGCCGGCCCACGTCAGCCTTCGGGGCCGGCGCGCCAGGCGCCGCCGGTCCAGCAGCACACCGATGCCGAACAGCAGCACCGCCACCGACACGGTGAGCGCCACCAGCCACGGCAGCGAATACCGCGTGGCTTCGGCCGCCTGCAATCGGGCCTGCAGCTTCGCCGCCGCTGCGTTCGACACCTCGGTGTCCAGCTTCGATTGCTCGAGCCGGCGCTGCAGTTCGGCAATCTGCTCACGCTGTGCCTCGCTGGCACGCTCGGCTTCGGATGCCGCAGACGCAGCGGCAACGGCCATCGCCGCGGCAGACGCCGCCACATCGGCGGCCGCTGGCGCTGACGCGACCGCAGCCATCGCCGGGGCGGCGGTCTGGGGGGTGGCCCGCTCAAGTTGCAGCCGCGAGGCCGAGGAGCGCACGCTCGGAGTCGCCGATGCGACCTGCCGCGATTTGCGTGTCGGCGCGCGTGCGACCTGGGCCTTGGTCGCGGTGCGACCCGTGGCAGAGGTGCGCGCCTGGCGGCGCTGCGCACGCGACGTCGCAGGCCGCGGCGGTGTCCCTGATCCGTTGGCGCGGGCCGACACATCGCCACCGGCAGGAGCGGCCAGGATCGCGGCGCCAGCCGTACCGCCTTTCAGCGCTGCCGCAGAGGCGGCCGCGCCGGCAGGCTCGACGGCTGTGGGCACGCTGGTTTCGTAGGCAGACAGCGGTGGATCGATGAACACCACGAACTGCCGGCTGACGCGCGATGCACATCCGGCAGACACCGTGAGATTGACCACCGGCTCGGCAATGCGCACATTGCTGTGGATGCGCAGCCACTGCACACCACTGTCGGGAGACGGGTCGAGCCGCAGTTGCAGCGCCGGGGCTGGCAACACACTGTCACCCACCATCACCTCGGCCGCGACGCAGTCGGCGGTGATCTGCTCGGTCGAATCGGCGCTCACCGGCACCGTGATTTCCAGCGGCTGACCCAGCGTGGTGGCATTGACCACACGCCCGAACCCGACGGCCATCGACGGCTGCGCTGCCAAGGCAAGCAGTGCACAGGCGGCGAGCGCCGAGTAAGTGATGCGCATGCTGAGGGACTCAGGTCCAAAAACGTAACAAAAAGTCACTCTAGCATGCGGCCTCGAGCCGGATCGCCGGATCAAGGGCCGGAAAGACATCGGTCTAGCGGGGAGCGCGGGTCGGGTCATCCAGCGCGCTGGATGCGAACCAGGAACTGCTCGCGGTTGGCGCCCAGTCGCCGCCACCGGGTGGCATCTGCCCCGTTAATTGCAGGGCAGACTGCACGGCCGCGTCGAACACCGCCAGACATTGCGACAGCAACTGTGGCTGCGGCTGGGCCATTTGCATCCGCAGGTACACCTTGCCGCGCATCACCATCAACACGAACGGATCATCGCCCGCCAACAGGGTCTGGGTGGACTGGATGAGTTGCTCACCCAGCGGCCCGTTGATCCAGGCCATGCCCAGCACGGTGTTGACGCCGAGCACGCCGTAACGCGCCTGCAGCACCTTGTCGAACGACAGGTCGATCTTCGGGAACATCGCCAGCCAGCGCATCTCTTCCGGGTGCGACATGTCGATGATGGTTTGCGCCTCCTGCGTGTAGCGCTCGAACGTTTCCTGCTCCAGCCGTTCCATCAACGGGCGCGTCATCGCCATCAATTGCAACGCCCCCGTCAGATTCAGATCGAGGCGGATGCGCAACTCGTCACCGGTGATGTAGCTGCGCTGCGACGGCCCCCATTCCATGCGCAGCGTCTGCCCTGCGGATGGCGCTTCAACGACGAAACGCTGCCCGTCCTCGTCGCGGCGATAGCGCAGGCCCGCCTGCGCGGCCCAGGCCTCGATCGCATCGAGGCCGGCACCGGCATGGCCACCGCTGCGGCCCCACCAACGCTTCAAGGACGACAGCATGCAGGCGCGGCGTGCACGACACGCTTGCAGAGGAAGAAGCAGACCGATACGGGTGCGACGAACATGGCCCAGCCAGTGTATTCGTGGGGCGCGGCGGACAGGAATCGAACCTGTAACCCCCAGCTTAGAAGGCTGGTGCTCTATCCGGTTGAGCTACCGCCACCGTTGACCGTGACCGCTGCATCGAATCCGTTGGAGCCGATTCGTCGAAGCGGGAATGCGTCACCAGAGAGGGCCCAGTGCGGGGCACTGAACATGGGAGACTGGTCGGGGCGGTGGGATTCGAACTCACGACCACCTGGTCCCAAACCAGGTGCGCTACCAGGCTGCGCTACGCCCCGAGAGTTCCATTGTATGTCGAACACGAGGCCCTGCGGACATCGATCATTGCGTCATCTGCACCCATGCCTTTTCCAGCCGCTTGACGCTGACCGGCTGCGGCGTGCGCAGCTCCTGCGCGAAGAGGCTGATGCGCAGCTCTTCGAGCAGCCAGCGGAACTCGTCGAGCCGCGCATCGCGCACCCCCTTGCGCTCGGCCACGGCACGCAGGCAGCGCTGTTCGATCGGCCGCAGCTCGGCCAGCCGCGCGGCGTCTCGTGCCTGGTCGGCACGCCATTTGTCGAGCCGCATCACGACGCCTTTCAGGTAGCGCGGGAGGTGGGCCAATTGCGCCCACGGCGTGGTTTGCAGAAAGCGCTTGGACACCAGCCGGGCGAGCTGCGCCTCGATGTCGTCCGACACCTCTTTCGGCGCCCGCGAGTCCTTCAGCTTGCGCACTGCGGCGGCGTGATCGACCAGCACCGCATGCGCTGCGCGCGCGATCTCGTTGGCGATCAGCGTCAGGCGCCCTCGCCCTTCGTCGATGCGGCGCCGGAAGGCGGCCGCATCGGTGGGCAGCGGGTCGACCAGAAAGGCGCGGTCGATGGCCAGACCAATCACCTGCTCGCGCAACTCGTCGGCCGAGCCGAGCGCCAGATAAAGTACGGACATCTTCTGCAGGTCGGGGATGTTCTTCTCCAGGTACTTCAACGCCTCGCGGATCTGCAGCGCCACCAGCCGGCGCAGGCCTACAAGGTGGCGCGATGACGCCATCGCGGGCTCGTCAAACACCTCGATCGCAACCGCCGTCCCGCGGTCGATCAGCGCCGGGAAGCCGACCATGCTCTGCGCGCCACGTCGCACTTCCAGCAGCTCGGGCAGCTCGCCGAAAGTCCAGTCGGTGTACAGCGCCTCGGCGCTGGCGGACGCTGCGGCAGGTCGGGCCTCGGCCGGCGCAATGGATGCAGGTATGCGCTGTGCAGCAGCTTGCGTGCCGGTCACCACACGCACGCTCGCCCCAGCCGCCGCGGGCGCCTTCAACTGCGCCAGCGCCTGAAACGCCGATCGCGCCTGGCTGCCCAGTTCGGCCTTCAGCATTGCCAGATTGCGGCCCATGCCGAGCTGGCGGCCGTTCTCGTCGACGACGCGGAAGTTCATGTACAGGTGCGGCGGCACCTGCTCAGGCTTGAAGTCGGCCCGCTTGACATCGACCTGGGTCTTGTCGCGCACATGCTTCAGCAAGGCATCGACCAAGCCGCCGCTGCCTGAGCCCAAGATCGCGTTCGCCGTGCCCGCGTCGGCAACGAAGGCCGCTGCGTAGTCCGGCAGCGGCACCAGCCGAGAGCGTGGCCGCTGGTGCAGGCTTTTCACCAGCGCCAGCACCTTGTCCTTCAGCATGCCGGGCACCAGCCATTCGCAGCGTTCGTCGATGACTTGGTTCAACGCATAGATCGGCACCGTCACCGTCACGCCGTCCTTCACATCGCCGGGCTCGTGAAGGTAGAGCGCAGCGCAATCGACACCGCCCATGCGCAGCGTCTTCGGGAATGCGGCGGTGGTGATGCCGGCCGCTTCGTGGCGCATCAGTTCTTCGCGCGTCAGCAGCAACAGGTTCGGCTGGCGCTTGACCTCTTGGCGGAACCAGCGCTCCAGCGTCGCGCCGCTGCACACGTCGGCTGGCAACTGCTGGTCGTAGAAGGCATGGATCAGTTCGTCGTCGACCAGAACGTCCTGGCGGCGTGACTTGTGCTCAAGGTCTTCGACCTGCGCGATCAGCTTGCGGTTGGCCGCCAGGAACGGCAACCGCGTTTCCCATTCGCCGGCGACCAGCGCTTCGCGAATGAAGATCTCGCGCGCCTCGGCCGGGTTCACCAGCCCGAAGTTCACGCGCCGGTTGCTGTAGACGACGATGCCGTACAGCGTCGCACGCTCCAGCGCGATCACCTCGGCCGCCTTCTTTTCCCAGTGCGGTTCGAGCAGCTGCGTCTTGATGACGTGTGCCGCGATTTGCGGCAGCCATTGCGGCTCGATCGCCGCGATGCCGCGGCCGTACAAGCGGGTCGTATCGACCAGCTCCGCCGCGACGATCCAGCGGCCGGGCTTCTTCGACAGGTGGATGCCCGGATGGCGGTAGTAGCGGATGCCACGTGCGCCGAGGTACCACTCGTCTTCGTCGCTTTTGACGCCGATGTTGCCGAGCAGGCCGGCCAGCAGCGACAAGTGCAGTTGCTCGTAGGTGGCGGGCGACGCGTTGAGCCGCCACCCGTGCTCGGCGACGACGGTGAGCAGCTGCGAATGGATGTCGCGCCACTCGCGCACGCGGCGTGGCGAGATGAAGTGCTCGCGCAGCAGCTGCTCCTGCTTGCGCACGCTGAGCTTGTGCTCGCGGTGTGGTTCAGGTGTTACGGCGCTGAGGCCGGCGCCGCGCGCGGCTTCGAGCCATTTCCACAGCTTCAACGTGCCCAGGAATTCCGAGCGTTCGTCGTCGAATTTCTTGTGCGCCTCGTCGGCCGCCTGCTGCGCTTCCAGTGGGCGATCGCGCACGTCCTGCACGCTCATCGCGCTGGCCACGACCAGCACCTCGGTCAGGGCCTGGCGACTGCGCGCCTCCAGGATCATTCGGCCAACGCGTGGGTCGAGCGGCAGGCGTGCCAGCTCGGTGCCCATGGCCGTCAGCTCGTTTTGTTCATCGACGGCGCCGAGCTCGGCCAGCAACTGGTAGCCATCGGCGATCGCACGGCGCGGCGGCGGCTCGATGAACGGGAAATCCTCGACCAGCCCCAGGTTCAGCGACTTCATCCGCAGGATCACGCCGGCCAGCGACGAGCGCATGATTTCTGGGTCGGTGAATTTCGGCCGGCCGGCGAAATCCTTTTCGTCGTAAAGCCGGATGCAGATGCCGTTGCTGACACGGCCGCAGCGGCCGGCGCGCTGGTTGGCTGCCGCCTGACTGGTCGGCTCGATCTGCAACTGCTCGACCTTGTTGCGGTAGCTGTAGCGCTTGACGCGCGCCGTGCCGGCGTCGATCACATACTGGATGCCCGGCACCGTCAGCGAGGTCTCGGCCACAT
Source organism: Burkholderiales bacterium (assembly GCA_043749095.1). GTDB lineage: Bacteria > Pseudomonadota > Gammaproteobacteria > Burkholderiales > Burkholderiaceae_C > PBB1. The sequence continues at coordinate 4,974 of JAYVEB010000097.1, read as the reverse complement.
TGGTAGCAAGCACGATGCGGCGCGCGCTGTGCGGCTCGAAGACCTGGTCCTGTTCCTGCTGGCTGAGCCGCGCGAACAACGGGACGACCTCGACGCCCGGCGGGTGGTGGCGGCGCAGGTGATCGGCCGCGTCGCGGATCTCGCGCTCGCCGGGCAGGAACACCAGCACGTCGCCACTGCTTGTTCCCATTCCTCCCGCCGCGCCGGCCATCCACAGCTCGTCGACCGCATCGGCGATCGCGTGGTTCAGGCCGTACTCACGGCTGTCCTCGAAAGGCCGCCAGCGCTGCTCGACCGGGAACAAGCGGCCCGACACCTGGATCACTGGCGCTGGGCCGTCCTTGCTGGCGAAGTGCTGGGCAAAACGATCGGCGTCGATCGTGGCCGAGGTCACGATCACCTTAAGGTCCGGACGCCTCGGCAGCAACTGACGCAGGTAGCCGAGCAGGAAGTCGATATTCAGGCTGCGCTCATGCGCCTCGTCGATGATGATGGTGTCGTAGGAGCGCAGTAGCGAATCGGTCTGCGTCTCGGCCAGCAGGATGCCGTCGGTCATCAGCTTGACGCTGGCGCCCGGCGTCAGCCGGTCCTGAAACCGCACCTTGAAGCCGACCACCTCGCCCAGCGGCGAGTTCAGTTCCTGCGCGATGCGCTTGGCCACGCTCGACGCGGCAATGCGCCGCGGTTGCGTGTGCCCGATCAGCCCACTTCCGCCGGCACCGCGGCCACGACCCAGCGTCAGCGCGATCTTCGGCAGTTGCGTGGTCTTGCCCGAGCCGGTCTCGCCACAGACGACGACCACCTGATGTGCTTCGATGGCCTTCGCGATTTCATCGCGGCGCGCCGACAGCGGCAGCGCCTCGGCGAAGTTGATCGGCGGGATGGGGTTCGCGGGCGTCGCGCTCGGACGGGGCGAAGAGCGGAGCGTCGGGCGGGCTCGCGGGGCAGACGTCATCGGGCCTTCATGCAAAATCGAGCATTATTTCAAAGCGCCACGATGAGCCTGGTCTTCCCGCACACGTTCGTTCCGTGGTTCCGCTCGGTCGCACCGTACATCCATGCGCACCGCAGCAAGACCTTTGTCGTCGCCATTGCCGGTGAGCTGATCGCGGCCGGCAAGCTCAACACCTTCGCACAAGACCTGGCACTGATCCACGCCATGGGCATCAAGGTCGTGCTGGTGCATGGCTTTCGGCCGCAGGTCGAGGAGCAGCTCAGGGCCAAGGGACATGTCTCTCAATACAGCCACGGCATGCGCGTGACCGATGCGATCGCGCTCGACTGCGCGCAGGAGGCCGCCGGCCAGTTGCGCTACGAGATCGAAGCCGCGTTCTCGCAAGGGCTGCCGAACACGCCGATGGCGGGCAGCCAGATCCGCGTGGTGTCGGGCAACTTCATCACCGCCAAGCCGGTCGGCGTGATCGACGGCGTGGACTTCCTGCACACCGGGCTGGTGCGCAAGATCGACGCGATCGGCATCCGCCGCGCCGTCGATTTCGGCGCACTGGTGATGCTGTCGCCGTTCGGGTTTTCGCCGACCGGCGAAGCCTTCAACCTCAGCATGGAAGATGTCGCCGCCAGCGCCGCGATTTCCTTGCAGGCCGACAAGCTGATTTACGTTACCGAGGTCAAAGGGATTCCGCTGGACATCACCGATCCGGACAGCGCAATCGATCAGGAATTGGCACTCGCCGACGCCGAGAAACTGCTTGCGGCCTTGCCGAATCCACAACAGCCCACCGATACCGCGTTTTATTTGCAGCATGCAGTGAAGGCCAGCCAAAACGGCGTCGTGCGGGTGCACATCATTCCTTTTTCTGTCGATGGCTCGGTGTTGATGGAATCATTCACCCACGATGGTGTGGGCACGATGATCGTCGATGAAAAACTGGAAAGTTTGCGCGAAGCCACGGCCGACGACATCGGCGGCGTGCTGCAGTTGATCGTGCCATTTGAAAACGACGGCACGCTGGTGAAAAGGGATCGCACTGAAATCGAACGTGATATCGATTTCTACACGGTCATCGAGCACGATGGCGTGATATTCGGATGCGCTGCTCTATACCCTTATCCAGAGAAACACACCGGCGAGATGGCTGCGCTGACGGTGTCGCCCGAGGTACAAGGGCAAGGTGACGGTGAGCGCATTCTCAAGCGCATTGAACAGCGCGCCCGCGCGATCGGATTGACCAGCATCTTCGTGTTGACCACACGAACCATGCACTGGTTCATCAAGCGCGGTTTCGAGCAGGTTTCACCCGAGTGGTTGCCCGAAGCGCGGCAACGCAAATACAACTGGGACCGCCGCTCGCAGGTGCTGGTGAAGACACTTGCCTGAGCACGTCACGCCGCTCGGCGCGACGTGTAGATCATTCATTGAATCAACCCTTTCGGAGACACCCCATGGCACGCACCGTCCATTGCATCCACCTGAAGATAGACGGCGAGGGCCTCGATTACTCGCCCTACCCCGGCGAATTGGGCAAGCGCATCTACAACGAGGTCAGCAAGGAAGCCTGGGCTCTGTGGATGAAACACCAGACGATGCTGGTCAATGAAAACCGTTTGAATCTGGCAGACCTGCGGGCCCGTCAATATTTGGCACGGCAGATGGAGAATTTCTTTTTTGGCAGCGGCGCGGAACAGGTGGCCGGTTACGTTCCGCCGTCGGCATGAGTATTTGTTGTGAAATCGATCTGCGCATGAAAATGAGACGGTTGTCGTTGTTTTTGCGTTTTGATTCACGCTGATTAATGGCTTACAGGTTTGGCGCTGCACGGAGTTTTGTATACTCACTCTGCATCTGGCTATACGATGCCCCATTAATCTACGTTCAAAGGAAAGCTCATGTCGACACTAAAAGAATTGCTGAATCAAAAAGCAGCCCTGGACAAGGCAATCGAGTCGACGCGCAAGGAAGAACTTGCCAGCGCCATTGCGCAAGTCAAAAGCCTGATGCAGGAATACGGTCTGACCATCGCCGATATTTCGGTGAAGTCGTCCACGCGTGCGCCGAGCGCCGCCAAGGGTGGCAAGGTCGCCGCGAAATACCGCAACACCGCCACCGGCGAATCCTGGAGCGGCCGCGGCTTGCAACCGAAATGGCTGAAGGCCGCGCTGGCTTCCGGTCGCCAGCTGAGCGATTTCGCGGTCTGACAGCGGCGCGGCCAAAGGGCTGCGCTTTTCCGGCCGGACCACGGACTGAATGGGTCGTCGGACCAGCGGTGGGCTCCCGCCAGCGCATGGGCCCGCCGCTAAACTGAAGGAGTGATCGCCCCCTCCTTCCTTCAGGATCTGCTCTCCCGCGTCGACATCGCCGAGGTCGTCGGCCGCCACGTCGCGCTGAAGAAATCGGGCGCGAACCACATGGGTTTGTGCCCGTTCCACGGCGAGAAATCCCCCAGCTTCGCGGTCAGCCCGAGCCGCCAGACCTACCACTGCTTCGGTTGCGGCGTACACGGCAACGCCATCGGGTTCCTGATGGAACACTCGGGCATGGGCTTCATCGATGCGGTCAACGACCTGGCGCAGCAAGTCGGCATGACGGTGCCACAGGACGAGCGCTCGCCCGAAGAACGCGAACGCGCGAACAAGCTCAAAGAGCGGCAGGGCACCCTGTCCGACGTGCTGGCGAAGGCGGCAAGCCACTACCGCCAGCAGCTCAAGGCCAGCCCGCGTGCGATCGACTACCTGAAGCAGCGCGGCCTCAGCGGCGAGATTGCCGCCCGCTTCGCAATGGGCTATGCCCCCGACGGCTGGCGTGCACTGGCCAGCGCCTTCCCGCGCTACGACGACCCGCTGCTGGAAGAAAGCGGTCTGGTGATCGCACAGGAAGCCGACGACCCCGCCGCAGACGCGAAGCGCTACGACCGCTTCCGCGACCGCATCATGTTCCCGATCCGCTCGGTGCAAGGCGATCTGATCGGCTTCGGTGGGCGGGTGCTGGACCGCGGCGAGCCGAAGTACCTGAATTCACCCGAGACGCCGGTGTTCAGCAAGGGCCGCGAGCTGTACGGCCTGTTCGAGGCCCGCACCGCCATCCGCCAGCACGGCTTCGTGCTGGTCGTCGAGGGCTACATGGACGTGGTGGCGCTGGCACAGCTGGGCTTCCCGAACGCGGTTGCCACCCTCGGCACTGCTTGCACCGCCGAGCATGTGCAAAAGCTGTTCCGCTTCACCGATGCGGTGGTGTTCAGCTTCGACGGCGATGCTGCCGGCCGGCGCGCCGCCGGTCGCGCGCTGGAAGCGGCACTGCCCCACGCGACCGATCTACGTGGCATCCGCTTCCTGTTCCTGCCGGCAGAGCACGACCCCGACTCCTATGTGCGCGAGCATGGCACCGAGGGTTTCGCCCGCTGCATCGAGCAGGCCGTGCCGCTGTCGCGCCAACTGGTCGCCGTCGCGCAAGAGGGCTGCGACATGGCGACGGCAGAAGGCCGTGCGCGCTTTCTCGCGATCGCCCGCCCGCTGTGGACCGCCCTGCCCGACGGCGCCTTGAAGCGCCAGCTGCTCGGCGAGCTGGCCAGCGTCGCCACGCTCGATGCCAGCGAATTGAGCGGCCTGTGGCGAACGGGCACATCAAAAACCCGCCCGGCCACCACGGAAGCTGCAGCGACGCCACCGCGACGGCTCGTCAGAGCAGCGCGCCAAGCCACGGCCAACCAGCTGGACCGCGTCTTTTGGCTGCTGCTGCACCGTGCCGAGCTGTGGTGGGAGATCGACGGGGAAGCCCATGACCTGCTGGCCGGGCAGGCGACACCCTACGCGGCGTTGTTCGCCAACGTGGAGCGCTGCCTGCATGACCATGGGCCAATGAGCACGGCGGCGCTGCTGGATGAACTCACGCGGGCCGTGGGCGATGACGAGCGCGCCCGGGCCACCTTGGGTCGCATCGCCAGCTTCCACGATCCAGAGACTCAGCCGGACCTGAGACTGCAGCTGGATCTGCTGCTCGATCAGCTGCGGCTGCAGGAG
>JAYVEB010000096.1:0-15388 GCA_043749095.1 Burkholderiales bacterium | reverse complement strand
AGCTCATAGCGTGAGCTACCACCTGGGATAGCTGAACATTCTTGCTGATCAGGTACCGGTGTGACCCGCAGCCTTGCTGACGGCCAGGATGGACGGCGGGTCTTAGTGTCACCCACTACCCGCGAGGGCCGAACCATCTTGTTGATCAGGAGCGCTCGGATACCGAGGAGGGCGATACGGTGGGCAATTTTCTCTTCGGGAATCAAGATACAGCGCGTCGAGGGTTCGAGCGGTCCCGGACATGCTCGAAGGCGGCCTGGCACGGCGCACACCGCGGTGCTGCGGGCTGGACCTGCAGACGCTGCAGCAAGATAGGTTCACCACAATCCGAACAGTCGCCATATGTTCCGTTGTCGAGGCGCTGAAAAGCCGCCTCCACCTGCATCATCTCGTCGAGATCGCGCTGCTCTTGCACGCCCTCAAGATCCGATATCGATTGCTGCGCCGCCTCGTCCTTGCGGTCCGTCACCTCATGCGGCGAAGAGCCGGTCAGTTCGCGCTGAGCCTGCTCGGCGGCGTGCACATCCGCGCGCAATTCATTCAAGCGGAAGGTCAGCGAATCGCGCAGCTTCGTCAGATGCGTTTGTATGGAACGGTTCATGATGCGGCACTCAGGTTGGGCGGTCGTTGAATGGCAATCCACTGTTGATGTTGGAACGTGGGGCACGGCTCGTGCTTGACGCGCATCAATTTGCTTGCAAACAGCCTCAGGCGATCGGCCACGCTCTTCGCCCGCGACGGGTCTTGGGGGCTGGCTTCTCGAGGGACGCAACACAGCTGAATGGATGCCTGTTGCGATTTCGGGGATCCGATGCACCTTCAATCTCAACGTTCCTTGATCCACATCAAGATCAACGGTTCGCAGACGCCTAAATTGGATCGTGGCTCACTCGCCGACCTTGCGAGTTTCTTGCGAGCCGCTTCCATTGAAACGGCGTGAAAGGAGTATCACCATGAAGACAGATACCGACCTGAAGAGAGACGTGACAGCCGAACTGGATTGGGACCCTGCAGTCAAATCAAACGCCATTGGCGTGGCGGTGAAGGACGGCTTGGTGACGCTGAGTGGCCACCTGGAGACCTTCGCCGAGAAATACGCAGCGGCGCGCGCCCTCCGGCGCGTGGCCGGGGTGAAGGCGATTGCGCTGGAACTTGATGTGAAGCTCGCGCCCGACCATGAGCGCAGCGATACCGACATAGCTGCCGGTGCCGAGGAGGCGCTGAAGTGGAACACTCTTGTATCGGTGGAGAAGATTCGACTGACCGTTGATCATGGCTGGGTCACGTTGCAGGGTGAAACCGAATGGGACTACCAGCGGCGCAGCGCGGAGAAGGCGATTCGCCCGCTGATGGGTGTGGTGGGCATCAGCAACGAGATCAGGTTGCGCACCACGCCCAAAGCCGCCAACCTGTCACACAGGATCGAGGAGGCACTGACACGCCAGGCGTTGCGCGAGGCGAAACACATTCAGGTCGATGTCGACGGTGCGACGGTGAAGCTGAGCGGCACTGTCCATTCTTGGCAGGAGCGCGATGCGGCGCAAGGCGTGGCCTGGTCGGCTCCGGGAGTGCACACCGTCATCAACGAATTACGCGTGGGTTGAGCCCGCAAGCGCGACGCGCGAGTTGGCCGCCATTTGGAGGCTGCCTTCCCTCGGCAGCAGCAGGTCGGCCTGAATCGATCCGCCGTCAATAGCCAAAGAACGGGGCATGGCGCAAAACGATCAAAGGGCGAATGAGATCACGCGCAACCCACCCACAGACCTCGTAAATTACCTTGGAGCCTAACGATGAAACCCCAATGGATCCTTGTCGCCAATGCCTCACTCGCACGCCTGTTCAGCCGCGATTCGCCAACCGACCCGCTGGTTCCACTGGCGACCATGGAGCACGCAGAAAGTCGGCTCAAGGGCAGCGAGCTGGCCGACGACCGCCCCGGCCACGAGGCGACTGACAACAACAGCGGCGGCAACCGCTACGAGCCACGCAGCGACGTGCGACGCAAGGAGCATCGGCGGTTCGCCCGCGAAATCGCCGAACGATTGGAGATCGGACTGGCCGCTGGCGAGTTCAGCACCCTTTGCCTCTTCGCCTCGAGCCCGTTCCTCGGTGAGCTGAAGTCACAGCTGAGCGACGCGGTCGACAAGCGCTTGCAAGTCGCACTAGACAGTGATTTCACATCGTTCGGCCTCGCCGAGATCGAGCAGCGGTTGCGCGATCAGCTGGCTCGTCATCGGACAGCAAAAGTTTGAAGGGTGTTCCCGTGTACAAACGAATTCTTGTCCCGATCGACGGCAGCGACCCCGGGCACTGCGGCCTCAAGGAAGCGATCGCCCTGGCGACCGTGCATCAAGCCACACTGTGCCTGCTTCACGTGACGAACGACTTCCCGATCATGTCGGAGATGCCGATGGTTATGGACTTCGAGAAGTACCGCGAAGAGTTGCACAAGTACGGCCGCCACCTGCTTGACGATGGGAAGAAGCTCGCCGCAGATTTGGGCCTCGAGGTCAAGACCGTGTTGCACGATCTGAAGGGCGGCCGCGTTGCCGACGCGATCTTGCAAGAGGCGAAGAGCGCCGGCTGCGACTTGATCGTCATCGGTACCCACGGCCGTCGCGGCTTCAGACGCGCACTGCTGGGCAGTGACGCGGAAAGCGTGTTGAGGGAAAGTCCAGTTCCCGTGTTGCTGGTGCGTGCACCCGGCGCGGCGACTTGAGGCGAAGGCGCCGCAGCAACTTTTGAAGCTGACTGGCGGATCATGTGTGGGCACGGCCCACGGGGCGGTCGGCGAGGTCGCCAACACTCAAGGTGCTGAACGTGAGCGCCGAAACGCGAGGCGGGGTCGCGCCGAAAAACGGGACGCGAGCTTTACGCTTTGACATGATCCGTTCGCGAGCCGCGCATCATCATTTTCTGGCCGATGGGGCTCAGCCGCTTCCTGCGCTGCCACCGCACGCCACTTGCGCAGCGTAGCTTGGTGATGCGGAACTTCCTCGCTTCGACCTCTCTCCGCCCGCCGCGCTTGAGGTGGCGAGTCCGGCGCATGAGACAATCCCACGCTTCGAAACGAAGATACATCCTGCCTGCATGCTCATCAAGCCCGTGTACCGCAACGTGTTACTCGGGCTTGCTGCGCTCGTGATCGGAGCCGCAACGTATGCACAATCACCAGACTCGCCTTGTTCACAATCAGCGAACCGTATCCCGCAGCGGTCGGCGCACGCGCGCGGTGGCGGCGAGTTTGTCGACGCCGTTGTCGGCATGTCAGAGCTGGAGCGTGACCTAGCCATACGGCGCGAGTTGGTGGCGGGCAACGTCCCTTCCTTCTTGCGTCAACTGCAGCCGGTGACGCTGAGCACACAGTCGGCGAATGGCGAGACGGTACGGCTCACGCTGTGCGTCCTGTCGGACTACCTCAGTCTCGGCGACGACGCCGACTTCCTGCTCATCCCCATGAGCTTCGACACCGCCTTGTCGGTTGCCGCCAGTTTGGGATTCACGCTGCCGACGCGCCGCATGGTCGACATCATCTATCGACAGTCGACTGTGCGCCTGACGCCGCAACCGCTGCCGGCCGGGGATCAGATGCGCTCAACGGACTACTACGTTCTGCACAACTCGATGGTGCAGAAACAGCGCGCCGCAGCCGGCGCGGCACCGGGTGCCCTGACCGCAGGCCACAAGAAGGATCTGGTGCTGAGTGCGCGGCTATGGCGCCAGCCCGGTCGAGTAGCGATCTACGGCTGGCACCGCGGCGTCGATGCCCCGATCCAACCACTGTCAACGGTGCACGGCGCGAGCTACGCCGACTACAGTCACGGTGTGCGTTTGGTCAGCACACTGGTGTTCGTCAACGGCGAGCAGCGGTCGATCTTCGACGTGCTGGCCGACGCTCTCCTGGCGCCGTTGCTCAGCGACGAAGGGCCTTTGCCACAGGCCGCCGAACTGCGCGCCGCCGTGTCAAATGGGTCGCTGGGGTGGCACGCCTCGCAGTAATCGAGTCCCACCCGTCCCAGCCTGCACAGGAGCGTGAAGCTGCCACGAGCGGTGTTGCTGGGAGCAGATCAGCGGGTCGGTAACGTCGAGCAACAGCGAAACCCGAGGTGGTAGTTTGCGTGGCTGTGCGGGTCCATTACACGAGTGCCGTGCCAGTACGGCGCGCGCCATCGGCACCAATCCTCGTGTGCGCGATAGGTATCGAAGATGAACCAGCTGCCCTTCATCTCGGTGTGGCCCAGCATGTGGCTGCCCTCGCTGGCCATCTGCGATTCGTCCAGTGGCAAGTTCATGTGCTCCGCTGCGTTGCCATTGAGGTCGTACACGCCAAGCACGCTGCGGCATTCGGGAAACGCGCCGGTCGGGTAGGTGTTTGACCCGCAGGCAGTCCAGCCGCCGCCTTCGCAGCCTGGTGACTTCTGGCTGCCGGCGGCACACACGCCGGTTGCGTACTGCGGGCCGTAGCTCCAGTGTTTGTCCGCGGCGTAGGCCAAGTTATGTGCGCTGCGCATGCGGCGAATGGCTTCGTCCGCAGGTACTCCCTGAGCCAAATCGAAGCGGTAGTCGGGTGGCAGCACGCGACCTTCGCACGCGCCTTCCCATTCGTGCGCGTCGCACAGACGCTTGCCCATCGCCTCGCAGACCTGGGCGGCTTCCCGCGCGCGAATCCAGACCACCGGGTACTCACACGGTATGTCGGGGAACTCATACTGGTCGATGCACGCCTTCGCGTCGTTGCGACTCTGGGTCTTCGGGTCGTACAGCGGGGCCATGTGGCGCGCGCCGCAGATGCGTTCGAACGCAACGGCATCGTCTTGGACTGGCAATTTTTGCCGCGCAGCGCGGCACTGGTCGGCCGTCTGTGGATGCCGGGAGATCGCCGGATTGCCCTGCCCGATTACGCCGGAATGCTCGAAGATCGTGCGGATGCGTTGCATCTGGTCGTTGTCGAGGCCGTGCTCCTGCTGCAGTTCGCGCAGCAGCCGTTCGTTCTGCTGAGCGAACGTCACTTCGGGCGAGCCGTAGGCCCCCATGCTGAATGCCAGCACGGCAGGCAGCAGGTAGCGCAGGCATCGGTTCATCGTTTGTCCTCTCGACGCACGAGATAGAAGAAATCGCGGTCGTCCGCGAACCCCAGGAATCGCGGGGCCAACGTGGCGCCGACGTTCTTGTCGAGCACTTCCATTCCTTTCACCAGGTGCTCGACGCCAATGCGTGAGCCGCTGCGCGGGTACAGCGCAAGGTAGGTGTGCTCGAGCGCATTCATGTCCAGGTGCATGGCGTAGTGGCAGCCGTAGGCCTGAAAGACATGGGCCATCGCGCGCGGCGTCGCGGCCGAGAAATAGCCGTAGACGAGGAAGCGTCGGTTTGCATGCTCGACCAGGCAGGCGCCGGCACGCAGCGTGCTCAGTTGTTCGTCGGCGGAGCCTGACCAGTTGCCAGCCCCCCATTGGTCCACGAGCGCACCGAACATCGACGGGCCACCGACAGGGTCGCGCTCGATCAGCGGCACGCCGTTCTGCCTGGCATGCCGGATCTGGCCGAGCAGTCGATCGTCATCGTGGCTCCATGTTTTCATCTCGGTCGAGCCGTCATTCAAGACGAACAAGGTGGCCAAGCCTGGCATGAGGGGGCTGAAGACGACGCCCTGTTCGATGAACCCGTAGTGGCTGCCCCGGTTCACCGCCGCCAGGTTGCCGTGAAGGAAGGCCCCGTGCTCGCGCTTGAAGCCGCCGGTGAACGTGGCGACGGTGCCCGCCTGGAGTGCAGGGCTGACCATGCCAGTGCGGGCCAGCGGCGCGGCGTTGTCGATGCCGTCGGGCCCGGGCAGCCGGGGGTCGCGAAGCTCGTCGCGCATGTGCGATGACCAACCGAGACGTGGATGTTCGGTACCAAGCGCGAAGGCGAGATCGAACGCCGCGAGGTCGAACGCCACCAAGTAAGTCAGCGCGACGGCCTCGACGCCATCGAGCGGGCGTCGCTGCGCTGCGCCGGCGCTCAGAGCCCCGGGCTGCGCCACACTGACGTAGACGCCGTCGAGCCCCGTCGCGCCGTACCACTGACCCGGCACGAGGCCGCCTTGAGCACTGAGGTCGATGCCCAGGCCCTCCGCCATCAACGCGCGCTGCGCACCGGCGCTTTGCATGCGTGCCGCCGGCGGAGCCCCAGGCGGTACGGCGCGTCCCGCATCTGAAAGCGGTGCGGATGCCGGCTTGGCGCGCTCGACGAACGCATCGCGGTAGAACTCGCGCCGCACAAAGCCGAAGATCCGCTCGCCACGCCACACGTGGTCGCGCAGGAATTCGGTCGTGGCCTCCAATGTGCTGCGGTTTCCGTACACAGCATTGCGCAGAAACAGCTTGCCCTCGCAAAGCGGCGCGTACGGCAACATGGAGTGCCGAGCCATCTCGAGCGTGCCACCGGGCCAGAGCACGCAATGGGCCGTGGCGTCGCCAGACACGATGGTCAACTGTCCCGGCCGCGCCGGATCGAGGCCGACACGCTGCCTCGATGGAGCAGCGTTCTCGAGGTGGTAATCCACAGCGGCGCGCGATCCGGGCGCCTGCAGCGTCAGAAGGAACCAAGCGTTCGCCGCCGGGTTGAGGTGGGTCAGGGCAAAACTGCCGCGCTGGCCGGCCGCGGCGCCGAGAGTGACGCTTTCGCTGCGGCGCACTGCCTGCAGATCGAGGACAGTCCTGGCGCGTGCAGGCGCCACGGCTTGATCTTGCCCTGCCGAAGGCATGCCCACAGTCAGCACCGCCGCGGCGAGCGCAGCGCGCAGCAAGATCCATGGCAACGCTTGTGCACTCATGTCGCGTACAGCAGGATGGCCACGGCCGACACGCCGAAGATGCGGCTGATGCGATCCTGCAGTCCGTAGACCACCGGGTCGCCGTGGATGTCGCCACAGCGCGCCATCAGCCACATGTAGCTGGTCCAGAACAGCAAAAGCACGCTTACCAGCCACACCGGCCAACGCGCATGATCCGAGGGCTCGAGGATCGGCTGCAGCGCCAGCAGGGCCACCGCGATGCACCCTGCTGCCATGCCCACACCGGCGATCAGCGCAGCATCGCTGGTTCGGTAGCCCCGCACCCTCAGCTCCGGGCCCAGGCCGGAGTTGAGTGTGACGATTTCGGCGTAGCGCTTCAACAGCGCCAGACCGAAAAACAGCGCGGCACTGCATCCCAGCACCCATCCTGAGACGCCAATTCCCACTGCCAGCGAGCCGGCGAAGATGCGCAATGTGTAGCCCATCGAGAGAATCGAAACATCGACGATGGGAATGTCTTTCAGGCGCATCGAATAGGCCAGCATCATGCCTGCATAGACGCCGAGAGCCACAAGGAATGACGGCTTCAGCCAAAGACCGAGTGCGGCTGCGACCAACCACAAGCAAGGCAGCAAAACGAGTGCATGCGCGAGCGGGATCTGGCCCGAGGCCAATGCCCGTTGCTTCTTGTGCGGGTGACGGCGGTCGGCGCTGAGATCGAACAGATCGTTCAGCAGGTAGACGCCGGAGGCAGCCAAGCAGAAGGACAGCACGCCGACCAGCCCGCGGAACAGCAGCGCAACTTCGTAGAGGCGATGGGCGGCCAGCAGCGGCACGAGTACCAGCAAGTTCTTCACCCAATGGTGCATCCGCATTGCGCCGAAGTACGTCGCCGCGCTTGGCTTCCGTCGTGCAAACACGCGCTCGACCACGGTGACGCGTCGCACGGCCTCCATCAGCCGCGGTGAACGGGTCACAAGCAGGCCGCGCCGTGCGGCCGCCCAGACGGGCAGGTCGCGCACGCTGTTGCCAAGGTAGTCGAACCCCAGTTCACCGAATTGCGCAACGAGGCATTCGCGCTTGCGGCTGGCCGTCAGGTTCACGTCGCCGTCGCTGGCCAGCACCGCGTCGAAGAGACCCAACTCGTCAGCCACCGCGCGCGCGATCTTTTGGTCGGCACCGGTGGCCAGGATCAGGTGTCGCCCGCGGCGCTTCTGGGCCCGCAGATGCTCCACCAATTCACGGTCGAAGGGCAGCGTGCGCACGTCGATGGCAGCCCGCTCGGCCACGCCCTGCTTCAGCTGCGCGCGACCCTGTACCAGCCACGCCGGCACTTTCAGCAAGGTCAGCGGATGCATCCGGGCCACGGCGAACAGCGACTCCACCAGCGTGTCCGTGCGCAGCAAGCTGCCGTCGAGATCCACGACCAGCGGTACCGTGGCCGCCAGCCCGGTTCCGACTGCGGAAAGATGAAGAGTGGCTGATCGATCCACAGCGGTCGTCCTCGCTCAGAACAACCATTTGGCGACTCGAAGAACGCCTCGCTTCCACGGCAGTCGGTGCGACACGCCATAGCGGCCCTGGAATTCGTCGCGATGCGCCACGTACCAGTCGTAGTTACGGAGCAGTGCCTCGCGGTTCGAATACTGCGGCGTGAAGCCGAGCCGGGTTTGCAGGCGGTCGATCGCCACTTCGCTATCGTGATCTGCCGTCTCGTAGATCCAGCGATACAAGGGCGAGAGCCCCAGCACGGCGAGCAGCCGCAGCAACGCCACGGCCGGCCTCGCAGGGAGGGCGACGACACGCTTGCCGTGCCCGGCGCGGTCGAGCACTGACTGGAAGTTGTCGCGCATCGTGCTGAAATTTTTTGCGCCGATGTTGAAAGTGCCGTTCACCAGATCTGGATCCAGCGTCATGCAGAGGTAGATCACCTGGCAGAGATCGTCGACGTCGAGCAGTTGGTACAGGTTGTCGCCGCGTCCCAGCACCGGGAAGGCATGCCCATCAAACGCCCAGTCGTAGAGCAACTCGAAGGCGCCAAGACGTTCCGGTCCGACGAAGCTCTTCGGGCGCAGGATGCTCACGCACAGGCCGCGTGCGCGATAGTCGACGCACAGCCTCTCGGCCTCGATCTTCGCGTGCCCGTAGGCTCCGACGCCATGCAGCGCGTCGTCCTCGTGGATGGGGTGGTGATCCGGAATGCCGTAGACCGCTGTCGACGAGACGAAGACGAAACGCGACACACCGTGGCGCCATGCGGCGTCCAGCAACATACGTGTACCTTCGACATCGGTCGAGTAAATCTCGGCGTCGCTGGCGAGCGGCAATGCGGCTGCGCAATGGACCACGATGTCCGCATCGATCATTGCCCGCTCGACCGTGTCGGCGTCGCGAATATCGCCGAGGATCGCGTCAACGCGATCTTTCTCAGGGTAGTCGAACTCAGCGATGTCCAGCGATCGAGCGGGCCGACTCTTTGCCAACAGCAGCCGCACGAGGTTGATTCCCAGGAACCCCGAGCCACCAGTGATGAGGCAGCGGATTGTGGCCAAGCAGCACCTCTTCCGTGTTCAATAAAGTGTCCGTCATGCCGGATGACTTGCAGATTTTCTGCCCAGGCAAGCCAGCGGCCGCAACGATTCAAATCTATCCGCATCGCGTTGGCTCGACTTGATATGGATCAGCTGAAGAACCGACAGGTGATGTCACTGTCTGGGCAGACGTCCACACCCAGGTCGGCGCTGCTGAACGTCATCGGTCGTCGCGCGACCCAACCGCAGCGACGAGCGAAGTCACCGGCCCCTGCAAACCTGGCTCAGGGGCCGCGGCCGCACTCGTGGCCGCAGCCGCTTGGCCTGAGCGCGTATTCGAGGTCGTCTCGCGTGGCGGCCGGCCTGACCTCGCCGGCAGCGCCCTACCCCGTGTCGGCGCGGCCACGAAAGTCTCGGTGCTCAACCGGCGCGCGCTCAGCCAACTGACGGACCACAGCGAACTCGCCATCGTTCCGGGGGCCACCCATCTGTTCGAAGAGCGCGGCGCCCTTGAGCGCGTGACGTAACTGGCGGGGAGCTGGTTCATCGCGCACTTGCCGGACAACCCATCGTCATGAGCGAATGGGAGCCTGATCACCGCAACGCGCGTTGGCAGATCCCGAGAGGAAGCGCTCGAGATCGTCCGCCAGCAGGCCGTGGACGTCGGCGGCGCGCGCGCCGCCACGTACTTGCCCGTACCCTGAAGCTTGAGCACCGCATGGACGTGTTGCGGCTGGGCGCCGGCCAATTCGTTGGCGAGGCAGCCGCGCACGCGCTCGCTCCACGCCGCATCGGGAAGCATGAACACACTGCCTCGTGCGTCTTGCCAATGCAGCGACCAAGCCAAGGCCTGGCGCAGGTCGGCGTGGGGGCGTGTGTCGATCGCGCGGGCAATTCCTTCATGCGCGAGCATGTCGCGCGGATCGCGGTAGCGTGCCATCACCCGATACAGGAGCGCCGGAGCGACCCACACTTCGCTCCAGTCGTCGCCGTAGGCCTTGTAATTGATCGCCTCGCCGAGCCGGCACAGCCGCAGTCTGTCGTCGCTGGCGCAGTCGACCTGCAGTTCGAGCAAGGGATGGGAGGAGATATCGCACACCGAATGGTGATCGAATACAACGCGATGACCGGCTTCCGCGGTGCATCGCGCTACACGTGCCCGGCCCATGCCGAGGGTTTTGCACTGGAATGCGCGGCCATGAAATGCGTGCACGAAGCCATGGGCCAGAGGAACGTGTAGCTGATGATCTGGTTCTGCCAGCGCGTGCAGGAGGCTGAGCGCGTGCTGCTGGCGATGGCCGGGCACGGCCTGGCGCGTGGCGTGGATGGCCTCAAGATCTACGTGATGCGCAAGATCCCGAACAACGTGATCCAGATCGACGCGGGTGTGGTGTCATCCCTTGATTTCGTGCACACACTCCTCGGCGCCTGACACGATCAAACTTGGGGGGCGCGAACGTCGCTTTGCGCTGTGTTGGCCCCTGGGGCCGGCGGCACCCCGGCACGAACCCCCTCGTAGAAATTCACGCCTGGCTTCAGCGGACAGCAGATGCCCCGGGTGACTACTTTCAGCGCGGTCGCCTGCGGTACGGGCGGTACAGGCGGTGTCGGCTCGGTCTTGGGCAGCGGCAGCGGTGGCGGTGGCGCAGGCAGCCTGAGCTTGTCACACGACACCGTGGCCGATACCGCCACGGCCGACGCGATCAATACAAGAAAAAACCGCTTCATTTCATGCCCTTTCGTTGAGACGGCGTGACGACGCGAGAGGCGGCAAAGCGATTGCGCCGCTCCGACTCGACTCACGAAGCTTGCGACGACCACGTGGACTGGCGAACGACCAGCGAACTGCCGGTGGCCTCCTGCACGGCTTTGCCGAAGGCCTGCAGCCGCCCCGCGCAGCTACCGTCTTCCACCTCGCGGGACTTGAAGGCGGCGTTCATCAACGGTGGGCGGCCGATCAGCCGGGTGACTTCCGCGACGGCATTGGGCGCCCCGCGTTCGCCCATGACCGAGATCACAGCGACATCGCGCAGCGAAGCGCGCTGCGCGGCAACGAAGCTGCGCATCGGCCCGGCCAGCCGATAGGCCCAGATCGGCGAGATCAGCACGACTGCGTCGAAGTCAGTGGGGTTCGGCCCGTCGTAGCGGATTTCCGGGCAGCGACGAAGTAACGAATCCAGCAGGCAGCGCCAAGTGCCCGCTGGGCCGCTTCGCGAACGAGCCTCGCGCACCTCGGCCAAGGTCCAATTCCACTGGGCAGCCAGCAACTTCCCCAAGCACCGCGACGTTCCGCTGTACGAATAGACCACCGCCAGAATCTTGCTCATCGCCAACCTCCGATCCGATTCATCAAGCCACTGTAGGCCACGCTTCACGCTGCGTGTTGCGCCATGTCAAGCCACGGTCGAATCGTTGCGAAACGCGCGCTGCACGCTTCGCGGCGGGGTCGCATCGCGAACGCACGGCCCCCTTTGCAGTGCACCAGTCCAGGGAAACGAAGAACGATGCAGGATGCGCGGCCCGGCTTCGCCGCAAAGCCGAAGCCTCGTGTCCGATCACGGCGCCATTTGCGCCAGGGCTCGTTGTGCCTTATTCACCCTGCCGTGATCCATATCAAAGGCTGCCGCGCGCAAACGCCTAGATTGAAACGTGGCTCGCTTGGCGACCCAGCGGGACTGCTGCCAGCCACGTCACTGCAACCCGAATGAAAGGAAGGTCATCGTGAAAACAGATGCCGATTTGAAGAAAGACGTGACAGCTGAACTGGCTTGGGATCCGGCAGTCAAATCAACCGCCATCGGCGTGGCCGTGAACGACGGAGTGGTGACGCTGAGCGGCCACCTTGAGACCTTCGCCGAGAAGCACGCCGCCGAGCGCGCGTTGGGACGCGTGACCGGAGTGAAGGCGATTGCGCTCGAACTCGATGTCAAGCTCGCGCCCAACCACAAGCGCAGCGATACCGAAATCGCCGCTGGCGCCGAGGAGGCGCTGAAGTGGAACACGGTGGTGCCAGTGGAGTCGATCCGACTGACCGTCGATCATGGCTGGGTCACGCTGCGGGGTGAAGCCGAATGGGACTACCAGCGGCGCAGCGTCGAGCGGGCGATTCGCCCGTTGATGGGCGTGGTGGGCATCAGCAACGAGATCACATTGCGCGCCGGCGCAAAGGCGGCCGACCTGTCACGCAAGATCCACGAAGCGCTGACTCGCCAGGCGATACGCGAGGCCAAGCACATCCAGGTCGATGTCGACGGAACAACGGTGAAGCTGAGCGGCACCGTGCATTCATGGCAGGAGCGGGACGCGGCGCAAGGCGTGGCCTGGTCGGCCCCGGGGGTACTGGCCGTGGTCGACGAGTTGCGCGTGGGTTGAGACCGAAAGCGCTGCAAGATCAGGACAGGAGTTCGACACCATGACCGCCAAGCAACTTCTCTACCGTGAAGACGCACGCGACAAGATCCGCCGCGGCGTCGACGCGCTGGCCAATGCGGTGAAGGTCACGCTGGGCCCGCGCGGGCGCACCGTGATCCTCGACCGCGAGTTCGGCCCGCCGCAGATCGTCAACTCGGGGGTCGTCGTCGCCAAGGCGATCGAGCTCGAAGACCGCTTCGAGAACATGGGGGCACAGTTGCTTCGAGAAGTGGCGGCTCGAACCAGCGAGATGGCGGGCGACGGCACCACCACCGCGACCGTGCTGGACTATTCGACGATCCAGGAGGTTCTCCCTGTTCGTCGACGACAGCCAGGTGGCCTTCCTGGAGGACAGCATGCGCGAGCGCGGTTTTCTCGACGGCAAGCAGATGGCCGGCGCGTTCCAGATGCTGCGATCGAACGACCTGATCTGGTCGTACCGGCTGAACAACTACCTGCTCGGGCGGCGTCAGCCGGTGGGCGACTTGACGGCCTGGAACGCCGACGCGACGCGCATGCCCCATCGCATGCAGTCCGAGTACCTGCGCCAGCTCTTTCTCGACAATCAGCTGCCGAGGGGCGTTACGTCGTCGATGACCAGCCCGTCGCGCTGACTCATGGTGGCCAGCCTGGCAGCGTTGGCTGGCCGAGCACTCGACCGGACAACTCAAGCCGCCTTCGTTGGGCACGGCGGCCGATCCCCCGCTGGCCGATGCGCCTGGTAGCTATGTTCATGTCGCGTAGCCATCGGCGGCGCGCCATGCCGTTACTCTGTCCACAGAGCCGCCCAATGGAGCGAGTGCAGTTATCCCCATTGCTCGGATGATGTGGTGGCGGACGCAGTGATCGCTACGCTTGCATTTGCGACCGAATCCCCTCCTCACCACAGGAAGATTTGCTGAGTTCTGTTGCCATGCTGGCTGAGCTACATTGCCGCGTGAACCCAGCGCTTCCTCGATCCCGGACCGACCTCGCGCGCATTGCGACCGAGGCGATGTCAGAGCGCGGGCTGGAGCCGGCGTTTCCGGCCGGCGTGGAGCAGCAACTCTCCTCCATCACGGGCCCTGGCAGTGACGCCGAATCGCGGATAAGGGATCTCACGTCGCTGCCTTGGTGTTCGATCGACAACGACGACTCGCTCGACCTCGATCAACTGACGGCATGCGAGATGCTCGGGGACGGCGCCGTGAAGATTTTCGTGGCCGTGGCCGACGTCGATGCGCTTGTCAAGAAGGGCTCGGCCATCGACGAGCACGCGCGGATCAACACCACATCGGTATACACCTCGGCAAAGGTGTTCCCGATGTTGCCCGAGCGTCTGTCGACCGACCTGACGTCGCTCAATCCCGGCCAGAACCGGCTCGCCCTCGTGACCGAGATGATCGTCGCTGCGGACGCTTCGATCGAGAAGGCCTCCGTCTATCGGGCGACGGTGCGCAACAAGGCGAAGCTGGCCTATGACGCCGTGTCTGCCTGGATCGACGGCGTTGGTGCCTTGCCCGAGGCGGCCCGTGCGGTACCCGGGATGGATGTTCAACTTCACACGCAGGACGAAGTCGCCCAGCGCTTGCGTGCGAAGCGGCATGCCGAAGGCGCCCTCGAACTCCAGACCTTCCAGCCGCGTGCCGTGTTCGAAGGTGAACGCGTGGTCGATATTCGACTGCAGGTGCAGAACCGCGCGCGCCAGTTGATCGAGGAGCTGATGATCGCCACCAACGAGCACGCCGCCCGCTTTCTTGCAAGCGGCGGCGGCGCCTCGTTGCGCCGAGTCGTTCGGTCTCCAGAACGCTGGCTGCGGATCACCGAAGTGGCCCGTAAGTTCGGAGAGTCTTTGCCCAAGGAACCGGATTCGCGGGCGCTCGCGGCGTTTCTTGCCAGACGCCTCAAGGCGGATGCGCTGCGGTTCCCCGATCTCTCGCTCGTCATCGTCAAGCTGATGGGGTCGGGCGAGTACGTCGTGGAACGGCCCGGGGGCACCCCGATCGGTCACTTCGGCCTGGCCATGCGCGACTACACGCACTCCACCGCTCCCAACCGCCGGTTCCCCGACCTGATCACGTCGCGCATGCTCAAGGGGCTGCTGGCCGGGGACCAGCCGCCTTACAGCCTCGCCGAGTTGGAGGCACTCGCAGGGCACTGCACCCAGCAGGAAGATGCCGCACAGAAGATCGAGCGTCGCGTCCGCAAGTCCGAGGCCGCCATGCTCCTCGAATCCCACCTGGGCCAACAGTTCGACGCAATCGTGACCGGCTGCTCGGTGAGCGACACATGGGTTCGCACCTTCACGCCCCCGGTCGAAGGAAAGCTCGTGGCGGGAGTGTTCGAGCTCGAGGTGGGTCAGCGGGTCCATGTCAAGCTCGTGACCGCGAACGTGGAGCGTGGATTCATCGACTTCGTGCTGGTCGATTGAACGCGCCGTAGATCGGGTACTTTTCAGGGCAGGGTCAGGCCTCGTGACAAGCGGCGACGCGCCAGCGCTGTGCCGGCGTCGCGAGCGGCACTGCTTGCGCTGCACCGACGACGATCGCGACCGCGCGTTCCAGCTCGTCGAGCGGCTCGTCCTCTCCGCACAAGCGCTCGAGCACAGCCGCGTCAGCCTCCGATGGGTCTGCGCCGATTGCCCGCCGCTGCTCGAGCCGCAGGTGAAGCAGCGGCAACACCGCCCGGCAATCGA
>JAYVEB010000095.1:0-15427 GCA_043749095.1 Burkholderiales bacterium | reverse complement strand
GCAACGACAAACATGACCCAACCATTTCCAATGTTTAAGCTGACCGCCTTGGCCCTCGCAAGTGCGTTGCTCGTTTCCGCCTGCGGCGGTGGTGGTTCATCGAGCTCAACAAGCACATCGGGCCCCGCAGTCTTCTCCGGCACGGTGTCCGGATTCGGCTCGGTGATCGTCAACGGCACGCGCTTCTCCTCGGTCGGTGCCACATTACGTGATGACGAGGGCAACCCGGTGAACCTGAATCAGTTGCATATCGGCATGACCGTGGACGTCAGCGGCACCTCTGATGACGCGGCCGAGACGGGCTCTGCCAATGTGCTGGAGGTCGAGCACGGCATCCGCGGCCCAGTGACTGCCAAAAACGCTGGCTTGGGCACGATCACGGTCCTGAA
This sequence comes from Burkholderiales bacterium, assembly GCA_043749095.1. GTDB lineage: Bacteria > Pseudomonadota > Gammaproteobacteria > Burkholderiales > Burkholderiaceae_C > PBB1. Next base: position 15,038 of record JAYVEB010000095.1, on the reverse strand, counting down.
CCAGACCATCAAGATCGACACCACCACCGCTTTCCAGGGTGTGGCCAATCTGGCTGCGCTGACCGTCGGGGATACCGTCGAGGTCTATGGCTCGGCTCAGGCCGATGGCACGCTGCTGGCAACCCTCATCGAGGTCAAGGGGCTGACCGCACTGAGCGTGATCGGGCCGGTGAGCAACGTCACCGCCACGACCTTCGACATTGGAACGTTGACGGTCAACTTCAGCTCAGCAACCGTGAACGGCACCTTGGTCAACGGTGGGCGGGTGAAGGTCAAGGCCGCAGCCGGCGCTCTGAGCGGCAACACCTTGACCGCCACCTCGGTGAAGGTGCTCGGAGCCGGTTCGGCGTGGGGCACGTTCTCAACAGCCGGGGCAAGGATCAAGCTCAAGGGTGTGGCTGACACCGCGCCGGTCAATGGCTTGTTGACAGTTTCGGGCACGCCCGTCAATGTGTCCAACGCGGCCATCGAAGGCAGCGGCAGCATCACGGCGGGTCACTTCATCGAGGTCAAGGGCACGTGGGACGGCAGCGTTCTGCAAGCCACCAAGGTCGAACTTGAAGGCGCACGCGAAGCGCGCATTGGTGGGCGCAACGAGCTCTACGGCGTGGTCAGCAACTTGGCGGGCAGCATTGCGGTTGTGAATGGCGTCAGCGTGGACCTCAGTGCCGCCGTGTTCAAGCACGGCACTCTCGGCCAGGTCGCGGTGGGCAGCTATGTGGAAATCAAGGGCAACCTGGTGGGCAACACATTGCAGGCTACCAAGGTGGAGCTGAAGAACGGTTCCGAGAAGGGTGGCGTGTCGTTTGAACAGTTCGGCGCGGTCACGGACTTCGTCTCGCTGTCCAACTTCAAACTGAACGGCATCGTGGTGGACGCATCACAGGCGACCTTCGATGATCTCCCGTCCTCGTCCATCGCCAACGGCACTTACGTGGAAATCAAGGGGACCGTGAATTCAGACGGCGTGCTGGTGGCGACCAAGGTGGAAGTGAAGGGGCCCATCTGAACTGACTGCAGTCAATCACGATGACCGAACGGGCCAGCGCTGAAGTTCATGCGCTGGCCTTTTTGCTGTGCGGTTCGTGATTTCTGCACGACACTGCGCGCAAGACATCGAGCCGATTTCAAGGTGAAACGCCGGGGCATTTGCCGCCCGCTTCGTCGCATCCGATATGCCCGCTGAGCCAATCCATCCGCCGCTGCCAGGGCCTCCTTCCGTCAAGGCGGGCCTGCGCCAGATTCCAGCCGGCGTCTGGGTGCTGGGGTTCGTCAGCCTGTTGATGGACATCTCGTCGGAGATGGTCCACAGCCTGCTGCCGCTGTTCATGGTGACCACCCTCGGCGCCAGCGCCTTCACCATCGGCCTGATCGAAGGCCTGGCCGAGTCGACGGCGTTGATCGTCAAGGTGTTCTCAGGCGTCCTGAGCGACTACCTGGGCCGGCGCAAGGGACTGGCGCTGTTCGGCTACGCCTTGGGCGCGCTTACCAAGCCCTTGTTCGCCGTGGCGCCGACGGCCGGCGTGGTGCTCACCGCGCGTCTGCTCGATCGGGTGGGCAAAGGCATCCGCGGCGCACCCCGGGATGCGCTGGTGGCCGACATCACGCCACCGCAGATCCGCGGTGCTGCCTTCGGCCTTCGGCAGTCGCTCGACACCATCGGTGCATTTCTCGGTCCGCTGATCGCGGTCGGATTGATGCTGCTGTGGGCCAATGACTTCCGGGCCGTGTTCTGGGTGGCGGTGTGGCCCGGCCTGATGGCGGTGGCCTTGCTACTGATCGGTGTGCACGAACCCGCACGCCAAGACATTGCACGCAGAAGGAATCCCATCACCCGCGCGAATCTTTCGCGACTGAGCCGGCCTTACTGGTGGGTCGTGATCATCGGCGCGGTGTTCACCCTGGCGCGCTTCAGCGAGGCCTTTCTGGTCTTGCGAGCGCAGCAGGGCGGGATCCCGGTCGCATTGGTCCCATTGGTGATGGTGGCAATGAACCTGGTCTATGCCGCCTCGGCTTATCCCTTCGGAAAGCTGTCAGACCGCATGCCTCACGGCAGCTTGCTGGCGCTGGGGCTCGCCGTGCTGATTGCGGCCGATCTCGTGCTGGCCAGCGGCACCGCTTGGCCCACGCTGCTGGTCGGTGTGGGCCTGTGGGGCGTGCACATGGGCATGACCCAAGGCTTGTTGGCGGCGATGGTGGCCGACACCGCACCGGCCGACCTGCGCGGGACGGCCTACGGGTTCTTCAACCTCGTCAGCGGGGTGGCAATGCTGGTGGCCAGTGGTCTCGCGGGATTGCTGTGGGACCGGCTCGGCGCCTCGTCCACGTTCTGGGCCGGGGCGGCTTTCAGCGTCGCCGCCTTGGGCGGCCTCGCATGGCGTCACCAAGCACTCTCCGACGGGGCGAAGAACCGGCGCTCATAGAGCAATATTCAATCAACTGTCATCGTCCAGCAAGACGAGGAGATTTGCCCATCGCATCCGATCCGGCCTTGGCAAACTCAATCTCTATCGCCGCGATGCTCGTACCGGTCGTCGTCCCACTCATGGTGATGGTCACGACGATGTCCATACCAACCTCTGCGCTCATACACCGGTGGGGCGTAAATGATGGTCGGACCCTGGTAATACTGGGGCGGGTCGTAGTAGACGGGTGCGGGTTGGTACAGACGTGGCGCCTGATAAATCATGCGCGGCTCGTAATAGACCGGGGGCGGGGTGTAAACGGGGGCCGGCACGTACACCGGCACCGGGGCGTAGAAAACTGGCGGCGCGATCTCGATGCCAATCGACCAATGGGCCCCCGCCTGTGCTGCGCCCGAGCCGATCGTGGCCAAGGTCGCTGCAAATACCACCATCAAACGCTTCATGGGATCACTCCTTCGGTTGACTCAATAACGCGATCACCCCACAGCCCCGTTGACAGTCCTTTGTTGCGAGAAGTACGCAGACTGCGCCTGCGGCCCCGGCCGGCGCACGCTGGTGTTGTGATCTCAAACCCTGTCGCCGCAACGCCGTTAACCTCCGGGGCTTGTCCAAACGGTGCGTTGTCACCCCCTGCCAGGAGCTTTTTCCATGAACCCCACCCTCTACCGCGTCGCCCGTTGGGCGCGCTCGCTCGGCCTGATCGCCGCTGCTGCCACGCTGACCGTTGCCGCCCACGCGCAGCAGGTGTTGCGCGTCACCGCGATCCCTGACGAGGCGCCGACCGAACTCGCGCGCAAGTTCGCGCCGCTCGGCGCTTACCTGGAAGCGAAGCTCGGCATGAAGGTCGAATGGACGCCGGTGACCGATTACGCCGCAGCCGTCGAGGCCCTGGTCAACAAGAAGGTCGACCTGGCCTGGTTCGGCGGCTTCACCTTCGTACAGGCCAGCGTGCGGTCGGAGGGCAAGGTGATCCCGCTGGTGCAGCGCGAGGAAGACGAGAAATTCCGTTCCGTCTTCATCACCGATGCCAACAGCGGCATCAACAAACTCGAAGACCTGAAGGGCAAGACACTCAGCTTCGGCTCGGCATCGAGCACCTCGGGCCACCTGATGCCACGCAGCTACCTGCTGGCCGCCAAGATCAACCCCGACCTCGACCTGAAGCGCATCAGCTTCTCCGGCGCGCACGACGCGACGATCGCCGCGGTGGCCAGTGGCAAGGTCGATGCCGGCGCGCTGAACATCTCGGTATGGGACAAGTTCGTCGCCGACAAGAAGGTCGACCCGGCGGTGGTCAAGGTGTTCTACACGACGCCGCCGTACTACGACTACAACTGGACGGTGCATGCAGACATGCCGGCCGAGTTGCGCAACAAGCTGCAGCAGGCCTTCCTGGCGCTCGATGCCAGCACGCCGCAAGGCAAGGAAATCCTCGGCCTGCAACGCGCAACGCGCTTCATCCCGACCAAGGCCGAGAACTACACCGGCATCCGTGCGGCCGCCGAGAACGCCGGTCTGCTGAAGTGATCGTCTCGCTGCGCGATCTGCGCGCAGCCGCCGCGCCAGGGGCCACCATCGAGGTGCTGCATGGGCTGTCGCTCGACATCCAGCGCGGCGAGCAGCTCGCGCTGATCGGCTCGTCGGGCGCCGGCAAGACCAGCCTGCTGCAGGCGCTGGCCTGCGCGGTGCCGCCGCTCGCGGGCACGCTGACGCTGTTCGGTGCGGACCCGTGGACGCTGTCCACAGGCGCGCGCCAACGGCTGCGTGGCCGGCTGTTCCTCGCGCCGCAGGTGCCACCGCTGCCCCCGCGGCAGCGCGTGGTCACCGCGGTGCTGGCCGGTCGATTGCCCGCGCAGTCGCTGTGGGCCAGCTTGCGCACCCTGTGGAGCCCACGCGAAGCGGCGCTGGCACACACCGCATTGGCCGCGGTGGACCTCGGCGACAAGCTTTGGGAACGCGTCGATCGGCTGTCCGGCGGCGAACGCCAGCGCGTCGGGCTGGCGCGTGCGCTGGTCGCCGAGGCCGATCTTTGGCTGATCGACGAGCCGCTGTCGGCACTCGACCCGGCCCGCGCCGAGCAGGTGATGGAATGCCTGACCGCAGCCGCCCGCAGCGCCGATCGCACGCTGGTGTGCACGCTGCACCAGGTCGAGGTGGCGCGGCGCCGCTTCCCGCGCATCGTCGCGCTGCGTGATGGCGTGATCGTCTACGACGGTGCGGCATCGGCGTTCACCGATGCGCAGGTCAGCGCGTTGTACGGCACGCGCGGCCTGGCGGAGGAACCGGTCGCGCGCGACGACGGCGTGCGAGCCGCACGGCCGAAGATCGTCTGCCGCTGATGGCGATCGTTCGGCTGACAAGGACCCGGGTATGAGCCTGACCGAATCGCCATCGATCGCGAAGCCGATGCCTGTCAACAGCGACCCGGCACGGTCCGCCCGCTGGGCCAGCGTGCTGCTGCTCGCCGTGCTGCTGTGGCCGCTGGCGGTGCTGACCGAGTTCAAGCCCTGGGTGCTGCTCGATGCGCGCAGCCTGCGCTCGACCGGTCACTTCCTGGCCAGCTTCGTGCCGCCACGGATGGACGCCGAGTTCCTGGTGCTGCTGTTGCGCGAAACCTGGCGCACCATTGCCATCGCCACCGCCGGCATGACGCTGGCGTGGCTGATCGCCGTGCCGCTGGCGCTCGGCTCGACTGCACGGCTGTCGGTCAGTGCACTGGCTCAATCGATGAGCCTGTTGCCGTTCGCGGTGCGTACACTGCTGCGCTGGACGATGGTGGTGCTGCGCTCGGTGCCCGAACTGGTCTGGGCGCTGCTGTTCGTGCGCGTCGTCGGCCTGGGCCCGACAGCCGGCGTACTGGCGATCGGCATCGCCTACGGCGGCATGCTGGGCAAGGTCTACGCCGAGATCCTGGAAAGCAGCGATCCTGCCCCGACGCAGGCGCTGCTGCGCAACGGCAGTGGCCGGCTGCAGGCACTGCTGTTCGGCACGCTGCCGCAATGCGCTTCCGAGCTGGTCAGCTACACCGTCTACCGCTGGGAATGCGCGATCCGCGCCTCGGTGGTGCTGGGCTTCGTCGGCGCTGGCGGGTTGGGGCAGTTGCTCGACAGCGCGGCGAAGATGTTCTCGGGCGGTGAGGTCAGCAGCGTCCTGGCCGTGTTCATCGCGTTGGTCGCGCTGTCGGACCGCGTCAGCGCGGTGCTGCGAAAGACCATGGCATGACCACATCGACCTTCCCGACACCGCCGCCCGCGCGCCGTGCCGCGCGCTGGATCGGTATCGGCATTGCCGCGCTGGTGGTGGCCAGCTTCGCGACGCTCGACCTGCATGGGGCCGATTTCCTGTCGCCCGACGCACGGCGGGCGATGGGCAAATTCGCCAGCAGCTTCTTCCCGCCGGAGACTGCACCGGCCTTCCTGCGTCGCACACTCGATGGCACGCTGGAAACGCTCGCGATGTCACTGCTCGGCACGCTGCTCGCCGCGCTCGGTGGCCTGGCGCTGTCGCTCGGCGCCAGCGCGCGCGGTCACGATGGCCGGCGCGCGGTCACCACGCCGCTGCTGCGTGGCGCGACCCGCACTGCGCTGAACGTGCTGCGCTCGGTGCCCGAGCTGGTGTGGGCGGTGCTGCTGCTGATCGCCGCCGGCCTCGGGCCGTTTTCCGGCACGCTGGCACTGGCGCTGCACACCAGTGGCGTGCTCGGCCGGCTGTTCGCCGAGAGCATCGAGAACGCGCCTCCCGAGCCCGCTTTCGCACTGCGCGTGCGCGGCGTCGGGCGGCTGCGGGTGTTCCTGTTTGCGACGCTGCCACAGATCTGGCCGCAGGTCATCTCGTACACGCTGTACCGCTGGGAGAACAACATCCGCGCCGCCGCGGTGCTGGGCGTGGTCGGTGCCGGCGGGCTGGGGCAGATGCTGTCCTACCACCTCGGGCTGTTCCAGATGCACGAGAGCTGCACCGTGCTGCTGGCGATGATGTCGCTGGTGGCGCTGGTCGATGCGCTGTCGTACGCTGCGAGGCGATGGCTGAACCGCTGACCATGAACAACGCCGACCCGAACCCCGTTCTGCACGCCCTGCTCGACCGTCATTCGACCGGCCCGCGCTACCTGGTCGAACCCGGCCCGAGCGACGCCGAGCTGTTGATGCTCGCCGAAGCGGCCTTGCGCGCGCCCGACCATGCGGCGCTGGTGCCGTTCCGGTTTCGCGCGGTTCGAGGCGGCGCACGGCCGCGAATGGCCTCGCTGTTCGAACAGGCGGCGCGGGCCGCTGGCAAGGATGCCGAGGGCGCTGCGCTGGACCACGAGCGCGCGTTGAAGGTACCGGTGACGCTGGCAGTGATCGCCCGGATCGACCTGGGCCACCCCCAGGTGCCCGCGCATGAGCAATGGGCCTGCATCGGCGGCGCCATCGCGCACCTGCTGCTGGCCACGCAGGCGCTGGGTTATGGCGCGAAGATGTTGAGCGGCGCGAAAGCGCGCTCGCCGCTGCTGGCCTCGGCCTTCTGCGAAGCCGGCGAGACGCTGGTCGGCTGGATCGCGATCGGCACCCCGTCGCTGGACCGCCGCGCCAAACACGGCAAGCCGTCGCCCGAGGAGGTGCTGAGCTTCTGGTCGTGAGCGATGAGGGTCAGGGCGCTGCCGCCGCGCGGGTCAGCGTCGATTGCAGGTAGGACAGCAGCTGGTCTTCCGGGTAGGGCTTGCTGAGCAGCACGCTGACCCCGGCTTCGAGCGCATCGGCACGGTGCTTCACGTCGTCGGCGGTGATCATCACGATCGGGATGTGTGCGGTGCGCGGGTTGCCGCGCACCTGACGCGTCAGCTCGAAGCCGTCCATGCCGGGCATCTCGACATCGGTGATCAGCACGTCGGGCAGGTCGAGCTCGATCTGCCGCGCCGCATCGAGGCCGTCTTCGGCCAGCGACACCCGGTACAGGTGCTTGGCCAGCAGCCGGCTGGTCTTGATGCGGACCACCTTCGAGTCGTCGGCGATCATCACCAGGCACTGCTCCGGTGTGCGGGTGGCAAGGACGCAGGGCGGTTCCGGCGCGGGTGCGGTGTCGGGCGCAGGTTCGGGCTCGAGCGTGAAATGGAACGCAGCCGGGTCGGCAGCCTGCACGTTCGCCGCGGCCTGCGCCTGCGCCTCGGCAGCGGCAGCGGCTGCGGCAACATGCTCGGCAGCGGCTTCGGCGGCCCCCCGATCGATCTCGGCCGCGGCACGCTGACGCTCGCGCTCGGCATCGGCGAGTTGCTGCGCGGCGAGGCGGGCCTCCCATTCGGCAGCCTCGCGGGCCAGGGCTTCAAGTGCCACCTGCTCGTCGACTTCGGGGGCCGGCTCGGGCGTCGCTGGTGGCGGCGCAACGAACTGGTCAGCCGGCTGCTCGGTGGCCACAAAGTCACGCTCACGGTCTTCGTCTGCGCGCTGCTGCGCGATCAGCCGCGCCTCCCACTCTGCGGCTTCGCGGTCAGCTTCGGCGCGGGCGGCCTGCTCGGCGGCCTCGCGCTCGGCGCGCAGCCTGGCGTCTTCGCTGGACGACGGCCGCGCCGGGTCCAGCGCATGGACATCGCTGACGGTGTCGAGCTCGGAGGCGCTGCGCGACGGCGGCGACGAGGCGCGCCCTGCGCTCCGGTCGGCACGCTCGTTTCGGGCCACCGGCCGCCGCGCACGCCGCAGGATCAGCTGCACGACCAGCAGCAACACCAGCAGCGCCGCACCAGCGCCCCACAACAGGTAATCGTTCATCGTCGCATGGCCCCCCATCCGTCAGTGACCCCTTGGTGCGACGAGCGTAATGGTGCTGCGGCCCGCCCATGTATCACGATGTTTCAATTTGCAGCGCAAATGAAAGGGAATGTGCGGAATTGCCGACTGGCTACGATCGCTTCCTTTTCAGCACGGGCCCGTCATGGCCGTTTTTTTACCGAAGGGTCGGATCGAAGCGCTGCTGGCGGCCGTGCTGCGCACGTCGCTGCAGTGGCTGCTGAAGCCGGTTTTCTCGCCGCGCTTTTCAATCGGCTTCCAGCGGCGCTGGTTGGGCTGGCTGTCGCACAGCATGCGGATGCCGAAGGGCGTGTTGGTCGAAGCCGCAACGGTCGGCGGTGTGCCCGGCGAGTGGCTGCGCTCGACGCAGGCACCCAGCGCGCCACCGGGTGTCGTGCTCTACCTGCACGGCGGCGCGTTCTGCATCGGCTCGCCAGCCACGCACCGCGCATTGACCGCGCGGCTTGCACTTGTCACCGGGCTGCCGGTGTTCGCTCTCGACTACCGGCTGGCGCCCGAACATCGCCACCCAGCTGCGCTTGATGACGCCATCGCGGCGTTCCGCGCGCTGAGCGCCGAAGGCGAAGCAGAGGAGCGCCCGGTCATCCTCGCCGGCGATTCGGCCGGCGGCGGGCTGGCGCTGTCGGCCGCCCTGGCGCTGCGCGACAGCGGCTCACCGCGGCCCGCGGCCCTGGTGCTGCTGTCGCCCTGGGTCGATCTGGCGATGCGCGATGCGCCTGCGGCGGAACCGCCCGGCGAGGCGATGCTCAGCGTGGCCTGGGCCGCCGCCTGCGCCGCGCATTACCTGGGCGACAGCACTTCGGCCGACACGCCGCAGGTGTCGCCGCTGTTCGCCGACCTGCACGGTCTGCCACCCACGCTGATCCAGGCGGGTACCGATGAGCTGCTGCACGGCCAGGCGCTGCAGCTGGACGCGGCCCTGCAGGCGGCCGGGGTCGACACGCGCTGCGAGATCACCGCCGGGCGCTGGCATGTGTTCCAGACCCACGGCGGCGTGCTGCGCAGTGCCGACGAGGCGATAGACCGCATCGCCCGCTTCGTGATGCCGCCGCTGGCCACGGCCCCCGCCGCGCCGAAGACAGCCGACCACGAGGTGGTGATCCTCGGCGCCGGCATGTCGGGGCTGTGCGCTGCGGTCAAGCTCAAGCGTGCCGGCATCCATGACTTCGTGATCCTGGAGAAGCAGCAGGGCCTCGGCGGCACCTGGTGGGACAACACCTACCCGGGGGCGCACGTCGATGTGCCGGCCCCGGCCTATTCGTTTTCCTTCGCACCCAACCCCGACTGGACCCGCCGCTTCGCCAGCGCGCCCGAGATCCAGGCCTACATGCAACGGGTGGCCGCGCGATTCGGGCTGCTGGCACACCTGCGCCTGGGCACCCGCGTCACCGACGCCCACTTCGACGAAGCCACCGGCCACTGGCAGATCACCACCGAGCTAGGTGACGGTTCCAAAGCGGTGCTGCGTTCTCGCTTCTTCATGTGCAGCTCGGGACCGCTGAGCCGGCCGCGCTGGCCCGACATCCCGGGCCTGGCCGACTTTGAAGGCCAGCGGCTGCACTCGGCGCGCTGGGATCACGGCGCCGTGCTGCGAGGCCAGCGCATCGCGGTGATCGGCACCGGCTCGACCGCATCGCAGCTGGTGCCGCCGGTTGCTGAACAAGCACAGCAACTGCATCTGTTCCAGCGCACCGCCAACTGGGTGCTGCCGCGGATGGACCGCCGCTACACCGCGCTCGATCGCGCGCTGGCGCACCTGCCGCCATATGCGGCCCTGGTGCGCTGGAGTTGGGCGGAGGTGCTGGAATGGGGCCGGCGCGGTTTCGAGGACGGCACGCTGGCGCGCCGCGGTCTGCTGGCCACCGCAGCCACGCACCGCAAGCGTCAGGTCCGCGACGAGGCCTTGCGCCAGCGGCTGACGCCGAGCTACCCGCTGGGCTGCAAGCGCATCATCTACTCGAACGATTTCTACCCGGCCTTGTGCCGGCCGAATGTGGAGCTGGTGACCGATGCGATCGAGCGCATCACCGCGCACGGCGTCGTCACCGCCGATGGCCGCGAGCGAGTGATCGATGCGCTGGTCTGCGCCACCGGCTTCGATGTCGCGCATTCGCTGTCGGCCATCCGCATCACCGGCCTGCAAGGCCGCACGCTCTCCAACACCTGGGCTGACTCCCCCGAGGCGTACCACGGCATCACGGTGTCGGGTTTCCCGAACCTGTTTCTGCTGCTGGGCCCGAACACCGCCACCGGCCACACGTCGACGCTGCTGTACATCGAGCCCGAGGTCGACCATGCAATCGCCTGCATGCAGGCAGTGCGCGACGGCGGCCACCGCTGGATCGATGTGCGGCCCGAGGCGATGCGTGAGCACAACCGGGGCTTGCAGGCGCGACTGGGCACCTCGGTGTGGAGCCAGTGCCGCAGCTGGTACCGCCTCGACAACGGCCGGGTGTTCGCTCTGTTCCCCGGCTACACCCGCGAATACGTCACCGCGGTGCGGCAGCCCGACCTCGCTGCCTACGCTTTCGATGGGCCGCGCGCTCCGATCCATGCCACCTGAAAGTCTTCTCTTGAAACTCGCTGTGTGGACCGGCTGCGTCGTGTTGCTGGTGTTGCTCGCCGCCTTCTGGTTGTGGACCCCGGACCAGGACCTGCCCTCGCTGGAGGCCCGTTACCTGGCGGCACCGAGCGACCTGGTCGAGGTCGACGGCATGCGACTGCACCTGCGCGACAGCGGGCCGAAGGACGCGCCGGCGGTGATCATGATCCACGGCTTCGGTGGCAGCCTGCACAGCTGGGAGCCGTGGGCGCAGGCGCTGTCCACAGACCACCGCGTGATCCGCTTCGACCTGCCAGGTTGCGGCCTCAGCGCCCCCGACACCCGCGGCAACTACAGCGACGCACGAAGCATGCAGCTGCTGCTCGCGCTGATGGACCGGCAGGGCATCGCGCGCGCCAGCATCGTCGGCCATTCGATTGGCGGGCGCATCGCCTGGACCTTCGCCGCGACGCACCCGGAGCGGGTCGACAAGCTGGTGCTGGTCGCACCCGACGGCTTCGCGAGCCCGGGCTTCGAGTACGGCCGGGCGCCTGAGGTGCCAATGACCGTCGAGCTGATGCGCTATGTGCTGCCGAAGCCGCTGCTGCGCATGAGCTTGGCGCCGGCCTATGGAAACGTCTCCTTCCTGAGCGATGACCTGACGACGCGCTACCACGACCTGATGCTGGCCCCGGGCAGCCGCGGCGCGCTGATCGCGCGGATGCGGCAGACCACGCTGGTTGACCCGCTCCCGCTGCTGCACCGCATCCAGGCGCCGACACTGCTGGTGTGGGGCGAGGCCGATGCGATGATTCCTTTCGCCAATGCGGCCGATTACCTGAAGGCGATCGCGCACGCCACGCTGGTCTCGCTGCCCGGCGTTGGTCACCTGCCACAGGAAGAGGCGGCTGAGAAGTCGATCGCTGCGGTGCATGACTTCCTGAAGTGATGTGATCTCACAGCACCCCGGCGCCGCAGCGTCAAGGGCAAGACCGCTCGACGTCGACGTGCATAGGCCGGGCCCGCAGCGCCGCATGCGCATTGCGGGCAACATGTCCGTGATGTCAAAGTTGAAACCCACGGCCTGCCCGTCGCTGACCGTCTTGTACGACGGGGCCTGTCCACTGTGCCGTCGCGAAGTCGGCGTGTACCGTGGCCTCATACCCTTGCAGCCGCTGCGCTGGTGCGATGTCAGCGAGGCGAACTCGCCGTTGCCAGCTGGCGGCAGCCGCGCAGACTACCTCGCGCGGTTCCATGTGCAACAAGCCGACGGCACGCTGCTGAGCGGCGCGCGCGCCTTCATCGCCTTGTGGGCCACGTTGCCCGGCTGGCGCTGGCTGGCCCGGGTCGCTGCGCTGCCCGGCGTTGCGGGCCTGATGGAAATCGCCTACCGCGGCTTCCTGCGTGTGCGGCCGGCGATGCAGCGGATGGCGCTCGCGCTGGAGCCCGATGAGACCGCCACAACTGAGGCCGGCGCACGCCCTGAGTTGACGGCGACAGCGATCGAGATCCCGCCCGACATGGTCGGCGAGTTGCGCTCGGATCATGCAGGCGAAAGCGGCGCGGTGTGGATCTACCACGGGGTGCTGGCCGTCGCCCGCGATGCAGGCGTGCGCGACTTCGCACGCCGCCACCGCGCGACCGAGCAGCGTCACCTGGACCTGGTCGAGCAACTGCTACCCGCATCGCAGCGCAGCTGGCTGTTGGTGCCCTGGCGTGCCGCGGGCTTTCTGACCGGCGCGCTGCCCGCGCTGTTCGGCCCGCGTGCCGTGTACGCGACCATCGCCGCAGTGGAGACCTTCGTCGACCGGCACTACCAGCAGCAGATCGACCGCCTCGCCGACCGCCCGGAACACGCCGCCTTGCGCTCGCTGCTGCTGGAATGCCAGGCCGACGAATGCGAACACCGCGACGAGGCCCTGTGGCACCGTGTGACGCCACCCGGCCCGGTGCTGCGGGCCTGGTGTGCGCTGGTCGGGGCCGGATCGGTCGGGGCCGTGCACATCGCGCGGCGGCTCTGACCGCAGGCCATTGGCGTCAAGTCGGCGCGCCAGCGGCCGATACCCCCGGATGACTCCATCGACTCGGTGAGCCCGACATGAACGGGCCGCTTGCCAGCGAACTCTGCGCATCAGACCAGGCCACCGTCACGCGGAGAGGCGCTGACCAGCCTGAGCGCCGCCTGCGCTGGGCCATTCACGGCATCCTGCTGCTGACGGCGCTGGCGACGGCGACCGCCGGTGGGCTGCATGCCGTCGTCGGCGGTGTGTTGTCCATCACCCTGGCACTCGGCGTGGTCGAACCAGCGGTGCGTTGCTGGCGCCGTCAGCACGCGCGCCTGGCAGCCGAGGCCACGCAACTCGAACGGCTTGCGCTGGTAGCCAAGTGCACCAACAACCTGGTCGTCATCACCGACGTCGCACGGCGCGTCGTGTGGGCCAACGAAGCTTTCGTTCGGGTGTCGGGCTACACGCTGGCCGAAGCAGTCGGCCGCAAACCGTCGGAGCTGTTGCAGACCGCGGCCACCGACGACTGCACCGTGAGAACCATGCGAGCTGCACTCGATGCCGGGCAAGGCGTGCGTGTCGAATTGCTCAATCGCAGCAAGTCCGGCAAGGACTACTGGCTGGACGTCGATATCCAGCCGCTGCGCGACCCGAACGGCGCGCTGACCGGATTTGTCGCGGTTGAAACGGAGATCACCGCCCAGGTGCTTCAACGCCAGCGTCAACAAGCGTTGTTCCACGCCCTGCCCGCAGGCGTGGTCGAGCAAGACGCCAGCGGTGCCATCATCGACGCAAACCTCGCTGCCGAGCAGGTACTGGGCCTGACACGCTACCAACTGCTGGGCCGAACCTCCGTGGACGAGCGCTGGGGCACCGTCCGCGAAGACCTGAGCCCCTACCCCGGGGAGGAACACCCGGCCGCACGTTCGTTGCGCGATGGCGACTGCGTGCGTGGCGACAGCATGGGCGTGTTGACACCGCATGGCGAGCAGCGCTGGCTGTTCGTCAACAGCGAGCCGCTGCGCAATGCCGCGGGCGTCGTGACCGGCGCAGTCACCTGCTTCGTCGATGTGACCGAGCAGCGCACCCAGCGCATCCTGCTGCAGCTGGCGCTCAAGGCGGCCGACATCGGCACCTGGCAATGGCGTGTGGACAACGACGAGCGCGAGTGGAGCGATGCCAGCTGCGCGATGCTGGGCTACACCGTCGAGGAATTCCGGCCGCTGCTTGCGACCTGGCGGGAGCGCATCCACCCCGACGATCGGCCGAGGTTCAGTGCGGTGCTGAATGCACACCTGATCGACCAGCGCACACCTTACCGCTGCGAGGTGCGCGTGCGCCACCGCGACGGCCACTGGGTATGGGTCCACATCCTGGGCACGGTGGTCGAACTGGACCAGGCTGGCCAGATGCGCCGCATGGTCGGCGTGCAGATCGACATCAGCGATCGCAAACGACGGGAGCATCAGCTGCAGGTCGGTGCCACGACCGACTCGCTGACCGGGTTGCCCAACCGGGCTGCGCTGATGGCGCGGCTGCAGCACACCATCGACCACCGCGACAGGGCCTTCGATCGCCACTTCGCCTTGCTGTTCCTCGACTTCGACCGCTTCAAGCAGGTCAACGACAACCTTGGCCACGCCGCCGGTGACGAGCTGCTGCGACAGATCGCGCTGCGTCCGATAGCAGACACGAACCCCGGGCGTTCCGACGGGCAGCAGACCGCGTCACGCCTCGGGGGCGACGAATTCGTCGTGCTGCTCGACGGCCTGTCCAAGCCGCAGGACGCCTGTGCAATCGCCGAACGGCTGTTGCAGGTGCTGTCCCGACCCTACGAGGTGCTGGGTCATCGGGTGCATTCCAGCGCCAGCATCGGTGTCGTCACCTCGGCGCATCCGTTCGACAGCGCCGACAGCCTGCTGCGCGACACCGACATCGCGATGTACGAGGCCAAGCAAAGCGGCCGGGGCCGCTGGGTGATGTTCGAGCCGCGCATGCATGAGCGGGTCAGCCGACGCGCCAACGTCGAAGCCGACCTGCACGACGCGCTCGAACACGATGAGCTGTTCGTCGTCTACCAGCCGGTGCTGTCGCTCGACGATCCTCAAGGCGAGCGCGGCTGCGCCGGCGTCGAAGCGTTGGTGCGCTGGCGCCATCCCGAGCGCGGCATCGTGCCGCCGGCGCAGTTCATTTCGGTCGCCGAGGAGTCCGGCCTGATCGGCGCGCTCGGCCAGTTCGTGTTGCGCAGCGCCTGCCGGCAGTTCATGCGCTGGCGCATCAGCCT
>JAYVEB010000094.1:0-5143 GCA_043749095.1 Burkholderiales bacterium | reverse complement strand
GTTGTGCAACGTCAACCGCATCCCGCCGCGCATGCTGGTCAAGGCCGGCTCGACCCTGCTGGTGCCGCGAAGCGAACAGCGCACCACCGATGTGACCGAGCACGTGGCCGAAAACGCCATGATGCAACTGGCACCCGACGTGCCGCCGCGGCGCCGCGTGGTGTTGAAGGCCGGCAAGGCCGACACGGTGGCGAGCATTGCGCGCCGCTACCGCGTCAGCGCGCCACAGGTGGCAGAGTGGAATGCGGTCACGACCATCGCCCGCTTCAAGCCGGGTGCTGCCATCGTCGTCTACCAGCCCGCACGTCAGGTGAAAACCACGCGCGTGGCGAAGGCGCGGTCGAAAATACCGGTGCGCGTGGCAGCGCAGGGCAACAGCAGCTCGGTCAAGGAGTCCACCCCGAAGCGCGTGTCGAAGACCCTCGTCGTCAGCACCCGCAAGACGGTGCAACTCGCGGCCAAGTAAATCGCGCAGCGGCCGCTCAGCGGGCCGCTTTGTCGTCAGCCGCCGGAAAACAGCAGCGCGATATTGACGGCCAGCGCTGCCCCCCACACCAGGCTGCGCAGGCCGGCCCGGTCGGCCAGATACAGCGCGATATAGACGCTGCGCAGCAGGATGAAACTCACCGCGAGCAAGTCAACGCGGGGCTGAGATACGCCGGTGTGCTGGGCCCACAGCAGCGCACCGATGAAGAACGGCAGCGCCTCGAAGCAATTGGCCTGCGCCGCATTGGCACGCAGACGCCAGCCTTCCTGGCGTGCCAGCCATTCACGCGGCTGCTTGTTGTCGAAGCCCCCTTCCGACGCCGGCTTCGAAAAGGCGCCCCATTTGGCGATGCCGGCGCAGACGATCGGCATCACGGCGGCGATCAAGATGCACAAGGTGCTGATGTTCGTCATCGGTGGCTCTCAGCTCAAGGTGTTCAGCGTCTATCGACCAGCGCATGCGCGATCGTGCCCAGGTCGACGTATTCGAGTTCGCTGCCCACGGGTACCCCGCGTGACAGCCGCGTCACCCGCAGGCCGCGAGCCTTCAAGGCCTCGCTGACCGCATGCGCGGTCGCTTCGCCTTCGGCGGTGAAGTTGGTGGCGACGATCACCTCCTCGACACCGTCTTCGGCGGCGCGGTTCAGCAGCGCCTGCAGCCCGATGTCGTGCACCCCGATGCCGTCGAGCGGGCTCAATCGGCCCATCAGCACAAAGTAGTAGCCGCGGTAGCTGCCGGTGCGCTCCATCGCCGACTGGTCGGCCGGCGTCTCGACCACGCACAGCAGCCGGGCATCGCGCTGGCCGTCAGCGCAGATGCCGCAAACCTCGCTTTCGGTGAAGGTGTGGCAGCGCGTGCAGTGCCGCACGTTGGCCACCGCCGCCTGCAGTGACAGCGCCAGCCGCAGCGCGCCGCTGCGGTCGTGCTGCAGCAGGTGCAAAGCCATGCGCCGCGCCGATTTCTCGCCGACGCCAGGCAACCGGCGCAGCGCATCGACCAGTGCGTCGAGTGCGGGTTCAGCCACGCGGTCGCGATGTCAGTGGCAAGCCGCTCAAAATGGAAACTTCATGCCCGGCGGCAGCGGCATGCCGGCGGTCAGCCTGCCCATCTTTTCCTGCGACACCTCTTCGGCGCGGCGCAGGCCGTCGTTGAAGGCGGCGGCGACCAGGTCTTCGAGCATGTCCTTGTCATCGGCGAGCAGGCTGGGGTCGATGACGACGCGCTTCACATCGTGCTTGCAGGTCATCGTCACCTTGACGAGGCCTGCGCCGGACTGGCCCTCGACCTCGATCATGCCCAACTCGTCCTGCGCCTTTTTCAGGTTGTCCTGGATCGCCTGGGCTTGCTTCATCAAGCCGGCCAGCTGGTTTTTCATCATGGTGTCGTCTCCTTCATGGACATCAAGGGTGGGTGCGTGTTCTGTGTGGGGTTCTACTGGTACTTGACCGAGCCCGGCACGATGCGCGCGCCGCTGTACTGCGCCATCAGCGTGCGCACGATCGGGTCCTCGGCAATGATCTGCTCGGCCTCGCGCTGGCGCCGCAGACGCTCTGCACTGGCGCGCATCGCCGGGGTGTCCTGCGCTGCGCCGGCCTGCACATCGAGCTTCAGCGGTGTGCCGAGGTGCAGCGCCAGCGCGGCCTCCAGCTTGTCGCGCTGCGCGGGGGAACGCAACGTGTCGCGCTCGACCTGCAGCACCCACAGCGGCGGTGATGCGCCGTCATCGATGCGCACGCACTGCGACTGCATCGCCAGCTCGCGCACCATCGCCGCGATGCTGCCGGCTTTCACCATCGCCTGCACGACTTCAGTCCAGCGGTCGCCGAGCGGCGTGGATATCAAGGCAGCGCCTTCAGACGGCGTCGATGCGACGTCGGGCAGAAGCGCCGCGACTGACTCACTGGCCACAGACGCAGGGACCGGTGCGGCAACGGCTGCGGCTACGATGGTCACCTCGTCGCCCCACGGGGCATCGACCCACGGTGGTGGCGTCGGTTCGGACACATGGGGAGGTGTCGATGGAGGAACGACGGGTGGCATCACCGCGCGGGCGGGTGCCGGCGCTCGGGCCAGTGCGGCCGACGCCATCGATTTCGCGGGTGTTGCCAACTTGGCCACCACGGGCTCGATGGCACGCGTGCCCGCCGGCGGGCCGAACGCCAGCATGCGCAGCAGCACCATCACCAGGCCGCTGTGCTCGTCGGGCGCCAGTGCCAGTTCCGCGCGGCCGTGCAGTGCCATGCTGTAGAACAACTGCGTCTGGTCGGCCGCCAGCAGCGACGCCATCCGCGCGGCGGCTGCCGCATCGGCATCACCGGCATCGAGCGCATCGGGCACCGCCTGCACCACCGCCATCTGCTGCAACAGCTCGGCCATCTCCTCCAGCGTGCCGCGGGCCGACAGACCCAGCGCCCGCAGTGCGTCGGCTTCGGCCAGCAGCGCGGCACCGTTGCCATCGGCCAGCGCCTCGATCAACCGGACCGCATGGCGGCGATCGACCGCACCCAGCATCTCACGCACGCCGGCTTCAAGCAATACACCACCGCCAAACGCCACCGCCTGGTCGGTGATCGACAGCGCGTCGCGCATCGAACCGCGTGCCGCCCGCGCCAGCAGGCGCAGCGCGCCGGGCTCGGCCCCGATGCCCTCGTCGGCCAGCACCTTTGCGAGGTGTTCCTGCAAAGTGTGCAGCCCCATCGGCCGCAGGTTGAACTGCAGGCAGCGCGACAGCACCGTGGGCAGCATCTTGTCGGGCTCGGTGGTGGCCAGCACGAACTTCAGGTAGTCGGGTGGCTCTTCCAGCGTTTTGAGCAGCGCGTTGAACGAATCGCGCGTCAGCTGGTGCGCCTCGTCGATCATGAACACCTTGAAGCGCCCCACGGTCGGCTTGTAGGCGGCGCGCTCGATCAGGTCACGGATCTCGTCAATACCGCGGTTGCTGGCGGCGTCGAGCTCCATGTAGTCGATGAAACGGTCGGCGTCGATGTCGCGGCAGGCATTGCACACGCCGCAGGGATGCGCAGTCACACCGCCCTGGCCATCGGCGCCAGTGCAGTTCAGCGCCTTGGCCAGGATGCGCGACACCGTCGTCTTGCCGACGCCGCGCGTGCCGGTGAACAGGTAGGCATGGTGCAGCCGCCCCTGCGTCAGCGCATTCGACAGCGCCTGCACCACGTGTTCCTGTCCGACCAGCGAGTCGAAATTGCGCGGTCGGTATTTGCGGGCCAGCACCAGATAACTCATGGAACGATTCTAGAAGCCCGACAGCTCTTGCCCCTGCGCCGCACAGGGCCTGCCGGATAATCCAATCGCACCCACCGTTGCGGCCTCGCGCCGCGCCCCTGCGCCCTCTGCGGCTCCCCCGCCCTGCCCCATGACCACGACCTCACCCTCCGCGCCCGACCACGGCACGCTCAGCTACGAACAATCGGGCGTCAACTACGACCTGATCGACCCGCTGAAGGTCGCCGCGCAGCGCGCGGCGGCAGCGACCGGCGCGCACCTCGCGGCACATGGCTTCAGCGAAGTGAGCGCGTCACGCGGCGAGTCGGCTTATGTGGTCGACGTCGGCCCGTTCTACCTGGCCAGCATCGTCGAATGCCTGGGCTCGAAGTCGCTGGTGGCCGACGAGATGCAGCGCCTCACCGGGCGCAGCTACTACGACGCGATCGCGCAGGACACCATCGCGATGGCGATCAACGACCTGATCACCGTCGGCGCCACGCCGCTGGTGGTGCAGGCCTACTGGGCCGCCGGCGGCTCCGACTGGTTCGGCGACACGCAGCGCGCGCAGGCACTGGTGACCGGCTGGAAAGCCGCCTGCGACCGCTGCGGCGTGGCCTGGGGCGGCGGCGAGACGCCGGCACTGGCCGGCGTCGTCGAAGCCGGCCGCATCGACCTGGCCGCGTCGTGCACCGGACTGATCAACCCGAAAGAACGGCTGTCGGTCGGCGACAAGCTGGCGCCCGGCGATGCCATCGTGCTGCTGGCCTCGAGCGGCATCCACGCCAACGGCCTGAGCCTCGCGCGCAAGCTGGTCGAGCGGCTGCCGCAGGGCTACCTGACACCGGTCGAGCCCGATGTGTCCAGCCTGACCTACGGCGACGCGCTGCTGGCGCCGACGGTGCTGTATTCGCCGGTCACTGAAGCGCTTTACCAAGCCGGCATCACGCCGCACTACTGCGCCAACATCACCGGCCACGGCTGGCGCAAGCTGCTGCGCCACCCAGCGGCGCACACCTACCGCATCCACACGCTGCCCGACGTGCCTGCGGTGCTGAAGTTCATCCAGCGGCATGCCCAACAGGACGACCTGGAGGCCTACAGCACGCTGAACATGGGCGCGGGCTTCGCGCTGTTCGTGCCGGCCGATCAGGCCGAGCGCACCGTGGCCGTGACCGAAGCGCAAGGCGTGCGCGCCTGGGTGGCCGGCCGCATCGAAGCCGGGCCGAAGCGCCTGCTGATCGAGCCGCTGGGACTTGAGTTCGGCGACGACGCATTGCAGCTGCGCTGATCGCGTGCCCGTCCAGAGCACCGCGGGCACCTACAATAACCAGTGACGGGCCTCCCCGCATGGAAGCGCGGCCAACCGGGTCAGGTCGGGAACGAAGCAGCCCCAACCGTTGTGACCAGTGCCGGGGTCAGGCTCGTCACCTT
>JAYVEB010000093.1:0-5153 GCA_043749095.1 Burkholderiales bacterium | reverse complement strand
ACGACGAGATCGAATACATCACCGACTGCAACTTCCGCCGGGTGCCTGTACCGCGCAACGAGGAGGACGAGATGTCCGGCGAGGTCTGGTACAACGTGGGCCCGAAGGATGTGTTCCCTGAAACCTTCGCCCCGTTCCTGCTCGGCAACGCGAAGGTGCGCGAGGTGTTCATGAAGCACCACGCCGACTTGCTGGATGCCACCTTCTGGCAGGAGCACAAGGACCGCATCCTGGCCGGCCACGTGCATGACGTCTTCCCTTATGAGGCCGCCAAGCGCTTCGAGCGCCGACGGCCAGCCTCTGCCCATGCCCACTGATTCCCGACACCACCGATGCAGATGAACGAAAAGATTCCGCTGGTCTTTGTGGGCGAGAAGGTCTCAAAGACCTTGCGTTATTCCCGTGAGGACATCGCTCTGTTCGCCTGCTTGAGCGGCGACGAGAACCCGCTGCACACCGACGCCGCGGTGGCACAGCGGGCCCGCTTCGGCGAAATCATCGCCAGCGGCCAGCACACCAGTGCGCACCTGATGGGCATGCTGGCCACTCATTTTTCGCGCCATGACGATGGCATCCGACGCGAGATGTTGTGCCTGAACATGAACTTTGCCTTCAAGACCCCGGTGTTCGCCGATCAGGACATCACACTGCAGTGGCGGGTATCCAAGGTCGAGCCCAAGGACAAGCTGCAAGGCCTGCTGGTACATCTGGACGGCACCGCATCGATCGGACGCGGCAAACCGGCGCTGATCGCGCGCGGCACGATCCTCGTGAAGGCTCTCGCTGCGTGAGTGACCGCGGATCCAGGATGCGGCGGCTCTGCTGCTCAGCCTCGTGAGATCGCTGCCGCTCGATCGCGCCCTGCGTGCCTGGTTGCTGTCGGATGGCTCGCTGAGCCGACGGCTCTCGCTGTCCTTCGGTGGCTTTGAGGTGCAAGTGCTCAGCCAAGGCACGGCGCCGGCCACAGATGACGAGTTGCAGGTGCTGCGCAAACATGGCGTCGGCAGTGCTCGCGTGCAGCGTTGCCATGTCCGCGAAGTCGTGTTGTGGGGCGACGGACGACCGCTCGTTCATGCGCGCTCGGTGCTGCCTGCGGTGCAGGCCCAACTCACCTGGCGCGCCGTGCGCGGGCTGGGTCAGCGCCCGCTGGCCGATCTGCTGTTCGGGCCACGCGCTGCGCTGTGCACACGACTGGGCAGCCTGCGCATGACGCCGCTGCAGGCGCGTCGGCTCGGCAGCCGGCTGGGGTGGGCAGAGCACCCGCTGTGGTGCCGGCGCTCGGTGTTCACCCGCCGCGGCGTGCCGCTGCTGGTCACCGAATGGTTCGCCCCCGCGGTGCGTGATTGCGCGCCCGGTCGCAACGCCACCCGCGGGAAACTGCGCAACAGCCGGCGCGGCACCACGCGTTAGGCTGCAGCGATGAACAACGAGCGCTGGGCCATCGATTTCTACTTCGACTTCTCGTCGCCCTACTCGTACATCGCCTCCGAATGGGTCGAAGCCTTGGCGGCGCGCCATGGCCGCACCGTGAACTGGAAAGCGATCCTGCTGGGCGCGACCTTTGCGGCCGCTGAGTTGCGTCCACCGGTGGCACATCCGATCAAAGGCGACTACTCGCTGCTCGACTTCGAGCGCTCGGCGCGCTTTACCGGCGTGCCGCTGGTCATGCCCGCACGCTTCCCGATCCCGACCCAGAACGCCGCGCGCGTTTTCTGGTGGCTGCATGACCGGGGCGACGCCCAGGTCAGCGCCAGCGCCTGGGCGCGGCATGGCCTGCGCGCCTATTTCGCCCGTGGCGTGGACCTGAGCGACGTGCAGTGCCTGCGAGGCCTGGCCGTCGAGTTCGGGCTCGAGGCCGCCGAGGTCGAGGCGGTCTGGAACGATCCTGAGTGGAAAGCGCGGTTGAAAGAGGTCAACGAAGCGGCCATCGCCTCCGGCGTGTTCGGCGCACCGTTCTTTGTCATCGACGGCGAACCGTTCTGGGGCCACGACCGGCGCCCGCAGATCGAGCGGTGGCTCGAACGCGGGCCCTTCTGAGCAGCATCAACGTGTTGGTGATGCCACCGCTCGACACACCCCAGCTGCTGGCGATCGCCGCCGCGCTCGGTTGGGCGAGCGGCCTGCGCCTGTATGCGGTCGTGTTCCTGACCGGCCTGGCAGGCCGCCTCGGCTGGGTCGAACTGCCGGGCGGCCTCACGTTGCTGCAACACCCGCTGATGCTTACGGCCAGCGGCTTGATGCTGTTTGTGGAGTTCTTAGCCGACAAGATTCCGGGCATCGACTCCCTGTGGGATCTGGTGCACACGCTGGTGCGCATCCCGGCCGGCGCCGCGCTGGCGGCGGCGGTGTTCGGTGCCGACCCCACGGCCTGGACGATCGCGGCGGCGCTGATGGGCGGCACGCTGGCTGCCACCAGCCACATCGCCAAGGCGGCCACCCGGGCGGCGGTCAACACATCGCCGGAACCGTTTTCCAACGTGGGCATGTCGCTGCTCGGCGACGCCACGGTGCCGACCGCGCTGTGGCTGTCGTGGACCCATCCATTGCTGTTCGCAGTGCTGCTGGCGGTGGCAC
Organism: Burkholderiales bacterium; assembly: GCA_043749095.1. GTDB lineage: Bacteria > Pseudomonadota > Gammaproteobacteria > Burkholderiales > Burkholderiaceae_C > PBB1. Next base: position 2,579 of record JAYVEB010000093.1, on the reverse strand, counting down.
TGGTCGCGATGGTCGGAGCGATCTGGTGGCTGGGCCGCTTCCTGCGACAGCTGGCCGCACGGATGGCTGGCTGGCGCAGGCCGTCGCTGCAGCGCATCTGATCATGAACCCGACTCCGCTGCCCAATGCGTACTCCCATGTGCCGAGCCCTTGCGTGGGCGTGTGCCGCATGGACGAGGCGCACCGCTGGTGCGTGGGCTGCCTGCGCAGCCGCGACGAAATCGGCGATTGGGGCCGCATGGCCGACCGCGAGAAGCTCGCCCTGTGGAGGCAGCTGACGCAACGCCGCCAGAACCCGCCGACACCACCACCGGCGCCCGTGCCTGACGCCTGACGGCGCAGCCCAGGTACAGATCCACCAGACAAAAAGCGGCGATCGGCACCGAATTCCACATAGAGGAACAAAGGTGTCGGGTTTCTGCTGATCTTGTAAGCCTGAGTTCAGCGCCGCGTCAGGACGTGGTCAGAGCGCGTGACCATGATCGCAGCCCAGCGTCACCCTTCGATGGTGACGCCATCACAACGGAGACAACCAATATGGCAACAACAACCAGCAAAGCCATCGGCGTGCGGCCCGTACCGCAACCGATGACGGCCGAAGAGCGCAAGGTCATCTTCGCCTCCAGCCTCGGCACGGTGTTCGAGTGGTACGACTTCTACCTGTACGGCTCGCTCGCGGCGATCATCGCCAAGCAGTTCTTCAGCGGCCTCGATGCCGGCGCGGCGTTCATCTTCGCGCTGCTGGCCTTTGCGGCAGGCTTCATCGTGCGGCCGTTCGGCGCGCTGGTGTTCGGCCGCCTCGGCGACATGATCGGCCGCAAGTACACCTTTCTGATCACCATCCTGATCATGGGTCTGTCGACCTTCATCGTCGGCGTGCTGCCGAACTTCGCCTCCATCGGCTGGGCGGCGCCGATCATCCTGATCGCGCTGCGCATGCTGCAGGGCCTGGCGCTCGGTGGTGAGTACGGCGGTGCCGCCACCTACGTGGCCGAGCACGCGCCGCACGGCAAGCGTGGTGCCTACACTTCCTGGATCCAGACCACCGCAACGATGGGCCTGTTCCTGAGCCTGATGGTGATCCTCGGCACGCGCTTCGTGCTCGGCGGTGGGGCCTTCACCAAGGAAGGCGAAGCGCTCTTCGCTGACTGGGGCTGGCGCATTCCGTTCCTCGTGTCGATCGCCCTGCTGGGCATCAGCGTGTGGATCCGGCTGTCGATGAACGAGTCGCCCGCCTTCAAGAAAATGAAGGAAGAGGGCAAGACCTCAAAGGCGCCGCTGACCGAATCCTTCGGCCAGTGGAAGAACCTGAAGATCGTGATCCTGGCACTGGTCGGCCTGACCGCCGGCCAGGCGGTGGTCTGGTACACCGGCCAGTTCTACGCGCTGTTCTTCCTGACGCAGGCGCTGAAGGTCGATGGGCCGACCGCCAACATCCTGATTGCGGTCTCGCTGCTGATCGGCACGCCGTTCTTCCTGATCTTCGGCATGCTGTCGGACAAGATCGGCCGCAAGCCCATCATCATGGCCGGTTGCCTGATTGCCGCGCTGACCTACTTCCCGCTGTTCAATGCACTGACGGCTGCGGCCAACCCTGCACTGGCCAAGGCGCAGAAGGAAGTGCCGGTGACGATCGTCGTCGACCCGGCGCAGTGCTCGTTCCAGGGCAGCCCGATCGCTCGTGAGGTGAACTTCCACACCTCCTGCGACATCGCCAAGCGCACGCTGGCGCAGGCCGCCGTCAACTACGACATCGTCGAAGCCCCGGCCGGCACGATCGCGAGCGTCAAGCTCGGCGGCACCGAAATCCCGGCGCTGAATGCCACGCTGACGGCGGACGGCAACTCGTTCGAGCCCGACAGCAAGGCTGGCATCGCCGCCTTCAAGAAGAGCGTCGCCGAGGCCACCAAGGCCGCCGGCTACCCGGCCGCGGCCGACCCGGAGAAGGTCAACAAGCCGCTGGTGGTGCTGATCCTGGCCATCCTGGTGATCTACGTGACCATGGTCTACGGCCCGATCGCGGCGATGCTGGTCGAGATGTTCCCGACCCGTATCCGCTACACCTCGATGAGCCTGCCGTACCACATCGGCAACGGCTGGTTCGGCGGCCTGCTGCCAACCATCGCCTTCGGCATCGTGGCGCAGACCGGCAACATCTACAACGGCCTGTGGTACCCGATCATCATCGCCAGCGCGACCTTCGTGATCGGCATGCTGTTCATCAAGGAAACCAAAGACGTGGACATCTACGCCCAGGATTGATCCTCAGCGCTTGAATGCACAAAGCCGCCAGGTCGCGAGACCCGGCGGCTTTTTTGTTCGGCGTGCTGCGATTGCAGCGCGCAATTTACTGACCCTTTCTACGGCGCACAAACGCGAGCGCACCCAGACCTAGCGCCAGCATCGCGCTGGTTGAGGCTTCGGGTGCCGGTGCAGTGACGACTTTAGTGAGATTGCCCAGAGGCCTCGATGCATAAACCTGCCTGATCAGCAAGAATGTTCAGCTATCCCAGGTGGTAGCTCACGCTATGAGCTATCTGTCTGAGAAGATGCTCCAACCTGAACAGGAGGTTGGCCAT
>JAYVEB010000092.1:0-15536 GCA_043749095.1 Burkholderiales bacterium | reverse complement strand
GGCGCGATCGCCGTAGGCAGCGTCGCCTTTGCCATCGCCAAGCGCCGCCGCATCGCTTGGAGTGGCGAGACCATGCAGATCCCGACCAACACCGTCATCGACGGCCGCTTGATCGCAGGCGGTGTGCTGTTCGGCATCGGCTGGGGCATCGCCGGCTTCTGCCCCGGGCCCGCGCTGGTGGCCGCCGGCAGTGCTCTGGGCACCGCGTGGATCTTCGTCGTCGCGATGCTGATCGGCATGGGGCTGCACGATCGGGTCGTGAAGCCGGGCTGATAACAACCGCTACTTGTCGGCAACCGCGAGGCTGAGGTCAGAGTCAGGGCGAAAACGCCCATATGACCGCGTGGTGTGCATTACCCATGCCAAGCAAAAAATCAATCCCCCGCCACCCTCACCACTAACTTGCCGAAGTTCTTCCCCTGCAGCAGCCCGATGAACGCCTGCGGCGCGTGCTCCAGGCCGTCGACGACATCCTCGAGGAACTTGACCTTGCCTTCGGCCAGCCACTGCCGCATCGGGCCCAGGAACTCGGCTTGCCGGCCTTCGTAGTCGAAGATGATGAAGCCCTGCATGCGGATGCGCTTGACCAGCAGGGCGCGAGTCAGTGCGGGCAGGCGGTCGACGCTTGTTGCTGAACCCGCGGCTGATCCGCCGCCGCTGTACAGCGAGATCAGCCCGCACACCGGCACGCGGGCGTGGGTGTTGAGCAGCGGCAGCACGGCGTCGAAGACGGCGCCGCCGACGTTCTCGAAGTAGACGTCGATGCCCTTCGGGCAGGCCACCGCCAGTTGTGCCGGAAAGTCCGGCGCGCGGCGGCTCAGGCAGGCGTCGAAGCCGAGCTCATCGACGACGAAACGGCACTTGTCGGCGCCCCCCGCAACGCCCACCACACGGCAGCCCTGGATCTTCGCGATCTGCCCGACCACCGCGCCGACCGCACCGCTGGCGGCGGCCACCACCACTGTCTCGCCCGCCTTCGGCTGGCCGATGTCCATCAGGCCCATGTAAGCGGTGAAGCCGGGCATGCCGAGCACGCCGAGCGCGAGCGACGGGCGCGCCATGTCGGCCGGCAGCTTCGTCAGCCCGCCGCCGTCGGACAGCGCATAGTCCTGCCAGCCGGTGTAGCCCATCACCTGGTCGCCGGGCTGGTAGTCGGGGTGTTGTGACGCGACGACCTGCAACACCGCCCCGCCGGTCATCACCGCACCCAGCTGCACGCAGGGCGCATACGACGGCACGTCGTTCATCCGCCCGCGCATGTAGGGGTCGAGCGACAGGAACACGGTGCGCAGCAGCACCTGCCCGGCAGCAGGCACCGGCACCGCAACTTCCTCGAGGCGAAAGTGCTCGGGCTCGACGGCGCCGCTGGGGCGTGCAGCAAGAACGATGCGGCGGTTGACGGTCAGGCTTTGCGGCATGGCGGTGTCCTCTGGCGGCGAGTCACATAGCGTAATCCGGCTGTCAGTCATGTCCTGCCAGGGCCGGCCGCAGCGCTTCGCAGGCGCGCCGCAACCAGCGCTTCACCGTGCCCACCGGGTGGCCGAGCCGCAGCGCGATCTGCGCGTGGCTGAGGCCGTCGCAATGCGCCAGCGTCAGGCTTTCGCGCTGCTCTTCGGACAGCAGGCGCAGACACCGGTTCACCGCGGCGGCACTGTCATCCCGGATCACAAGCTCCAGCGGTTGTGGGTCGTTCGACTCGATGCCGGCGTACGGATCGGCGTCCTCGTCATCGGCGATCGATCTGCGGACCATGCCGGGGCGGCTGGTGCGCCGGCGATGGCCGTCGATCGCGCTGTAGCGCGCCATGCCGCTCAGCCAGTGCATCACCGACCCCTTGTCGGTATCGAACTGCGCGCAGCGGCGCCACACCTTCAGGTAGACCTCCTGCAACACGTCCTCGGCCTCGGCGCAGTTGGGATGGATGCGCAGCACGATTCCGAGCATCCTTGGGCTGGTCAGCCCGTACAGGCGTTCGAAAGAGGCGACGCAACCGCTCTGCGCCGCCTGCAGCAAGGCCGTCAAGTGCTGATCAGTGATGTCAGCAGGGATGGGGTGCTCGAAGGCCGCCAATGGAGTTGCTCCCGCATGGGTGTGCCGTCGCCCATGGCCGAGTCGACGATGCCGGCTCAGTCTGTGCGGGGCCTCTGTCACTGTCCGTCTGTCTGCGCACACAACGGCACCCGCAAACGTCTGTGCGCTGCCGAACAGACCTCCGACGAGGCACGCCCTAAGGTCGATCGGCGATGGCATTCCTCACACTCGAGCACAGCAAGGCGGCCTACCGCGCCGACTTCGCGCTGCACGGCATCGCCGTGCTGGCGCTGGCCGGCTGGCTGATCGGTGAGGGCCCTCGCGATCAGTGGCTGGAACTGGTGTGTGTGACGCTGATCGGCCTGCTCGGCTGGACTGCCGTCGAGTACGCGCTGCACCGCTTTTTGCTGCACGGCCTGCGACCGTTCCGCGACTGGCATGCGCAACATCACCAGCGCCCGAAAGCGCTGATCTACGCGCCCACCGTGCTGATCGCGCTGTGCTTCGCGTTCGGCGTGGCGCTGCCCGCCTGGGCGCTACTCAACCAGTGGGTGGCCTGCGCGCTGACGCTGGGCCTGCTCACAGGCTACCTCGTCTATTCGGTGACCCACCACGCCACCCACCACTGGCGCGGCGACGGCCTGTGGTTGAAGCGTCGTAAGCGCTGGCATGCGCTGCACCACCATCAGACGCCACCGGCCTGCTACGGCGTGACCACTCACTTCTGGGACCACGTGTTCGGCAGCGCCGGGCCGGCGCGCACGGTCGGTTCAAGCCCTGCGTGGAGCCCTCGCGTGATCGGTGCTGGTCCGCCGGCCAGCGCGGCCGACTAGGACAGTTCCTACGAGGCGCGGGGCACTGTCCGACAGACACCACCCGCGCTGCTTTCTACGATGAATCGACCGCAGTGTGACGGCGGCTGCCGATGCAAATCACAGCGCCGTCACTCCCGATCCACCCCCTTTTCTGTGCAGCCTCACGGTTGCACAGGCGGAGCCCACCATGCACACACCATCGATCACCACGCCGCTGTGGAGCACCGCATCGTTCGGCGAAACCGCCGACACCTCGCCGATGGAGTTGTCGGCCCTGGGCGAACACATGGCCGCGTGCAAGCCACTGAAAGGACGCCTGTTTGCGGCGCACTGCGCCGCTGAGGCCTTGCACGGTTTCGTGGCCAGCCGTCTGGTGACGACGCTGGTGGTGGCTGCGCTGCTGATTGGTGTCATCTCCTTCATTTTCTAAGGCATGTCGCCAGCCGAGTTGCTGCGCCTGATCCCGGATGCGCCGCAGGCGCTGTGCGACATCCTCGGTCAGACGCGGGGCGCCATCGAGCCGCCGATCCGTTCCGAAATATTCGGCCTGCAGCGTTTTGCGCAGCACGGCCGCAGCCTGGGTGAAACGCACCGCGCGCAGCGCAGCCGCTCGTACATCGCGAGCTTCTTTCCCCGGCTGCGCAGCAACATCCAGACACTGCGCGCGGCGCACCGCTACATCGGCGTGCAGGCCAGCACCGGCTACGACATCAGCCCGGCGGCCGAATGGCTGCTCGACAACTTCCACCTGATCGAGGCGCAGCTCGAGGAGATCCACGAAGGCCTGCCGCGACGCTACTTCCGTGCATTGCCGGTGCTGATGGATGAGCCGCTGGCCGGCTTGCCCCGCGTCTACGGCGTGGCCTGGGCTTTCGTCGCGCACACCGATGGCGATTTCGACGAAGACCTGCTGATCCAGTTCTTGAGCGCCTACCAGGAAACGCGCGAACTGAGCCTGGGCGAGATGTGGGCGCTGCCGACCACCTTGCGCGTGGTGCTGATCGAGAACCTGCGTCGCCTGGCCGAACGCGTCGCCACCAACAAGGCAGCGCGCGAGGTTGCCAACCTGTGCTGCGACCGCATCGACAGCATGACGGCCGACTCACTGGACGAGTTGCTCGCGCTGCTGAACCAGCGTGGCGTGGGCCGGGTGTTCCTCGGCCAGATGGCGCAGCGCATGCAGGACGGGCGCGGCCAGGCGGCCGTGATCAGCGACGGCGCCGAGCCGGTGGTGCACAAGCGCGCCAGCGATCGGCCCGACGACCGCGCCGAGCAGCATGACTGGTTGCGGCGTGCGCTTCCCGATCCGGCGCTGATGCAGGCGCAGCAACGCGCCGACCAGACCGCAGACAACCTCAGCGTCAGCAATGCGGTGTCGTCGCTGCGCGCGATCGGCGACGCTGATTGGCCCGACATCGTTGCGCGCAGCAGCACGCTGATGCGCCTGATGCTGACCTCCCCCGTGTTCGAGGCCGAACAGGCGATGACGCGTGACCAGACACTGCACCGCATCGAACGGCTGGCGCGGCAAGGCGGCCTGAGCGAAGTTGCAGTGGGCCGCACGTTGCTCGGTCTGATGCAGGCGCCCGAAGCTCGCGGGTCCGGAGATTCGCCAACTGGACGCTCGACCGCCGTCGCCGGCTACTGGCTGACAGGCGCCGGTCGTCCCGCCCTGGTGAGTGCACTCGGCCTGCACGAACGCGGTGCCGCAACCTGGCAGGCCGTGGCCCGCCGCACCGCCCTGCCCTTGTACCTCGGCTCACTGATCGCCGTGACCATCGGCCTGGTCGCCTGGGTGCTGCTGCGACACATCGCCGGCCTGGGCGATGCCAGCGTCGACTGGGGCTGGACCTTGCTGGCCGGCCTGCTGATGCTGTTTCCGGCGTCCGAAGCCGTGGTGGCGGTGATCAACCGACTGATCAGCGAGTCGGCACGGCCCGCGAATCTGCCAAGGCTGGCGCTAGCCGCAGGCATTCCGCTCGAGCATCGGGTGATGGTGGTGATTCCGGCAATGCTGACCGATGCCGCCTCGACCCAGGCGCTGGTGCACCGGCTGCAATTGCACCATCTGGCCAACCCCGAGCGCCATGCGCAGTTTGCGCTGCTGACCGACTGGGCCGATGCCGACAGCGCCACGCTGCCGCCCGACGCCGGCCTGCTGGACGACGCCAGGCAACAGATCGATGCGCTGAACGCGCGCTACCCCACCTGCTACTTGCCGGGCATCGACGAGCTGACGGCAACGGTGCCGGCGCCGCCACGCTTCATCGTGCTGCACCGCGAACGCCGCTACAGCGACACCGAGCAGCGCTGGATCGGCTGGGAGCGCAAGCGCGGCAAGCTTGAACAACTGATCACCCTGCTGGCCGAAACATCGGATTGCGGCGACGCAAGCGCCGTGAGCCCGTTCATCGACCTCGGCACTGCGTCGTGCATCGCTGCCGACACCCGCTACATCGTCACACTGGACAGCGACACCCAACTGCCACCGGGACGACTGCACGATCTGGTCGGCATCGCCGCACACCCCCTGAACCAGCCGCAGATCGATGCCTGCCGGCGCATGGTGACCAGCGGCTATGCCATCCTGCAGCCGCGCATCGTCACGCCGCTGCCGTCACCGAAAGACTTCACGCTGTACCACGGGCTGTTTGCCGGCCAATGCGGCATCGACCCTTACAGCGCCGCCACCTCTGAGGTCTACCAGGATGTGTTCGGCGAAGGCACGTTCACCGGCAAGGGTCTGCTGCATGTGCAGGCGATGCATGCGGTGCTTTCCGGCCGGCTGGCCGAAGGCCGGGTGCTCAGCCACGATCTGCTGGAGGGGTCGATTGCGCGCTGTGCGGCGGTGACTGACATCACGCTGATCGAGGACGCGCCTTTCCACGCCGACGTGGCCGCCTCGCGAGTGCACCGCTGGACGCGCGGCGACTGGCAGCTGCTGCCGTTCCTGCTCGATTCGCTGTGGCATCCGAACCGCTGGCGCTTGCGTGGCATCAACCGCTGGAAGATGTTCGACAACCTGCGTCGCTCGCTGGTCGCGCCGATGTCATTGGCCCTGCTGCTGCTGGCTCTCGGCAGCGGTGTGGTGTCGCCCTGGGCCGCACTGGCCCTGGTAGCGGCCGCTTTTTCCGCCGGGCCACTGATGGGCGCAGTGGCTGGCTTTTCGCCAAGCCGCGACGACATCGCACTGCTGCACTTCTACCGCCTCGCCGCCACCGATCTGGGGCGCACGCTGCGGGGCGGCGCCTGGCTGCTGGCGCAGCTGGCAGCGCAGGCGCTGCTGGTGTCGGATGCGATCGTGCGCGCGCTGTACCGCATGACGGTAAGCCACCACCACCTGCTGCAATGGACCACCGCTGCGGCGGCGCAGGCGCGCGCGCAGACGACGCTGCCAGCGCTGTGGCGGCAGCACTGGCACGAGCCGCTGCTGGCGCTGGTGCTGCTGGCCGCATTGTTCGCCGTCGGCACGCCGACGCCGTGGCTGGCGACGGTGCTGTGCCTGTTGTGGGCCGCGTCGCCCCTGTGGACCTGGTGGGTCAGCCGACCGCGCCCCGCCGACGCGGAGCTGGTGCTGCCCGAGGCCGATCGGGCCTACTTCGAAGGTGTCGCACGCGACACCTGGCGCCTGTTCGAGCGCTGCGTGGTGGCCGGCGATAACCACCTGCCGCCGGACAACCTGCAGACGCTGCCGATGGACATGGTGGCGCACCGCACCTCGCCGACCAACATCGGCCTGTACCTGCTGAGCACGGCCTGTGCGCGACAGTTCGGCTGGATCGACACGCCCGAGCTGCTGGCGCGGATGGAAGCCACGCTCGCCACGCTGGGCCGGATGCAGCGCTATCGTGGGCACTTGCTGAACTGGTACGACACGCAGACGCTGGCGCCGCTGCTGCCGATGTATGTCTCCACCGTGGACAGCGGCAACCTCAGCGGCCATCTGCTGGCGGTAGCCCAGGCGTGCCTGAAACTTGCACAGGGCCCTGTGGACACCGCCATCACGGCCCGCTTGCGCGTGGTCGCCGACCGCTGCGAGCAGTTCGCCTGGCAGGCCGACTTCAGCTTCCTGTACCACCGCAAACGGCATCTGTTCCACATCGGCTACCGGGTCGCCGAGCAGCAGCTGGACGTTGGCTTCTACGACCTGCTGGCCTCGGAATCACGCCTGACCAGCCTGCTGGCGATCGCCAAGGGCGACGTGCCGGTGCAGCACTGGGCCTCGCTGGGTCGGATGTTCTATGCGGTCGGTGCCGACGCCGGCCTGCGTTCGTGGTCGGGATCGATGTTCGAGTACCTGATGCCGACGCTGATGCTCGACGAGCCCTACGGCAGTGTGCTGCGAGAAGCCTGCCATGCGGCCGTGCGCGAGCAGATTGCGTTCGCGAAGGCGCAGCGCGTCCATGGCAACAGCGTGCCATGGGGCATTTCGGAATCGGCCTACGCCGGCCGTGACCACACGCTGGCCTACCAGTACGCGCCCCAGGGCGTGCCTCGCCTCGCGCTGCGCCGCACGCCGCCTGACGAGTTGGTGATCGCGCCGTATGCCACGGCGCTGGCCACGCAGATCGCCCCGCACCTGGCGCGGCTGAACTTCGCTGCGATCGAGGCACTGGCGCCGCGCGAGCCCTGCGGTTTCATCGAGGCGCTGGACTTCACCGCAGCCCGGCAGAACGGCAACGAGGCATTCACACCGGTGGTGACCTTCATGGCGCACCACCAGGGCATGACGATCGTGGCGCTAGCCAATGTGCTGCTGGACGGCGTGGCGCAGCGCTGGGGCATGGCCAATCCGCACATCGAGGCGGTGGCCTCGCTGCTGCACGAGCGCGCACCGCGCGAGGTGTCGATGCTGTACGCGCTGCCGCCGGGCCCGCCGCCGCAGAGCCTGCTGCGCCGTGCCCCGGGGCTGCTGCGCGAGGTGTCTCCTGGCGTGGCCGCGCTGGAGCCGACACATGTGCTGTCGAACGGCCGCTACAGCGTCAGCCTGCGCGCCAATGGCGCGGGCACCAGCCGCTGGGGTCAGACCGGCATCACCCGCAGCCGCGACGATGCCCTGCGCGATGCCCATGGCAGCTTCTTCTACCTGCGCTGGCAGCGCGACGACGACATCGCCGCATCACTGGCGCTGGCGTCCCCGGTCGTGTCGCCGGTGGTGTCCATCACCCAGCACCCGGCACCCGACCCAGCCGCGCAGTACCGCAGCGTCTTTCATGCCGACCGGGTCTGTTTCGACGCGGAGTGGCCCACAGTACAGGCCCACACGACGGTATGGGTCAGCCCGGAAGACGACATCGAATTTCGCCAGATCGAGTTGCGCAACCTCGGCGATAGGGAACTTCACATCGAGCTGATCTCGGCCTTCGAGGTGACGCTCGCCGACCTGCGCGCCGATGAGGCGCATCCGGCCTTCAGCAACCTGTTCATGCGGGCCGAGTGGCTGGCCGAGCACCAGGCGCTGCGCTTCGAGCGCACGCCCCGGCTGGCCACCGAACAAGGCTTGCAGGCGGCGCACTTTCTGGCCGAAAGCGATCCGCAGGTGGTGTCGGTGGCGGTGCAGACCGACCGCCAGCGCTGGCTCGGACGCAACCGCAGCGCGAGCCAGCCGCTGGCCGCCTTTGACGAGGCATCGGTGGCCGCTGCACAGGGGGACGGCCCCGTGATGTCCCTGGACACGGGGCTCGACCCGGTCTGTGCGATGTCGGTGCGCCTGCGCATCGCACCGCAGGGCAAGGCGCAGCTGACTTTCGCCACGGCCGCCTCAGACAACGGCGGCACGCTGAGCGCCGTGATCGACAAGTACCGGCAGGCGAGCAATGTCAAGCGCGCCTCGCTGATGTCGGCCACGCTGGCCGGCATCCGCTTTCGCAGCCTGCGCCTCAGCCAGGAACAACTCGCCGCCATCCAGTCGCTGACGACGGCGCTGGTGCTGACGGTGGCGCGGCCGCGCACGCTGGCTGTGCGCGCTCACGGGTCGGCGCCAGCGGTGTGCGACCGCCGCCTGCTGTGGCGCTTCGGCATCTCGGGGGACCGGCCGATCTTGCTGGTGAAGGCCGGCGCGCCCGAAGGGCTGGGGCTGATCCGCTCGCTGGCACAGGCGATGCGCCTGTGGTCATGGGGTGGCGTGGCCTGCGATCTGGTGGTGGTGAACGCCGAACCAGCGTCGTACCTGATGGTGCTGCAACGCGAGCTGACGGCGCTGCGCGAACGGCACGGCGCCGACAGCGGAGCCGAGTTCAACCCGCTCAGTGGCTCGGGCTCGACCCGCGCACCGCTCAGCACCGATGTCCATGTGCTGCGCGCGGAGGAATTGTCAGATGACGAGCTGAGCACGCTGCAAAGCCTGGCGCGCGTGCGCCTGCAGGCCGATGGCCGGCCGCTGCCGCACCACGTGCAGGAATGGATCGAGTTGCACGAGCTGGCCTCGCTGCGACGGCACGACACCTCGACCGCGCCGGTGGCGCTGACCCCACACACCGACATTGCCTCAACGGCGGCGGTAGGCGCGTTCTCGCCGACGTCGGGCGAATTCCGCTTCGATGTCAGCGCCCGGCGGCGGCCGTTGCGACCGTGGGTCAATGTGCTGGCGAACCCGGACTTCGGCTGCCAGTGGTCGGAAGCCGGTGGCGGCTACACCTGGGCGGTGAACAGCCGCATGAACCAGCTCACCGCCTGGTCGAACGACCCGGTGGGCGACCCGCCCTCGGAGTGGTTCCTCCTGCAGGACCTGAGAACACTGGATGTGTGGAGCGTGGCACCGTCGGCCTGGGGTCACACCCCGGACAGCGACAACGCGACCTACCGCGTTGCGCACGGCCAGGGCTACAGCGTGATCGGACATCGGCGCGGCGATGTCGATGTTTCGGTGTCGTGGTGCGTAGACCCGCAGACCTCGGTCAAGCAGGTCCGCATCCGGCTGGTCAACCGCGGCCACAAAACCCTGCTGCTGCGCGTGGTCGGTATCGCCGAATGGATGATGGGTGCCAACCGCACCGACCGCGGCACGGTGTACACAGCCTTGCACCGTGAGCTGCTGCCCGGCGCACGCAGTTCAACGGAAACAACCGCGTTCGACGCGACCCGCGCACCACGACTGACCGCTTTGCTGGCCACCCAGCCCGAGCGATCGGCTGGCTTCGGCGACGGCACCGCATTTCTGGCCCTGGCCCGCAGCGATGCCGACGATGCCAGCGACGACCTCGACGACTGGACTTGCGACCGGCGCGAATGCTTCGACGCACGCGGCCGCCTGGTGCTGCCCGATCAGTTCGGCGAGCGCTGCGGCAGCGGGCTGGATCCGTGTGCCGCGCTGTCGACCCGGCTCAGCCCGGTCGCTGGCGAATCGGTCGAACGGGTGTTTCTGCTGGGCTATGCCGCGAGCCCCGATGCCGCGCGGCAACTCGCCGTGCAGGCCGCATCGACGTCGGCGTCTCAGCGCATGGACGCGGTGCGCCGGCACTGGGACACGCTGCTTGGCGCGACCACGGTGAAAACGCCCGACCCGCTGTTCGACGCGATGGTCAACCGCTGGTTGCTGTACCAGACGGTGTCGTGCCGGCTGTGGGCGAAGGCCGGCTTCTACCAGGCCGGCGGCGCGTTCGGCTTCCGCGATCAGTTGCAAGATGCGATGGCGCTGACCTGGGCCGCGCCCGACATGCTGCGCAGGCAGATCCTGCTGGGTGCCTCGCGGCAGTTTGCCGAAGGCGATGTGCAGCACTGGTGGCATGCGCCGGGCGGCGCGGGCGTTCGCACGCATTTCTCCGACGACCTGCTGTGGCTGCCGCACGCCTGCGTGCGCTACCTGCAGGCCACCGGCGACGAAAGCCTTCTGGCCGAGCCCGTGCCGTTCATCGAAGGCGCCGCCATCCCCGACGGTGCCGAAGACGCCTACTACGCACCCACCGTCAGCGCTGACACCGCCTCGGTCTATGAACATGCGGCGCGCGCCATCGACCGCAGCCTGCGCGTCGGCGCCCACGGACTGCCGCTGATGGGCACGGGCGACTGGAACGACGGCATGAACCGCGTCGGCCATGAGGGGCGTGGCGAATCGGCGTGGCTGGGCTGGTTCCTCTGCCAGGTGGTCGACGACTTCGCGCCGCTGGCGCGCGAGCGCGGCGACACCGCACGCGCGCTGCGCTGGGAAACGGCGGCAGCAGGCTGGAAGGCCGCGCTGAGCGGCGATGCCTGGGACGGGCGCTGGTTCAAGCGTGCCTATTTCGACGACGGCAGCACACTGGGTTCGCACGCGAATGCCGAGGCGCGCATCGACCTGATCGCGCAGGCCTGGGCGGTGTTGTCGGGCGTCGCACCGTTGCCGATGCAGCAACTGGCGATGGAATCGGTCGAAGCCCACCTGGTGGACCACGAGGCCGGCCTGATCAAGCTGCTGGACCCACCACTCGCCCATGCGCAGCCCAGTGCCGGCTACATCCAGGCCTATCCGCCGGGGGTGCGCGAGAACGGTGGCCAGTACTCGCATGCCGGGGTGTGGGCGCTGATGGCACAGGCGAAGCTGTCGAACAGCGCCCCCGAAAGTCGTCGTGGTGACCTGCCCTATCGCTACTTCACCTGCCTGAGCCCGGCCCACCGCGCCACCCACACGACGCACGGCCCGGTCTACGGCATCGAGCCGTATGTGATGGCCGGTGATGTGTACACCCAGCCTCCCTATGTGGGGCGCGGCGGCTGGAGCTGGTACACCGGCGCCGCCGCATGGCTGCATCGCGCGGCGATCGAATCGATTTTCGGATTGCAGCAGGGCGCCGAGACGTTGCAGTTCACGCCCTGCCTGCCCGCGCACTGGCCGCAGGCCGAGCTGACCTTGACCCGCGGCAGCGGTGACGATGCCCGAACCATGCGCTTCATCCTGCTGCGGCAGACCGCATTGGCCGCGATCGACGCGAATGCCACCTGGAACGCCAAGATCCTGGCGCCGGGCCAGCCGCTGGCGTGGCGTGTGCTGCCGCCGCAGTCGTGCTTCGTGGTTCCACTGCCAGACTGACCGCGACGGCCCCGTTCGACAGCCGTGGCGCGGTGACAATGCCAAGTCCGGGTACACCACGCCCTGCCGCTTGCGCTGCCATGGGTCTGTTCTGCGAACCGTGCGAAAGAGCTCCGCTGTGATCGCCCCAGCGGCCTCTGGCTGGACAGGCCGCAGCGTGGTCGGGCTGCTGATGATGACGATCGCCTACGCGGTTGTGGCCTGGCTGGCCCTGCTGATAGCGCTTCCGCCGGCTTATGCCTCGCCGATTTTTCCGGCTGCCGGCATGGCGCTGGTCTTCGTGCTGGTGTACGGACGACGCGCCGCGTTGGCCGTCATCGTGGGTGCATTGGTCGTCAATCTCGTGCTGAACCCGCTGCGCGGCGCCGGCATCCCCGAGGTAGCGATCGCTCTGGGAGCCGGCGTGCAGGCGCTGGTGGCGGCCGCGCTGGTGCGACGCTGGGTGGCACAGCCACTGACGCTGTCGGCACCTCGCGACATCGTCCGCTTCTATGTCTTCGGTGCAGCCGTGGGTTGCCTGATCAACGCCAGCGTGGCCACCGCGGCGCTCGGCCTGGCGACCGCGGTGCCGCCCCACGCGTTGCCGATAACCTGGCTGACCTGGTGGATGGGCGACGCGCTGGGCACCTTGATCGGCGCGCCACTGCTGCTGACGCTGATCGGTCGCCCCCGCGAGGCCTGGGTGCCGCGCCGTCGCACCGTCGGCGCCACGCTGGCCATCGTCACCACCCTGCTGGTGGCGACGACGATGCAGGTCGCCCGATGGGACGACGAGCGGGTGCAGATCAGTTTCGCGCGCGATGCCGAAACCGCCTCGACCGGATTGGCGTCGCAATTGAACACACCGTTGCATGCGCTCGAAGCGATGCGCGGCCTGTTCGTCGGCTCCACCGAGGTCAACGCCTCGGAATTGCGCAAGGCTTCAGACCATTGGCTCAACCCATCCAGCGACCTGCAGGCCCTGGGCTACCTGGAACGGGTGGCGCTGGCCGACGTGCCGGCGTTCGAGGCCCACATGCGCGAAGAGGGCCTGGCCGATTTCCGGGTGGTCGATCGCACCGCCTCGAACGAGCGGGTGCCGACCACGGCGCCGGAGGTGTATGCCGCACGCCAAGTCGAGCCGATGGGGCGCAACCAGAATCTTTTTGGCGTGAACGCGCTGTCGATTCCGGCGTCAAGGAAGGCGATCGAGGCGGCGGTGCGCAGCGACCAGCCGGTCGCCACCGCGGCCTTCCAGCTGTCGCAGGACCCGGTGGACTCGCCGAAGCGAGGGGTGGTGGTCTACCGCGCCTTGTACAGCGGCAACCCCGGCACACAAGCCGAACGTGTCGCCGCGGCGCGCGGTGTGGTGTTTGTCACCGTACGCGTCGAGGACCTGCTGCGCGAAGTGTTGGCACAGGCGCCTGCCCACCTGAATTTCTGCGTCACCGACACCGACCCCACGGCTGCGGTTCGCCAACTCGCGGTGTCTGCCTTGTGCGCTGACAGATCAAACCGGCTGACACACCGGCGGATGCTCGATTTCGCCGGGCGCCACTGGGAATTGCAGGTGACGTCGAGCGTGGCCAGCGCCGACACCAGCGCCGGCGAGCGGCATTACGCCTGGCTGTTCTCCAGCGTCGGCCTGCTGACCACCGCCGTGCTCGGCGCGCTGCTGCTGACGGTGACCGGTCGCGCGCGGCTGATCGAGATGGCTGTGCGGGAGCGCACGGTGGCGCTTGAGCAGCAGGTGCGCGAGCGCATCGAGGCGGTGCGCGCACGGGAGGCCGCCGAAGCCTCGAACCGCGCCAAGAGCGATTTCCTCTCGCGCATGAGCCACGAGCTGCGCACGCCGCTGAATGCGATGCTCGGCTTCGCGCAGCTGCTGGAGCTGGAAAGCCGCCAACCGCTGGGTCCGACCCAGCGCGGCTGGGTCGGGCAGATCCGCCAGGCCGGCTGGCATTTGCTGGAGATGATCAACGACGTGCTGGACCTGTCGCG
The DNA here is from genome assembly GCA_043749095.1 of Burkholderiales bacterium. Taxonomy (GTDB): domain Bacteria; phylum Pseudomonadota; class Gammaproteobacteria; order Burkholderiales; family Burkholderiaceae_C; genus PBB1. The sequence goes on along the minus strand of JAYVEB010000092.1, from coordinate 1,706 downwards.
CATCGAATCGGGCAACCTGCGCATGGAGCTGGAGACCCTGAACATGCCCGAGCTGCTGGCCGGCACGCGCCCGCTGGTGCAGCAGGCGGCCGACCAGCGGGGCATCACCATCGAGGAGCATCTCAGCGCCGACGCCAGCCACGTGCGTGGTGACGCGACGCGCGTCAAGCAGATCCTGACCAACCTGCTGTCAAACGCCGTCAAGTACAACGTCGACGGGGGGCGCATCCGGGTGTCCAGCCAGGTGCGCGGCGATCGGGTGGAGTTGATGGTGGCCGACACCGGGCTGGGCATGAGCACCCAGCAGATGACCTCGCTGTTCCAGCCCTTCAACCGGCTGGGCCAGGAGTTCAGCAGCACCGAAGGCACTGGCATCGGTCTGGTCATCAGCCAGCGCCTGGCCGAACTGATGGGGGGCGACTTGAGCGCGGCCAGCGACGAAGGCCGGGGTTCGCTTTTCATCCTCGCCCTGCCGCGGGCCACCCCGGAAGAAGCGGCGGCGCAGCAGCCGGCGTTGGCCGCCGACCGCAGCAACTATCACCACCGGCGGGTGCACTATGTCGAAGACAACGAAACCAACGTCGAGGTGATGCGCGGCATGCTGGCACAGCGGCCGCAGGTGGCTCTGCAGGTGTCTGGCAACGGGCTGGACGGTCTGGCCGCGATCCGTGCCCAGCGGCCCGATGTGCTGCTGCTGGACATGCACCTGCCCGACATCAGCGGGCTCGAGCTGCTGCGCCACCTGAAACTCGACCCCGAGACCCGGGGCATCCCGGTGATCGTGGTGTCGGCCGACGCCTTGCCGACGCAGATCGAGGAGGCGCTGCAGGCCGGCGCGCACCGCTACCTGACCAAGCCCGTGAACGTCGGTGAGTTGCTGGAGGCGCTCGACGAGTTGCTCAACGTGATGGAAACCAGATTTGACGACCTGGCACCGGCCCATACTGCTTAGCACTCGGCAACCAAGAGTGCTAATATTTTGGAACCAACCTTGGGTAGAGGCAGTCCATGAACATCATGAACACATCGCATTCCTCTGTTTCGGCACTGGCGTTGCGCGATCCGTGGGCGATGATCCCGTCGCTCGGCAGTCTGGACGCCTACATTGCCGCGGCCAACCGCGTGCCGATGCTCAGCCTAGAAGAAGAGCAGTCGCTGGCGCGCAAGCTGCGCGATCAGGGCGATCTGCAGGCCGCCGGGGCTCTGGTGCTGTCGCACATGCGGCTGGTGGTGTCGATCGCCCGCCAGTACCTGGGCTACGGTTTGCCGCATGGCGACCTGATCCAGGAAGGCAATGTCGGCCTGATGAAGGCCGTCAAGCGATTCGACCCCGACCAGGGCGTGCGCTTGGTTAGCTATGCGATGCACTGGATCAAGGCCGAGATCCACGAGTACATCCTGAAGAACTGGCGCATGGTCAAGGTGGCGACCACCAAGGCGCAGCGCAAGCTGTTCTTCAACCTGCGCTCGATGAAGCAGAGCCTGAAGGAAGACGCCGCCGAAGGTGAAACCCACCGCAGCACGCTGACACAGGGCGAGGTCGACACGATGGCGCGCACCTTGAACGTCAAGCGCGAGGACGTGCTCGAAATGGAAACCCGGCTGTCCGGCGGCGATGTGCCGCTGGAGCCGCTGACCGACGATGGCGAGGAAAGCTACGCCCCGATCGCCTACTTGGCCGACGAGACCCACGAGCCCAGCCATGT
>JAYVEB010000091.1:0-15547 GCA_043749095.1 Burkholderiales bacterium | reverse complement strand
TCATGCGCAGGTGCGCCATCGTGTTGATGATGGCTTGGTAGGCCACTTCAGGCCCCGCTGGGTCGTCGTGCTGGCCGCATTCCAGCGTGATCGCCATGCCGCCCACGCTGCGCATGTACTCGGTGGTGCCGATGCCGTAGCGCGGGTCGGTGTTGAGCAGTCGGGCGCGCGCGGTCTGCGGGTCGTCCGATTGTTCGGCGCGCTTGACGCGGGCGGCCACGCCCTCGGCGTAGGTTTCCAGCCAGCCTTCGACCAGGCGCCGCGGGCCCAGTCGAACCGCCAGCGCTTCCTCCTGCGCCGACAGCGCGAAGGGCTGCAGCGTGCCGTGGTTGTTCGCCGGGCCGATCATCGCGAACGGTTCGCCCGGCGACTGGAAGGAATGCAGATCGATCAGCACATCGTGCTGGCCCAGCAAGGGGCACAGCGCGTTGGCGATGCGGTCCTCGAAGTCTTGCGGATGCTCCGTTGGGCCGAGGTTGCGGTTGAGGTTGCGATCGCCCTCGCGCTGACCCCGCTCGTAGGCCTTCTGGTTGGTGATCGGCACGAAGGAGACGCTGCCACGCAGCAGGTTCAGCTTCTGGGATTCAAACTCGGCCAGCACGCGCTCGATGGCGCGCGGCCCGCAGACTTCGTTGCCATGCACCGCCCCCAGCACGATCAGGCGCGGGCCCGCAGGCTCGGACTTGATCCCCCTGACATTGAAGGGTGCGATGCGGGTCAGCTCGGCGTTCGACATGGCGATGAGAGGCGGTGGCAGTGAGGGCGGGAAGGGCGCAGTGACCGGCGTTGGCGGCGGCAGAGCCCCCGGTCCGCGCCAGATATTCTGTATGCAAGGCACAGGGAGGCCACCGGTAGAATGGTGTCAATGCATTTGCGTCCCATCGCCCTACGGGTGTCCAACGGACACGGTGCCACGGGCCGGCAGATCTCTCGCGATCGAATTTGACGCTGCGGCACCGCGTGCGGGCCTGCTGTCGCCGCCGGTCACCCCGATGAGGTGCACGGCTCCATAGGCGCCACCCGGCCTGCCACACGCCTCCTGTCTTTTGCCCACGCGCACGGCGCGAATGCCACCTGTCGAGACCCAAGCATGTCCACCGAAAAGTCCTCTGCAAGCGCCACCGGCGCTGACACCTCGGGCCTGCGCGCCACGCTGAACCTGCCGGACAAACCGTTCCCGATGCGCGGCGACCTGCCCAAGCGCGAGCCGGCGTGGGTGCAGCAATGGGATGACGCCGGCACCTACCAGCGGCTGCGCGAGGCCCGTTGCGGCGCACCGAAGTTCGTGCTGCACGACGGCCCGCCGTATGCCAATGGCCAGCTTCACATCGGTCACGCGGTCAACAAGGTGCTCAAGGACATGATCGTCAAGGCGCGCCAGCTCAAGGGCATGGACGCGACCTACATCCCCGGCTGGGACTGCCACGGCCTGCCGATCGAGAACCAGATCGAGAAGACCTACGGCCGCAAGCTGCCGCGCGCCGAGGTGCAGACGAAGAGCCGCGCCTACGCGACCGAGCAGATCGCGCAGCAGATGGCCGACTTCAAGCGCCTGGGCGTGCTGGCCGATTGGGCGCACCCCTACCGCACGATGGACTTCGGCAACGAGGCCGGCGAGATCCGCACGCTGAAGCAGGTGATGGAGCGCGGCTATGTCTACCGCGGGCTGAAGCCGGTGTACTGGTGCTTCGACTGCGGCTCGTCGCTGGCCGAGTTCGAGATCGAGTACGCCGACAAGACTTCGCAGTCGCTCGACGTGGCCTTCCTGTGCGTCGAGCCCGATCGGCTGGCCAGCGCGTTCGGCCCGCCCTCCTTGAGCAAGGATGCGTTCGCCGTCATCTGGACCACCACCGCGTGGACGATCCCGGCCAACCAGGCGCTGAACCTGAACCCGGCCCTCGAGTACAGCCTGGTCGACACCGAGCGCGGCCTGCTGCTGCTGGCGTCGGCGCGCGTCGAAGACTGCTTGAACCGCTACAGCTTGGAAGGCACGGTGGTCGCCACCGCGCTGGGCGAGAAGCTCGACGGCATCGCCTTCCGCCACCCGCTTGCGCATGTCGATCCAGGCTACGACCGCCTGAGCCCCGTCTACCTCGCCGACTACGCGACCGCCGAAGACGGCACCGGCCTCGTGCATGCGGCACCGGCCTATGGCGTGGAGGACTTCAAGTCCTGTGTCGCGCACGGCATGGCGATCGACGACATCCTGAACCCGGTGACCGGCGGTGGCGTTTATGACGCCAGCCTGCCGCTGTTCGGCGGGCAGCACATCTGGAAGGCCTGCGCGGTCATCATCGATGCATTGCGCGATGCGGGTCACCTGCTCGCCACCGCCACCTTCCAGCACAGCTACCCGCACTGCTGGCGCCACAAGACGCCGGTGATCTACCGCGCCGCCGCGCAGTGGTTCGTGCGAATGGACGAAGCGAACGACGACACCGCCGGTGTGTTCGCCACCGACCCGGCGTCGCAAACGCTGCGCCAGAGTGCGCTGGCCGCGATCGATGCGACCACGTTCTACCCGGAAAACGGCCGGGCCCGGCTGCGCGACATGATCGCCAACCGGCCCGACTGGTGCATCAGCCGCCAGCGCAACTGGGGCGTGCCGCTGCCGTTCTTCCTGCACCAGGACAGCGGCGAGTTGCACCCGCAAACGCTGGAATTCATGGACCGCGCCGCGGCGCTGGTCGAGCAAGGCGGCGTCGAAGCCTGGTCGCAACTCGATCCGCGCGACTGGCTGGGCGACGAGGCTGCGCAGTACACCAAGAGCACCGACATCCTCGATGTGTGGTTCGACTCGGGCAGCACCTTCAACCACGTGCTGTGCGGCTCGCACCACGGTGCCGGCCAGCCGGAGGGCCCGGAGGCCGACCTCTACCTCGAAGGCCACGACCAGCACCGCGGCTGGTTCCATTCTTCGCTGCTGATCGCCTGCGCGATCGAGGGACACGCGCCGTACAAGGGCCTGCTAACGCACGGCTTCGCGACCGACGGCCAGGGCCGCAAGATGAGCAAGACGCTGGGCAACGTCGTGGCGCCGCAGTCGGTCAGCGACAAGCTCGGCGCCGAGATTGTGCGCTTGTGGGTCGCCAGCACCGACTACTCGGGCGACCTGAACATCGACGACAAGATCCTCGCACGCGTGGTCGATGGCTACCGCCGCATCCGCAACACGCTGCGCTTCCTGCTTGCCAACACCAGCGACTTCGACGTGTCGAAAGACGCGGTGCCGCTGTCGGAGTTACTGGAGATCGACCGCTACGCGCTGGCGCGCGCGGCACAGTTTCAGGCCGAGGTGCTGGCGCACTACGAGGTCTATGAATTCCACCCGGTGGTCGCGAAGCTGCAGGTCTATTGCAGCGAGGACCTGGGCGCGTTCTACCTCGACGTGCTGAAGGACCGGCTCTACACCACCGCGCCGAAAAGCGCCGCACGCCGCAGTGCACAGACCGCGCTGTGGCACATCACGAACGCGATGCTGCGCTGGATGGCGCCGTTCCTCAGCTTTACCGCCGAAGAGGCGTGGCCGATCTTCGCGCCGGGCACGTCGTCGTCGATCTTCATCGAGACCTACAGCGACACCGCAGCGTGGACCGACGACGCGCTGCTGGCGAAATGGTCGCGCATCCGCGAGGTGCGCGAGTTCGCCAACAAGCAGATCGAAGCCGTGCGTTCTGCAGGTCAACTCGGCTCGTCGCTGCAAGCCACGATCGCGATCACCGCGAATGCCGACGACCAAGCGCTGCTGGCATCACTCGGCGACGGCTTGAAGTTCGTCACGATCACCTCGGAGGCCCACCTCAGCCCAGGCGCCGAACTGGCGGTGAGCGTGGCACCGTCGACTGCTACGAAGTGCGAGCGCTGCTGGCACTACCGTGACGATGTCGGCCACGACGCCGCGCACCCGACGATCTGCGGCCGCTGCACCAGCAACCTGTACGGCGCCGGCGAAGTCCGCCGCGTGGCCTGAGATGCCTTACAAGAAAAGCGGCGGCGGCTCCAGCCTGCTCCCCTGGCTCGGCATCGCGCTGCTGGTCATCCTGTCGGATCAGCTCAGCAAGACGCTGATCATTGGCGGCTTCCAGCTGGGCGACAGCCACACCGTCACCTCGTTCTTCAACCTGGTGCGGGTGCACAACGCCGGCGCGGCGTTCAGCTTTCTGGCGGGCGCCTCGGGCTGGCAGCGGTGGGTCTTCGTCGGGCTCGGGCTGGCAGCCACGGTGTTCATCGTCTGGATGCTGAAGCAGCACGGCGGGCAGCGGCTGTTCAGCGGGGCACTGGCGCTGATCCTCGGCGGCGCGCTGGGCAATGTGATCGATCGCCTGCTGCACGGCCATGTGATCGACTTCCTGCAGTTCCACTGGGACTGGCTGGCGCCGATCTTCCCCGGCGGCTACTTCCCGAGCTTCAACATCGCCGACAGTGCAATCACCGTCGGCGCGATGCTATTGATCCTCGACGAGCTGCTGCGCGTGCGCCGCGGCTGAGCCCGCGGGCGCTGGATCAGGGCAGCAGGATGCTGCACCCGGTCGTGAGTCGCGCTTCCAGGTCACGGTGGGCCTGCGCCACATCGGCCAGCGCGTAGCGACGTTCAACGGGGATCTTCACCGCACCGCTGGTGACCACCGCGAACAGATCATCGGCCATCGCCTGCGTCGCTTCGCGGGTGGCGATGTGGGTGAACAGCGTCGGGCGCGTCACGTACAGCGAGCCCTTGGCCGCCAGCACACCCAGGTCCACGGGCGGCGCCTTGCCGGATGCGTTGCCAAAATTGGCCAGCAGGCCGAAAGGCTGCAGCACGTCGAGCGACTTCTCAAAGGTGTCCTGCCCGACCGAGTCGTAGACCGCCTTCACGCCGCGGCCGCCGGTGATGTCCTTCACCCTGGCGACGAAATCGTCGCGCCGGTAGTTGATCGCGTGCGCCGCGCCGTTTTGCAGCGCGAGCGCGCACTTCTCGTCGCTGCCGGTGGTGCCGATCAGCTGCAGTCCGAGCGCCCGCGCCCACTGGCAGGCGATCAGCCCGACACCGCCCGCCGCGGCGTGGAACAGGATGAAGTCACCAGGCTGCAGACCGCCCTGCGGCAGCGTCTTCTTCAGCAGGTACTGCGCGGTCAAGCCTTTGAGCATCATCGCGGCGGCAGATTCGAAATCGATGCCATCGGGCAGCTTGACGACGCACTTCGCCGGCATCACGCGCGACTCGCAGTAACTGCCCGGCGGCGTGCTGGCGTAGGCGGCGCGATCGCCTCCACGCAGGTGGGTCACGCCATCGCCCACCGCTTCGACGATGCCAGCCGCTTCCACGCCCAGCCCGGCCGGCAACGGCAGCGGGTACAGCCCGGTGCGGTGGTACACATCGATGAAGTTGAGGCCGCAGGCGTGATGGCGGATGCGGATCTCGCCCGGCCCGGGCTCACCGATCGGCACCTCGACCAGGTGCATGGCCTCGGGCCCGCCGGGTTGATCGATGCGGATGGCACGGGTGGTGGGTGAGGGCAAGACAGACATCGGAAGGCTCCGGGACAAACAGTGCGCTATCGTGCCTTAAGCCTGCGGCCTTGACACGGCCGGGTGTCTTTGATGAAGAAGCTGACCACCGCCCCGAACCTAGCGATCGCCACGCTGTGGGCCGACATGCTTTGCCATGCGGGCGTGCCCACGACGATCCAGCGCGCCTACAACAGCAGCCTGGCGGGACAGGTGCCGCCCGACCAGGCGCTGCCCGAGCTGTGGTTGACCGATGCCGACAACTTCGAGCGCGCCGAACGGCTGCTCGACGAACTGCGCCAGCCGGTTTCGCGGCACTGGCTGTGCACCACCTGCCGCGAAATGATCGACGGGCCGTTCGAGCAATGCTGGAACTGCGGCGCGGCGATGCCTCTTCAAGGCTGAGTTGGCGCCGGCGGGTTCAGGTGATCCAGATCCGGACGCTGCCACGGGTCGAGGTGCGTCATCAAGGTGAGCACGCGGTGGCGTTGCAAGACCCGGTCGCGTGCCGCGACGGTGATCTGGTGTCCGTCCTCGATACTGAGTTTGGCATCGACCTCGATGTGGGCATCGACGACGATCATGTCGCCCATCTTGCGGGTGCGCAGGTCATGAACGCCGCGAATGCCCGGCGTGTCGGCCAGCGTTTGGCGGATCGCTTCGACTTCCTGCTCGTCGACCGAGCGGTCCATCAGGTCGTGCAGCGCATCCCAGCCGAAGGACCAGCCCATCTTGACCACCATGAAACCGACGATGGCCGCGGCGATCGGATCGAGGATCGGGTAGCCCCCCAGGTTGCCGACGATGCCGACACCGACCACCAGCGACGACGCGGCATCGGAGCGCGCGTGCCACGCATTGGCGACCAGCATGCTGGATTTGACGCCCTTGGCCACCGCCAGCATGTAACGAAACAGCAGTTCCTTCGCGACCAATGCCGCGCCCGCCATCCACAGGGCCATCGCATGCACGGTGTGCACAGTCTCTGGCGCCTCCAGCTTGAGCACCACCGACCACAACATGCCAGCGCCGACGGCCAGCAGCAGCACACCGAGCGCCAGCGATGCCGCGGTTTCAAAGCGCTGGTGGCCGTACGGGTGGTCGTCATCGGCGCCCTTGCGGCTGTGGTGACCGGCGAACAGCACGATGAAATCGGACACCAGGTCCGACAGCGAATGAATGCCGTCGGCGATCAGGCCCTGCGATTTCGAGACGATGCCCATCGCGATCTGAGTGGAGGACAGCAGCAGGTTCACACCACAGCTGACCCAGGTGCTGCGCGTCCCCGCAGCAGCGAGCTCGGCGCGACTGTTTGGCAAGTCTTCAGGATCGTCTGAAAAAGTACTGAAGGGCATGGTGCTGTGGATTGGGTTGGGCTGATTCTCAGCGATGGCCTGCGTATTCGCACTTTGCGAGTTCAGTGGGTCAACACTGGTTGTCACGGGCCTGTCATTCATTATTTTTAAAATAATGGAAATATGGAAGAGTTTGCTTTCATCTCCGCGCTGTCTGCGCTGGCCCAACCGGCCCGGCTGCGGGTGTTCCGGGCGCTGGTGGTCGCCGGCCCGCAGGGCATGACGCCGGGTGCGCTGGCCGAAGCGCTGGATGTGCCGGCCTCGACGCTGTCGTTCCACCTGAAGGAGTTGACGCATGCCGGCCTGACCACGCAGCAGCGCGACGGCCGCAGCCTGATCTACCGCGCCGCCTTCGACCAGATGAACGGCCTGATGGGCTACCTGACGGCGAACTGCTGTGCGGGCGAGGGCTGCATCGAAGCGACGGTTCCGGCCTGCACCACCTGCTGAGTCCTCGAAACCTGACGGAGTCACCATGCCCGACACACCGAAGCACGTGCTGTTCATCTGCACTGGCAATTCAGCACGCTCGATCCTGGCGGAAGGTCTGCTCAATCACCTGGGCCGCGGTCGCTACATCGCGCACTCGGCCGGCAGCCACCCGAACGGCGTCGTCAACCCGTACGCGCTGTCGACCTTGAAGACGCTGCACATCCCGAGCGAGGGATTGCGCAGCAAGAACTGGGACGAGTTCTCGCAGCCCGGCGCGCCGGTGCTCGACTACGTCTTCACCGTGTGCGACAACGCCGCCGGCGAGATGTGCCCGGCGTGGCCCGGCCAGCCGATGACGGCGCACTGGGGCGTGCCCGATCCCGCAGCGATCGAAGGCACGGATGACGCCAAGGCCCGCGCCTTCATGGACACCTCGGTGACGCTGAAGCGGCGCATCGAGTTGATGCTGTCGCTGCCTATCGCCAGCCTGGACCGCATGGCGATCCAGCGCGAGCTGAAGCAGATCGGTCAGGCCTGACCGACCGGGATCGACGATGAACACCACCGCCCTGCCCGTGCCCGTTTCAGCACCGGCGCCGATGAGCGCCTTCGAGCGCTACCTGACCGTCTGGGTGTTGCTCTGCATCGTCGCGGGGATCACGCTGGGGAAACTGTTTCCCGGCCCGTTCCAGGGCATTGGGCGGATGGAGTTCGCCCAGGTCAACCTGCCGGTCGGCCTGCTGATCTGGGTGATGATCATCCCGATGCTGCTGAAGGTGGATTTCGCATCGCTGTCGCAGGTCAGCAAGCACTGGCGCGGCATCGGCGTCACGCTGTTCGTCAACTGGGCGGTCAAGCCGTTCTCGATGGCGCTGCTGGGCTGGATCTTCATCCGCCATGTGTTCGCGCCCTACCTGCCCGCGGAGCAAGCCGACAGCTATGTCGCCGGGCTGATCCTGCTGGCGGCCGCGCCGTGCACCGCGATGGTCTTCGTGTGGAGCCGGCTGACCGGCGGCCACCCGATGTTCACGCTGTCGCAGGTGGCGCTGAACGACATGATCATGGTGTTCGCCTTCGCACCCATCGTTGCGCTGCTGCTGGGCCTGTCGGCCATCGTCGTGCCGTGGGCCACGCTGATCACCTCGGTGGTGCTGTACATCGTGATCCCGGTGGTGATCGCGCAGCTCTGGCGCAAGGCACTGCTAGTCCGCGGGCAGGCCGCTTTCGATGCTGCGCTCGCCAGGATCGGCCCGTGGTCGATCACCGCACTGCTCGCCACACTGGTGCTGCTGTTCGCCTTCCAAGGCCAAGCCATCCTTGACCAGCCGCTGGTGATCGCGATGTTGGCCGTGCCGATCCTGATCCAGGTCTTCTTCAATTCCGGTCTCGCTTACTGGCTGAACCGACGCCTCGGCGAATCGCACGATGTGGCCTGCCCGTCGGCCCTGATCGGCGCGAGCAACTTCTTCGAGCTGGCGGTGGCCGCGGCGATCAGCCTCTTCGGCTTCGAGTCCGGCGCGGCACTCGCCACCGTCGTCGGCGTGCTGATCGAGGTGCCGGTGATGCTGCTGGTGGTCCGATGGGTCAACGGCAGCAAGGGCTGGTACGAGCGGGGGATGACCGAGCATCGGCAGCGTGTCTGAGCATCAGGTTTCTCTGCCGAATGTCGATGCAGCGCTGTTCTCAGCGCCGAGCATCGATCGGCTGCGGCCCACATCGCCGTCCACCCACCCGCCGCGTTTCCTGCTGCTCTACGGCTCGCTCCGGGAACGTTCCTACAGCCGCCTGCTGACCGAGGAAGCAGCACGGCTGCTGCAGGCGATGGGTGGCGAGACGCGGCTGTTCGACCCGACCGGCCTGCCCTTGCCCGACGGTGCGCCGGAGTCGCACCCCAAGGTCGTCCAGCTGCGCGAGCTGGCGAGCTGGTGCGAGGGCATGGTGTGGTGCTCGCCGGAGCGCCATGGCGCGATGAGCGGCATCCTCAAAGCGCAGATCGACTGGATCCCGCTGGCCCTCGGTGCGGTGCGGCCCACGCAAGGCAAGACGCTGGCGGTGATGCAGGTCTCGGGCGGCTCACAGTCGTTCAATGCGGTCAACCAGTTGCGCGTGCTCGGCCGCTGGATGCGGATGCTGACGATCCCGAACCAGTCGTCGGTCGCCAAGGCCTTCCTTGAATTCGATGCGGCCGGGCGCATGAAGCCTTCCGCCTATTACGACCGCGTGGTCGACGTGATGGAGGAGCTGATGAAGTTCACGCTCCTCACACGCGACGCGGCCCCTTATCTCGTCGACCGCTACAGCGAGCGCAAGGAAAACGCCGAGGCGCTGTCGCAGCGGGTCAATCAGCGCAGCATCTGAGCCAGTTCGCCTTGCAGCATCAGCCAACATACCGTATAAACGGTTTACCTTGATTACGGAATCGTCGACATGAGCAACTCTCTCCTCACCCTCGACGCGGCGGCCGCGTCAGCCCCGGTCGGCGCATCAGGCGCTGCCGCATCACCGAAGAAGGCCAAGACCGCAACAGCACCCCAAGTCACGGCGAAAACTGCCACCAAGGCGACGAAGAAACCGCCGTCTGCGCCGAAGGCGAAGCCCGTCGTCAGCAAGCCGGCGGCAACAGCCAAGACACCTGCCACTCTCCCGACCAAAGCCGCTGCCGTGCCCACCGGCAAACCGCCAAAGACCAAGCACAAGCTGGTGCGCGACAGCTTCACGATGCCGCAATCGGATTTCGAGCTGATCGACGTGCTGAAGCAGCGCGCGATGAATTTCCGCCATGCCGTGAAGAAAAGTGAGCTGCTGCGGGCTGGACTGCAGGTGCTGGCCGCGCTGCCCGATGTGCAGCTGGGAAAAGCGCTGGCCCGCATCACGCCCCTGAAGACGGGGCGCCCAAAGCAGGCCGGCTGAGCCGCACTGCGTTCAGCGCCAGGTCGCCAGCAGCCAGATGCCGGCGACCACCAGCGCCGTGCCCGCGGCCAATCCGGCGGTGAACGGCTCGCCGAGCAGCAGCACGCTCATCCCGATGGTCGACATCGGGCCGATCATCCCGGTCTGCGCCGCCAGCGTCGCGCCGACGCGTTCGATCGCCAGCATCATCAGCAGCACCGGTGCGAAAGTGCACAGCACCGCATTCAACAGCGACAGCCCGATCACCTCGGGCGCCACCACCATCGTCGACAGCGGTCGCAGCACCGCGAACTGCGCGATGCACAACACACAAGCGACGGTGCTGGCCAGGCCCGTGAGGCGCAGGGCGCCGAGGCGCCGGACCTCCTCGCCGCTGAGCACCAGGTAGACCGCGTAGCTCATCGCGCTGCCGAAGACCAGCGCGGCACCCAGCAGCGCATGCGGGCCGACGTGCGTGATTTCCTGGCCGAACACCAGCAGCACACCGCCATAACTGACGGCCAGCGCCATCACCTGCCTGGTGGTGACGCGCCGCTTGAACAGCACCACGCCCATGGCCAGCACCAGTGTCGGATTCAGGTACAGGATCAGCCGCTCCAGGCTCGCGCTGATGTACTGCAGGCCCATGAAGTCGAGCGTGCTGGCCAGGTAGTAGCCGCTGAAGCCGAGGCCGCACACCACCCAAACGTCGCGTCGCTGCAGCGCCGGCTTGCCACGGCTCGCCCAGACGCTCAGCAACAGGAACAACGGCAGCGCGAACAGCATGCGGTACATGATCAGGGTGACCGCATCGACGCCGTGGCGGTAGGCCAGCTTGGCGATGATGGCCTTGCCCGAAAAGGCCACGGCCCCCAGCGCAGCCATCAGCAGCCCTGGCCACAGCGTGGCCACGGAGGCACGCGGCGCCGGCGGGCTCAATCCCACGCGGGCGTCGCGCTCAGCACTTCCTGCAGCGTCGTCAGACCTTCGGCAACCTTCATGGCGCCGGCCAGCCGCAGCGGCCGCATGCCGTCCAGCATCGCCTGCTGACGCAGCTTGAGGGCGTCGGGCACCGGCTGGATGCAAAGTCGTGCGGCATCGGTGACCGACAGCAGTTCATACAACCCGGTGCGGCCACGGAAACCGGTCATCCGGCATTCGAGACAGCCCACCGGTTTGTACGGCTTGGCCTTTCCGCTGAGGCGCCAGGGCTTGACGAATTCGGCCAGGTCTTCGGTGGTCACCGTGTCGTCGGGTTGCTTGCAGGCCGGGCACAGCGTGCGCACCAGCCGCTGCGCGAGCACGCCGATGACGGTGGCACCGATCAGGTAGGGCGCCACCCCCAGATCGACCAGTCGGGTGATAGCCGAGGCAGCATCGTTGGTGTGCAACGTGCTGAACACCAGGTGACCGGTCAGCGCGGCCTGGATGGCCATCTCGGCGGTTTCCAGGTCACGCACCTCGCCGACCATGATGATGTCCGGGTCCTGCCGCATCAGCGCGCGCACGCCTTCGGCGAAGCCGAAATCCAGCGCCGGCTGAACCTGCGTCTGGTTGAACGCCGGCTGGATCATCTCGATCGGGTCCTCGATCGTGCAGACGTTGACCTCCTCGGTGGCCAGGCGCCGCAAGGTCGAGTACAGCGTGCTGGTCTTGCCCGAGCCGGTCGGCCCGGTCACCAGGATGATGCCGTTGGGCCGCGCCACCAGCGCCTCCCAGCGCTTCGCATCGTGCGTGCCGAAGCCCAGCGCCTCCAGCGGCTTGACGGTGGTGTCGGGGTCGAAGATGCGCATCACCATCTTCTCGCCGAAGGCCGTGGGCAGCGTCGACAGCCGCATCTCGACCTCGTCGCCATCGGGGTTGCGCGTCTTGATGCGGCCGTCCAGCGGCCGGCGCTTCTCGATCACGTCCATGCGGCCCAGCAGCTTGACGCGGGCGATCATCGCGTTCATCACGCCGGGCGGCAGCTGGTAGACGGTATGCATCACGCCATCGATGCGGAAACGGATCGCGCTCAAATCGCGCCGCGGCTCCAGGTGGATGTCTGACGCACGCTGGTCGAAGGCGTACTGCCAGAGCCAATCGACGACCTGCACCACGCCCTGGTCATTGGCATCGAGCTGCTTGTTGGTGCGGCCCAGTTCGACCAACTGCTCAAAGCTCGCGATCGCAGAACTTTCGCCGCTCTTGATCGCCGCGCGCACCGAGCGCGACAGCGTGTAGAACTCGGTCGTGTACTTCTGCAGTTCGAGCGGGCTGACGACGATCAGCTTCAGCGGCTTGCGAGTGTGCGCCTCGATCTCGGGCACCCAGTCGACGGCGTACGGCTCGCAGGTGGCCACGGTGACGTCATTCGGGCCGACCTGCAGCGGCAAGGCGCTGCGCCGCTCGGCGTAGTTGATCGACATCACGTCGGCGACGCGTCCCACGTCCACCTTCAGCGGGTCGATGCGCAGGTAGGGCAGCCCACAGCGGCCGGCCAGCCATTCGGTCAGCGCCTCGGTGTCCAGCAGCTTGCCTGCGGACCCCTTGCGCACCAGGCCGGCCGCGCCCAAGCGCACCAGCGGGTGCTGCGCGCTGTGTGCGGAGCCAAAGCGCTTGATCGTGCGCTCGGCGTCCCCGCGCTCGATCAGGTCGTCGTCGCTCAACCAGTCCAGCAAGCGGCGCCATTCCAGCTTGCCGGTGGGCACCGGATCCAGGGGAATGTCGGCCTGAGCGGTAGGGCTGGTCTGACGTTTGGCGGGTCGTTCGACAGCGGACATGGCGGTTTCTCAAGGGCTGCGGTTCGAGGGCGGGGAAGTCAGCCAGGCCCTGCAGGGGCCTTCGGCAGCGCGCGCAGCATCTTCAACCATTTTCGCGCCGGCAGACCGGCGTGCGACTGGATGTGGTCCGCGCGCATCGCCAGTTCCTCCGGCTGTGGCCAGACAGCGCCCTTCAGTGCCACGACGACGGTGTTGCCTTCGCGCGTCGGACGCAGGCTCAGCACCTGCTCCGCGCCGAAGGCCGCTGCGATGCGCTGCGCGCTGCGCTCGAAGCTGGCATCGCGGCCGAACAGGTTGACCGTCATCGTGCCACCATCGCGCAGCAGGCGATGGCAGTCGGCGTAGAACGCGTCGCTGTCGAGCACCGGGCTCGCCGCATCGTGGTCGTAGAGGTCGACGCACAGCACGTCGGCGCTGCCCGCATGGGCCGGGTCGGCGGCGTAGACCCCGGCGTCGGCCTCGATCACTTTCAGCCTGGCCCCAGGCTCGACGTGGAAGTACGCGCGGCAAACGCCGATCACGGTGTCGTTGAGTTCAACCGCAGTCGTGCGCATGAACAGCACGTTGTGGCAGTAACGGGTGATGGAGCCCGCACCCAGCCCGAGCTGAACAGCGTGTCCCTCGGACAGCGCCTCGCTGGGCCGCAGCAGCATCCAGACCATCATCCGCTGCACATACTCCAGCTCGATCGCCAGCGGTTTGCGGATGCGCATCGCGCCTTGCACCCAGGGCGTGCCCAGGTGCAGGTAACGCACGCCATCGGCTTCGGAGACGGTGGCAGGGGCCAGGTCGGGTCGTTTTTTCTTGTGGATCATCGTGACCGGGATGTTGCCACCCTGCGCAGAGGGCGAGCGGTCAGGGTTCAAGCCTGCGTGGCATCATCACAGCCCGGCCGAAAATGCCGCCTGAGCAATCCCCACAACCACGCAGTTCCAACCTCTTGGAAGCCTATCTATGCGCAGCTATGCCTACCTCAAAGAACTCGATGCCGACAGCTTGACCTTGCGCGAAAGCGACATACCGCGCCCCGGCCCCGGGGAGGTGCTGGTGCGCATGAAGGCCGCATCGCTGAACTACCGCGACCTGCTGATCATCACAGGACGCTACCCAGGCATAAAGTCGCAAGGCCTGGTACCGGTGTCAGACGGTGCCGGCGTGGTGGCCGAGGTGGGCGCTGGCGTGATCCGGTTCTCCACCGGCGACCGCGTCACCGGCTGCTTCTTCGAGACCTGGATCAGCGGGCCGATGTTGCCTGCCCACTACGACCACGCGCTCGGCGGCTCGGTGCCCGGCGTGCTGGCCGAATACCGTGTGTACCCTGCCGAGGCGCTGGTCGCGACACCGGCCCACCTGAGCGACGAAGAAGCTTCGTCGCTGCCCTGCGCCGCGTTGACCGCCTGGAATGGGCTGTTCGAAGGCAAGCAGGTGACGCCGGGCGAGACGGTGCTGGTGCTGGGCACCGGCGGCGTGTCGATGTTCGCCCTGCAGTTTGCCAAGGCCGCGGGTGCAGTCGTGATCGCCACCTCGTCGAGCGACGCCAAGCTGGCGCAGGCCAAGGCATTGGGCGCCGACCACCTGGTCAACTACAAGGCGCATCCGGACTGGGACAAGAATGTGCGCGAGATCACCGGCGGCGTCGGGGTCGACCATGTGGTGGAGGTCGGCGGCCCGGGCACGCTGCAGCGCTCGATCGCAGCGGCGCGCCATGGCGGCTCGGTGCACCTGATCGGTGTGCTGACCGGCGGCGAGATCAACCCGCTGTCGATCCTGTTCAACACCACCACCGTGCGCGGCGTGTTCGTCGGCTCGCGCGACATGTTCGAGGCGATGAACCGGTTGATCAACGCGCGCCAGATCAAGCCAGTGATCGACCGGGTGTTCGGTTTCACCGAATCACGCGAGGCGCTGCGCCACCTCGAAGGCGACACTCACTTCGGCAAGGTCGTCATCCGCATCGAATGAGCACCTGAACCAATGCGTCACATCAAAAAGCCGGACATCGGGGTTATCCCGATGCCCGGCTTTTTTGGGTGGACGCTCTGTCAGTGCGAAACGTTCGATGCCGTGGGCTTGGCCTTCATCGACGCCGTCGAGCATTTGTCGGAACGGACACGGTGATAGACCAGGCTGTCCTCCACCGAGCGCAGCACCACCTTTTTGGGCGCCATGTTGACGATCTCGTCCTTCAGTGACTTGCCCTCGGGGAATTCCACGACCAGCGTGCCGTCCCAGACATACCACTTCGAGCTGATGGCGGCAGACACCCGCGAGCAGGCGTTGTCCTCGAACTCGGTGTAGGTGTAGGTGCCATCCGCGTTGAAGACTTCCTTGCTGGGAACGCCTTCGTAGTCGGCGCTGTCCGGCGGGTTGACCCAGGTGCCGACGAGCATCGCCGACAGGGCTGCATCGTCCTTCTTTGCGGTCGCTGCCGCCTGCGAGGGCTGGGCGCATAACGCCCCGGCTGCTACGCATGCCATTGCCAGTTTTGTCATCACGGTGGTTCCTTATGAAGTTGAAAAGGGCCTAGGAGTCTGGGCGGCAGAAGGCCGCTGTCGTGAAAACTCGTGATTTCAGGGGTTCCTTACCCCTTGGCACGCTCGAAAAAATCGCTCCTGCGCGATT
>JAYVEB010000090.1:0-5208 GCA_043749095.1 Burkholderiales bacterium | reverse complement strand
CGCCACCGTCGGTCTACACCCCGGTGTGGGAGCCGGCGGCCGAGCGCACCCGACTGAAGCTGCGCGACTCGGGCATCACCTCGGTGATCTGGTGCATCGGCTTCAAGCCCGACTTCGGCTGGCTCGATGTGCCGGTTTTCAACGGGTGCGGCCAACCGGGCCATGTGCGCGGCGTCACGGCGCAGGCGGGTGTCTATTTCCTGGGCTTGCCCTGGCTGCACACCTGGGGATCGGGCCGCTTCTCCGGCGTGGCCCGCGATGCGCAGCACATCGCCGAACAGATCGAGATGCGGGGCGCGGTGCGGGCACCGGCTGCGAACCACGAAGCGGCCGAGCCGATGCTGTCCTGAACCGTCGGCAACAGCGCTCGGGCGCTGTCAACGCGACTCGACAGGCGGCGCCAGCGGGCCGGTGGGCGCCGCAGGCTTGCCCGACGGCTTCGGCCTCGGCGGCTGCGCATCGGGGCGATAGGGGCCCACCTGGCCGAACGGGGTGTAGCCGAACGGCCGCGCGTAAGGCCGCAGCAGCCCATAGCGCGTGTCGTCGTCCCGCTCGCGTTCGCGCAAGCGCTCGGTCTGCAGGGCATCGGCAGCGCGCTGCGTGCGGAGTTGCTCGATCTGCAGTTCGTTGACGCGTTGCTGTTGCTGATCGATCGAGCGCTGAATGCGTTCAGTGACACGCTCCGACTGCGCACGGCTGGCCTCGCGGCGCGCGGCGGCAGCCTCCGGATCCTCAGGTTCGATGGTCCAGCGCCGCTCGGTAACCAGGCCTGCCGCCGGGCGATCAGTGAAAACCGTCTTGCCATCAGCGCCACGCTGCACATAGATGGTACGGGCACTGTCTGTGGACACGGCCGATGCCACTGCTGCCGGGTGGCTGGCCGCGACCGGCTCCGCGGCATGCGCAGGCCTCGTCAGCCCAGCGCCAACTGCGAGCATCGGCAGCATCACCGCCAAGGCGAAAGGAGAAAAAGGAACGTGCATGAGCGCATGCCTCCGCAAGAGTGTTTCATCAGGAACCGCAAAGCCTTGTCGTGACCGCGAATCTACTGACCGGATCTGCGCCCCTGACGCGGACGCATCCCGGCGGTTACGATGATTTCATCGCAAACGCATGGAGGCGCAGCACGGTGGACAGCATGGATTTTCAGGTCCTGACGCGGGCCCGCGAATGGCACGCCCGAGGGCATGTGGCGTGGCTGGTCACGGTGGGGGATTCCTGCAGCTCGGCGCTGCGCCTGCCCGGTGCCCTGCCGGCGATTCGCGGCGACGCGGTGCTGATCGGCTCGGTCTGCGTCGGCTGGGTCGAGGCGAGCCGCACTTGATCCACTGGCTGCGCGACGACCGTGAGCCGCTGCCTGACACGCGGCTGGCGCTGCCGCCCGGCTCCGACGCACCGGGGCTGCTGGCGGCCGGTGGCGAGTTGAGCCCGGCGCGGCTTACCGAGGCCTATTCGAAGGGCGTGTTTCCTTGGTACAGCGATGGCCAACCGGTGCTGTGGTGGTCGCCCGACCCGCGCATGGTGCTGTGGACGCAGGAATTCAGGCTCAGCCGTTCACTGCGCAAGACGATCGGCAAATTCACCCGCTCGCCCGGCTGCGAGGTGCGCATCGACAGCGCCTTCGAGCAGGTCATCGCGGCCTGCGCGGCAAGCCCTCGCGAGGGACAGGACGGCACCTGGATCGTGGCCGACATGGTGGCGGCCTACGCCCGCTGGCATGCACTCGGCGCCGTGCACAGCGTCGAGACCTGGATCGACGGCGAACTGGCAGGTGGCTTGTACGGCGTGGGCATCGGTCGGATGTTCTTCGGCGAGTCGATGTTCTCGCGACGCACCGACGCGTCGAAGATCGCGCTGGCGGCGCTGGTGTGCTTCAGCCGCGAGCACGGCATCGACCTGATCGACTGCCAGCAGCGCACCGGCCACCTCAGCGCGATGGGCGGTCGCGAACTGCCGCGCAACGTGTTCGAAGCCGCAATCGCGGAGCGCGTTCAAGCGCGGCCGGTGACCGCTTGGAACTATCATCAGCGGCTGTGGTCGCATCTCACGTCGCTGCCCACAACGGTTGAGGTTTCCCCCGACGAAGGCCGCCCGTGACACACCCGAAAGAGCTTCCGCTCGCGTCCTTGCAGTTTTATTCGACGGCACCCTATGCGTGCAGTTACCTGCCGGGCAAGATGGCCCGCTCGCAGGTCGCCACACCCAGCCACATCATCCAGTCGGATGTCTATTCGGGCCTGGTCAGCAACGGTTTTCGGCGCAGCGGGATGTTCACCTACCGCCCGCACTGCGACAGCTGCCGCGCCTGCGTGCCGCTGCGCGTGCCGGTGGCCAGCTTCGAGCCCACACGCAGTCAGCGCCGTGCCTGGAAGGCGCACGGCACGCTGCAGGCGCGCGTGCTGAAGCTGGGCTTCGTGCAGGAGCATTACCAGCTGTATTTGCGCTACCAGTCGGGGCGCCACACCGGCGGCGGCATGGACAACGACAGCGTCGACCAGTACACCCAGTTTCTGCTGCAAAGCCGCGTCAATTCACGGCTGGTGGAATTCCGTGAGCCGGTGAAAGGCGCGGCGCCAGGGCAGCTCGGCGCACTGAAGATGGTGTCGATTCTCGACATCCTGAACGACGGGCTGTCGGCGGTCTACACCTTCTACGAGCCGGAAGACAACACCAGCTACGGCACCTACAACATCCTGTGGCAGATCGAGCAGACGCTGCTGCTGAAGCTGCCCTACCTGTACCTGGGCTACTGGATCGGCGCCAGCAACAAGATGGCCTACAAGTCCAAATTCCGCCCGAACGAACATCTGGTCAATGGCCGCTGGATGGCCGAAGCCTGCAGGGACGTCGGCCCGTTGCCCAGCGAAGCATTGTCGGATCAGCGGTGACCAGAACCGATCCAAATCTGAACTCGGCGGAGGCCGAAACGCTGGCCTGGGTCGATCGGGCGGTGATCGGCCTGAACCTGTGCCCCTTCGCCCGTGCGGTGCGCGTGAAGGGCCAGATCCGCTGCGTGGTCAGCGACGCCACCGGCACCGAAACGCTGCTGCGCACGCTGTGCGACGAAGCGCAGCGTCTGCGCGACACCGACCCGGCGCTGTGCGACACGACGCTGCTGGTGCATCCGCGGGTACTGGTCGATTTCGCCGACCACAACGATTTCCTCGACGTGGCCGAGGCGGCGCTGGCCGAGATGGGCTGCGATGGCGAGTTGCAGCTCGCCAGCTTCCACCCGGACTACCAGTTCGCCGACACCGAGCCGGACGACGTGAGCAACGCGACTAACCGATCGCCCTACCCGACGCTGCACCTTCTGCGCGAGGCGAGCATCGATCGCGCGGTGCAGGCCTTCCCCGAAGCCGAAGCGATCTACGAGGTCAATCTGCGGACGATGGAAGCGCTGGGGCGCGCGGGGTGGCAGGCGCTGCAGGCGCAGTGTCGGCGCGATGCAGCCGAGGCCTCGTCCACACCCACAGCGTCGGTTGGAATCGTTGTCACGTAGGCCGCGGCTGACAAGCCGACACGGCGGGCGACGATGGCGAATGCCAGTCGGAACGCGCATGATGCAAACTCACGGGCAACCGGCCCGACCTTGGAGATTCAGATGCACAAGCCCCTCACCTCTTCACGTCACAGCGCCTTGATCGCGGCCGTGCTGATCGCCGTGACCGCCACCGGTTGCAGCAACATGAGCCAGCGTGACAAGAACACAGCCGTCGGAGCCGGTGTCGGCGCGGCCGCAGGCGCGATCCTGACCGGCGGTGGCACCCTGGGCACGCTGGGTGGCGCGGCCGTCGGTGGCGTCATCGGCAACCAGGTCGACAAGAAAAAATAAAGGGCCTCGGACAAGGGTCGCGGGGCGATGCCGCTCTGTCAGCCTGCCCCGAGCGGCTTGAACAGCTCGTCGAAATCCTGCGCCGTCAGCGTGGCCGTGCCGGCCACCCCCGACAGCAGCGAATCGGCCAGGCCTGCCTTGCGGGCCTGCAACTCCAACATCTTTTCCTCGACGGTGCCACTGGCCACCAGCTTGTAGACGAACACCGGCTTGCCCTGCCCGATGCGGTAGGCACGGTCGATGGCCTGCTGCTCGACGGCGGGGTTCCACCACGGGTCGTAGAGGATCACGGTGTCGGCCGCCGTGAGGTTGAGCCCGACACCGCCTGCCTTCAGGCTGATCAGGAAGATCGGTGTATCTCCGTCCTGGAACGCCTTCACCACCGCACCGCGGTTGGCGGTTTCGCCGGTCAGCTTGATGTAGTCCAGGTTGAGTCGCGTCAACTCCGGCTCGATCAACGCCAGCATCTCGGTGAACTGCGAAAACACCAGAATGCGGCGACCGTCTTCGACCAGCGTGGGCAGCAGGTCGCGCAACAGTTCGAGCTTGGCCGACGGCGCAACAGTCGCGGCGTGATGGCGGGTGAGCGGCTTGTCGATGACGGCGGCGCCATAGGCCGCATCTGCCAATGCGTCATCGTCTTCCTGCGGCTCTGACGCACGCAGCTTCAGCAGACGCGGGTCGCAGCACACCTGGCGCAGCTTCAGCAGCGCATCGAGCACCACGATCTGGCTGCGCGCCAGACCCTGCTTGGCGATCGCCTCGCGCAGCTTGCTGTCCATCGTCGCGCGCACCGTCTCGTACAGGTCGCGCTGCATGCCGTCGAGCTCGACGCGCAGCAGCGTCTCGGTCTTCTCCGGCAGGTCCTGCGCCACCTGCAGCTTGGTGCGGCGCAGGATGAAGGGCCGCACACGCCGCGCAAGGTGCTCGGCCTGCAAGGTTTCCTGACGCTTCTCGATCGGGTTGCGGTAGTGCTCTCGGAACTGCGCCTCGTTGCCGAGCAGGCCGGGGCTGACAAAATCCATCAGGCTCCACAACTCGCCCAGGTGGTTTTCGAGTGGCGTGCCCGACAGGCACAGCCGGTGGCGCGCGTTCAGTGCCTTCAGCGACAGCGTCGCCTGGCTGCGGCTGTTCTTGATGCGCTGCGCTTCATCGAGCACCAGGTAATGCCAGGCATGGCTGGCCAGCACCGCCATGTCGCGCACCGCCAGCGGGTAGCTGGTGACCACGACGTGCGCGCGGGCGATTTCCTTGAACTGCTGCGCGCGCTGCTTGCCATGCAGCACCAGCATGCGCAGCTGCGGCGTGAAGCGGCTCGCTTCAGCCAGCCAGTTCTCCAGCAAGCTGGTCGGCACCACGACCAGGCTGGGCCG
>JAYVEB010000089.1:0-37605 GCA_043749095.1 Burkholderiales bacterium | reverse complement strand
GGTGAATGCGCTGGAGCCGATCCAGAAGGGCGACATCGTCGTCGACGGTGTCTCGATCAGCGACCCGAAAACCGACTTGCCCAAGCTGCGCGCGCGTGTGGGCATGGTGTTCCAGAACTTCGAGCTGTTCCCGCACCTGACGGTGACCGAGAAACTCACGCTGGCGCAGATGAAGGTGCTCGGCCGCAACGGCGACGACGCCGTGGTGCGCGGGCTGAAGATGCTCGACCGCGTCGGCCTGATGGCGCACAAGGACAAATTCCCCGGCCAGCTCTCGGGCGGCCAGCAGCAGCGGGTGGCGATTGCCCGCGCACTCAGCATGGACCCGATCGTGATGCTGTTCGACGAGCCGACCTCGGCGCTCGACCCCGAGATGGTCGGCGAGGTGCTCGATGTGATGGTGCAGCTCGCCAACGAGGGCATGACGACGATGTGTGTCACCCACGAAATGGGCTTCGCGAAGAAGGTCAGCCACCGCGTGATCTTCATGGACGCCGGCAAGATCATCGAGGACTGCACGCGCGAGGGCTTCTTCGGCAACCCGGAGCAGCGTTCACCGCGCGCGAAGGAATTCCTCTCGAAGATCCTGCAGCACTGAGCCGCTGCGGCCCGCGTTGACCGAAGGCACGGGTCGCGCGAGGCGCGATGCAAAATCGCCGGATGGATCCGTTGACCTCGACACTGACGCTGCGGCGTCCCGACGACTGGCACCTGCACCTGCGCGATGGCGCAGCGATGGCTGCGGTGCTGCCCGACACCGCGCGGCAATTCGCCCGAGCGATCGTGATGCCGAACCTGAAGCCGCCGGTGACCACGACCGCGCAGGCCCTGGCCTACGCCGGGCGCATCCGGGCTGCGCTGCCCGAAGGGCTCACGTTCGAGCCTTTGATGACGCTGTACCTGACCGACCGCCTGCCTGCCGACGAGATCCTGCGCGCGAAGGACGCCGGCATCGTCGCGGTCAAGCTGTACCCGGCCGGTGCCACCACCAACAGCGATGCCGGCGTGACCGATCTGCGCCTCGCTTACCCGACGCTCGAAGCGATGCAGCGCGCTGGCATGCCGCTGCTGGTGCACGGCGAGGTGACCGATGCCGACATCGACCTGTTCGACCGCGAGGCGGTATTCATCGACACGAAGCTGATCCCGCTGCGCCGTGACTTCCCTGAGCTGAAGATCGTCTTTGAGCACATCACCACCCGCGAAGCCGCGCAGTACGTCGCCTCGGCCGGCGCACACACAGCTGCCACCTTGACCGCGCACCACCTGCTCTACAACCGCAATGCCTTGTTCACGGGCGGCGTGCGCCCCCACTACTACTGCCTGCCGGTGCTCAAGCGCGAGGTGCACCGCCAAGCGCTGGTCGCAGCCGCCACCTCGGGCAGCGACCGCTACTTTCTCGGCACCGACAGCGCGCCGCATGTGGCGAACCTGAAGGAGCAGGCCTGTGGCTGCGCCGGTTGTTACACCGCGCTGTCAGCGATCGAGCTGTATGCCGAGGCCTTTGAGGCGGCCGGCGCGCTCGACAAGCTGGAAGCCTTCGCCAGTGTTCACGGCCCGGCGTTCTATGGCCTGCCGCGCAACACTGGCACGATCACGCTGCGTCGCGAGCCGTGGACGTTGCCTGAATCACTGCCGTTCGGCGATGGACAGTTGAAGCCGCTACGCGGTGGCGAAACCCTTTCCTGGCGATTGGTCGCCTGAACCTGGACCCTGCATGGACACCAACCACCGCATCGCCCTGCTGATCGATGCCGACAACGTTTCCGTCGATGTGCTGCGGCAGATCCTGCACCGGCTGCAACTCACCGGCGACCGCCTGCAGCACCGCCGCGCCTACGGCAGCGTGCAGAAGGCGGTCGAGTTCGCCGAAATCTGCCGCGACCACGCGATCCGCTTCCTGCCCAGCACCTTTGCCGGGCCGAACGCCACCGACATCGCGATGGCGATCGACGCGGTCGAGCTGATGCTGCGCCACCCGGTGGACGAGGTCGTGATCGTGTCGTCCGACATGGATTACTCGCCACTGATCGTGCGGCTGCGCGAGCTGGGCTGCCGCGTCACAGGCTACGGCCAGCAGGGCAAGTCGGGCCGTGACATCGAGCGCGACTACGAGCGGGTCTACGACAGCTTCGAGGTGGTTGGGCTGAGCAAGGCGCGGCCGGCTGGTCGGGCACCGGCACGACCGGCCGGCCGACGCGAACCCATCGTTGCGACGCCGCTGGCCGTGCCGGTGGCGCCGGTCGAGGCGCCGGTGCCTGCGCGCGGGCGAGCTCCCCGCTCGCGGGTGGCCATTCCTGCGCCGCTTCCGATGCCTGTGGCAGCTGAGGCCCCCGTGGTCGAGCCCCCAACAGTGGCCGATGCCGCCCCGGCCCGCACCGCCCCGTCGCGGCGCCGGCCCGCTGCGAAAGCGGCGCCGGCTGCGAAGGCTGTGTCGCGTGCCTTGCCATCGGCCGTAGAGGCGGTTCTCGAGGCCTGCCCCGACCTGCGTGGCGGCGCGCCGGTGCGACTCAACGGTGTGGCGGTGGCGCTGCGCGAGCGTGGCCTGCTGACCAAGAGCGGCAAGACCACCTCCTTCTTCAAGAAACTGGAAGCGCACTTCGCGCTGCTGCCGGTGGACAAGCCGGAGTCGGTGCGCTTTCTCGGCGGCGCAGACGCGGTCGGCTGACGGCAAGACCTCCGGTGGATGTGGCGGCGATCGACTGGTCTGCGCCATGGCTGGCGCCGTATCGCCGCATCGGTGAGGCCGTCACACAAGCCGCCGCCGCCGGTGTGCCGCTGGTCGAGGCGTTGAATCGCTCGACCGAGCGGCCGCCACGCTTCGCCGAGCCCTCCGCGCTGCCATCCGGCGAACCCTATGAGGTCTTCATTGCCCGCACCGGCAGCGTGCCGACCCGCAGCAACGGCCACGACCTGTTCAACGCGCTGGTGTGGCGTGCGCATCCGCGCCTGAAGTCGCGTTTGAATGCCTTGCAGGTCGCGCAGATCGAGCGTGCGGGCGTCGTCGCGTCGCGGGGGGCGGTCCGGGATGCGTTGACGCTGTTCGACGAGAACGCGGCCTGGCTGCAGGCGCCTGCGCCGTTGATCGACGCGCTGGGGCAGCGCGACTGGACGCGGCTGTTCATCGCCCACCGCGCACTGTGGCCCGATGCGCGGCTGGCGCTGTTCGGCCATGCACTTCTCGACAAGCTGCTGCATCCGCGCAAGGCCATCACTGCCCACGTGTGGGTCGTGCCGCTGGCGGTGCCCGATCCTGCCAGCTGGCTGGCCGAATCGCTGACGCCCGAATCGCTGGCGCTCAAGCCCTGGCTGCCCTTGCCAGTGCTCGGTGTGCCCGGCTGGTGGAACTCCAACGAGCAAATCGCCTTCTACGACGACGCAGCGGTGTTTCGCAGGCCGGCGCGTACCTTGAGAAATGGCGCGCCGACCGCATAACACTCACGTTCCGTCGGTTTCAAAGGACACCATGAAACGCATTGCTCTGTTCCTGTTGACCAACGTTGCCGTGATGGTGGTGCTGGGCATTGCCGTGAACCTGCTCGGCCTGAATGGCTTCATGAGTGCCAATGGCATCGACCTCGGCGCATTGCTGGGCTTTTCGCTGGTGATGGGCTTCGGCGGCGCGATCATTTCGCTGCTGATCAGCAAGCCGATGGCGAAGTGGACCACCGGCGCGCAGGTCATCAACGACTCGCCCGATCCCACCCACCGCTGGCTGGTGGCAAGCGTCGCACGCTGTGCCGAAAAGGCCGGTGTTGCGATGCCAGAAGTCGCCATCTACGACGGCGCGCCGAATGCCTTCGCCACCGGTGCGTTCAGGAATTCGGCGCTGGTCGCGGTGTCGACCGGGCTGGTGCAATCGATGACGCGCGAAGAGGTCGAGGCGGTGATCGGCCACGAAGTCGCCCACGTCGCCAATGGCGACATGGTGACGATGACGTTGATCCAGGGCGTGATGAACACCTTCGTCGTGTTCCTGTCGCGGGTGATCGGCTATGTGGTCGACCGCATCATCCTGCGCAACGACCGTCAGGGCCCGGGTATCGGCTACATCGTCACCACCATCGTGATGGATCTGCTGCTGGGCGTGCTGGCCGCGATCATCGTGGCCTGGTTCTCGCGTCAACGAGAGTTCCGCGCCGACGCTGGCTCGGCCCGGTTGCTGGGGCGCAAGCAGCCGATGATCAACGCGCTGGCGCGACTCGGCGGCCTCGACCCGGGCGAGATGCCGAAGGCGCTGGCCGCGATGGGCATCAGCGCGCACCCGAGCGGCCTGATGGCGTTGTTCTCGACGCACCCGCCGATGGAAGAGCGCATCGCGCGCCTGTGCGGCGACACCACAGAGGCCCCGTGACCGGCTGGGGCGGGCCCTGAGATAATCCTCGGGTGAAGCAAGCCAGACCGTCGCTGGTGCACCGTCCCGAAAGGGCCCACTGGAGGAAGGTCCGGACTGCACAGGGCAGCGCAGCAGCTAACGGCTGTCCACCGCGAGGTGAGGATCAGAGCTACAGAGACGAGTCGGGGTTCGGGTCGCAAGACCCGAGCTTCGGGTGAAACGAGCAATCTCTGCGCGCAGCAACACCAAATAGGCCAGCGTTGATGTGGCTCCGCGGAGCTGGCGGGTAGGTGGCATCGAGCCGTGCAGCGATGCACGGCCCAGAGGAATGGCGGTCACGGCAGGGCGGACGCAAGAACGCTCGGCTGCACAGAATCCGGCCTATCGGCTCGCTTCACACTAATTTTTAGCAGGCGCCCGCACGGTGTCTGCGCCTAAGGCAACGCTCAACGGACCCGATGAACCCTGACGCTTCCACGCTCTGGCGCCGGCCGCGCTGGGCGCTGGCGGCACTGCTCGCCTGCCTGGGCATGGTCGGCCCGTTCTCGATCGACACCTACCTGC
The DNA here is from genome assembly GCA_043749095.1 of Burkholderiales bacterium. GTDB lineage: Bacteria > Pseudomonadota > Gammaproteobacteria > Burkholderiales > Burkholderiaceae_C > PBB1. The sequence goes on along the minus strand of JAYVEB010000089.1, from coordinate 32,705 downwards.
CGGCCTTCAGCGGCATCGCGACCTCGATCGGCGCCACACCGGTGCAGATGCAGCAGACGCTGTCGGCCTACCTGTTCGGCTTTGCGGTGATGAACCTGTTCCACGGCGCACTGTCGGACAGCCTGGGCCGCCGCCCGGTGGTGCTGTGGGGTGTTGCGGTGTTCACGCTCGCCTCGGTGGGTTGCGCACTGTCGCCGCACATCGGATGGCTGGTGTTCTTTCGTGCGCTGCAGGGCATGGCGGCGGGCGCCGGCATCGTGGTGTCGCGCGCGGTGATCCGCGACATGTTCCCGCCGGCCGATGCGCAGCGGGTGATGTCGCAGGTCACCATCTATTTCGGCATTGCCCCGGCGATCGCGCCGCTGGTCGGCGGGCTGCTGTTCGTGCACATCGGCTGGCAGGCGATCTTCTGGTTCCTCAGCGCCATTGGCGCGGCACTGTGGATCGCCAACTTCAGACTGTTGCCGGAATCGCTGCACCCGGCGCAGCGCCAGCCGCTGAACCTGCGACACCTTTTTCGCGGCTATGCCGAACTCGGCAGCAGCCTGCCCTTCCTGGCGCTGGCGCTGGCCGCCGGCGTGCCCTTCAACGGCATGTTTCTGTACGTGTTGTCGGCGCCGGTGTTTCTCGGGCAGCACCTCGGTCTGCCGCCGCAGCGCTTTTTCCTTCTCTTCCTGATCACCATCGCCGGCATCATGGGCGGCGCCTTGCTGTCCGGGCGGCTGGCGGGGCGCATGCCGGCGAAACGGCAGGTTCATCTGGGATTCGCGGTCATGGGCGCGGTCTCGGTACTGAATCTCGCGCTGAATCTGGCGTTCGATGCAAACGCCTGGTGGGCGATGTGGCCGATCGGCCTTTACTCCTTTGGCTGGGCGCTGATGGTGCCGGTGGTGACCTTGATGGTGCTCGATCAGGCCCCGGACCGGCGCGGCATGGCCTCGTCCTTGCAGGCCTGCATCGGCAGTGTGTCCAGTGGTCTGGTGGCCGGCCTGATGGCGCCGTGGGTCATGCATTCGACCGTGGCGCTCGCCGTGGGAGCCGTCGTGTTGATGGGCATCGGCCTGGTCGCCTGGTTTTGGGTTGAGTCTCGGCTGGACTGATTTGCGCAGACCAGCTCAAGCCGGACGGGCTGCTACCGATACCCCCTGGAAATCCCTCGGTTTGTTCCAGGAGTGTTCAGCGTGCCGCTTTTCAGTCACCGCCTTGCTACCGTCGCTGCTGCGTGCGTCATCGGCGTGCCCGTGGCGCAGGCGGGTACGGTGCAGACGATTGACCCGATGGAAGCGATCCGCGAGCGCCTGGCCCACAAGCTCGGCGCGGTGCCAGTGGCGCCGAGCGCTCCTGCGGGCGTCTTGAAGGTGACATCGCCTGCCGACGGCGCGTCCGCGGCCAGCGCCGCCGACAGGCCAGCGCAGCGGGTGTCCTCGCTGACGGCCCGCGTGAACCCCACGGTGCTGTCGGCCGGCCCCAAGCACGCGGTAGCGCCTGCACCATCAGACGCCGCCCACTGGGACTACGAGGGCGAACATGGCCCCGCCGCCTGGGCCCGCTTGGCTCCCGAAAACGCCACCTGCGCCAACGGCCACAGGCAAAGCCCGATCGACATCACCGACGGCATCAAGGTCGAGCTCGATGCGGTGCAGTTCGACTACCGGCCGAGCGGCTTTCGCGTCGTCGACAACGGGCACACGGTGCAGGTCAACGTGGCGCCGGGCAACACGATCGAGGTGCTGGGCAAGCACTACGAACTGGTGCAGTTCCATTTTCACCGGCCGTCCGAGGAGCGCATCGACGGCAAGCCATTCGACATGGTGGTGCACCTGCTGCACAAAAGCGCAGACGGCAAGCTCGCGATGGTCGCGGTGCTGCTCGAGCGCGGCAGCGCGCAGCCCGTGGTGCAGGCAGTGTGGAACAACCTGCCGCTGGAGCAAGGCGACGAGGTAGCCGCCAAGGGCAGCATCGATCCGGCTGCGCTGCTGCCGAGCGACCGCCGCTACTACACCTACATGGGCTCGCTGACCACGCCGCCGTGCAGTGAAGGCGTGCTGTGGATGGTGATGAAGACGCCGGTGCCCATCTCGCCCGAGCAACTGAACATCTTTGCGCGGCTCTACCCGATGAACGCGCGGCCGATCCAGGCGCTGCGCGGGCGCATCATCAAAGAATCGAACTGAGCGTGCATTCCCTCAACCCGGCAAGACGCAGCACCCCATGACGTCTTACCTGTTGCGTGCAATCGGCCAGCTCCCGGTGGGGCGCAAGCTGCTGTTGATCTATCTGCTGGACCTGACGGCGGTGATCTACATCTCCGGCATCCTGATCAACGAGAAGTACATCTCGATCGATTTTTCGCGCAAGGAGCTGGCAGGCAACGCCTACATCGCCGAGGTGCGCGATGTGCTGGTCGCCCTGCCGACACCGCTGCCACCGGCGCCTGCCAAGGCCGCTGTGACGGCGCTGGCCGCCCCGCTCCATCTGAACCGCACCGAGTGGGAGCCGCGGATCGCTGCACTCCGGGCTGCCGAAACGGCGCATGGCGATGGCATGAAGTCCGCCGACGTCAACGCGGCATTCATCGACGCCTTGCAGGTGGCGATGAACAAGCCGACCTTCGAGGCTGACGATCTCGCGGCAACCATGGCCGCGGGCCGCGAACTGGTGACCCGCATCGGCAACCAGTCGAACCTGATCCTCGACCCCGACCTCGACAGCTACTACACGATGTCGATCGTGCTGTTGCGTCTGGCCGAGCTGCAGGATGTGCTGGCGCTGGACGCCTACAAGGCGGTCGAGCTGAAGCAGGCCAGCCCGGCCCAGCAAAACCGTCTGCAGACCGAGTTGCTGATCCTCGAAGGCCGCCTCGATGCCGCGCTGTCCGGCACGGCGTCCGATTATTCCGAAGCCCTGTCGGCAGGCACGCCGGTGCTGAAGGCAGCGATCGATCCGACGCGCCAGAAGCTGGTGGATGCGGTCAAGGCCTTCCGCGCAGTGCAGGCGCAGCTGGAGGCCGCCGATGTCAACACGGCACGGGCGCTGGTTGCGCAGCGCGATGCCGAGGCGCGTGCCGCCTTGCAGGAGACCTGGAACGCCGCCACCGTGGGTCTGGACGGGGTCATCCAGGTGCGCGTTGACGGCCTGTTCACCCGCATGTGGATCCACCTCGGCACCGCGGTGGGGCTGCTGATGCTGATCCTGAGCATCGTCTACTTCGTCGCGCGGCAGATCGCGCTGCCGCTGCAACGGCTGGCTGGCGTCGCGGGGCGGGTCAGCTCCAGCGGCGATTACGCCCTGCGTGCCTCCCACGACAGCCGTGACGAGATCGGCCAGCTGGTGCAGGCCTTCAACGGCATGCTCGGTGACCTGGACCGCGACCGCGCCGATCGTGAAGAACTCGCTGCCTCGGCACGCGCCGAGGAGGCGCAGCGCGCGCTGCTGGAATCGTTCCCGATGCCCTTGATCGTCACCTCGATCCCCGAGCACCGCGTGTTGCACGCCAACCAGCCGGCCCAGCCGTGGTTGCAGGACCTGAAGACCGACCCGTGGAGTCAGCACCTTGAACCGCAGGCCTGCACGCGCTTCTTCTCCCGTCTCAGCGACCAGGAGGCCGTCGACGGGTTCGAGGTGCAGTGGCTGTCCGGTGACAAGCGCCCGGGCGCCTCGCGCGGGCCGTGGGCGCTGCTGTCGGCACGCCGGCTGTCGTACCAGGGCCAGCCGGCACTGCTGACGGTGTTCACACCGATCGACCAGATCAAGCTGCTCGAACAGCGACTGAAGCTCTGGGCCAAGGTGTTCGAGGCCTCGTCCGAAAGCATCATCATCTTCGACGTCGAGCGCCGCATCCTGACTGCCAACAAGGCGTTCAGCCGCGATTCCGGCTGGGGGGTCGAAGAGGTGGCGGGCCAGACACCGGACTTCCTGTATTCATCGCGGCACGACGCAGACTTCTTCGAGACGCTGTGGCAGTCGGCCATCATCCGCGGCATGTGGCAGGGTGAGGTCTGGCTCAAGCGCAAGACCGGCGAGGTGTACCCGATCTGGCTGATCGCCAACGCGGTGCGCGACGGCGATGGGCGCATCACGCACTTCGTCGCCGCCGGTGCCGACATCACCGAGCACAAGGCCAGCGAGGAGCGCATCCACCACCTGGCGCACCACGACGTGCTGACCGACCTGCCGAACCGCTCGCTCTGCCTGGAGCGCTTGCGCATGGCCGTCGAGCAGGCCGGGCGCACCGGTGAGCATGTCGGCGTGGTGTTCATCGACCTCGACCGCTTCAAGAACATCAACGACTCGATGGGCCACCATGTCGGTGACGCGCTGTTGCGCTCGGTGTCCAAGCGGCTGCTGTCGGCGGTGCGCGCGGGCGACACCGTCAGCCGCCTGGGCGGCGACGAATTCGTCGTCGTGCTCAACGGCGTGGGCAGCGTCGAGGAAATTGCCAGCATCGTCGATGAGCGCATGCTGCCGCTGGTGCGTGAGCCGCATGTGGTCGAAGGCGTGCAACTGCACATCTCATGCAGCGCCGGCATGGCGGTGTACCCGCAGGACGGCCGCGACATCGACCACCTGATGCGCCATGCCGATGCGGCGATGTACCAGGCCAAGTCGGGCGGCCGCGACCATGCGCTGTTCTTCACGCCGGAATTCCACGCCCAGGCGCAGGAGCGACTCGCCATCGAGAACGATCTGCGCGAGGTGGTGGCGCGCGGCGAATTGCTGCTGCATTACCAGCCGCGGATCGAAGCCGCCAGCGGGCGGGTCACCGGGATGGAGGCGTTGGTGCGCTGGCAGCGTCCCGGCCACGGTCTGGTGTCGCCGGCCATCTTCATTCCGATCGCGGAAGAGACCGGGCAGATCGTGCCGATCGGCGCCTGGATCTTCGACGAGGCCTGCCGCCAGCACGCCGCCTGGCGCGACGCAGGCCTGGGCAGCATCTCGATCTCAGTCAATATGTCGGTGATGCAGTTGCGCGACCCGACCTTGCCGACCCAGCTGCGCGAGATGATGGCCGAGCACCGCATCGATCCGTCGATGATCGAGCTGGAACTGACCGAAACCTTCCTGATGGAGAACGCGATCTTCACCGTGGACAGCCTGCAAAAGCTGAAGGAGATCGGCGTGTCGCTGTCGATCGACGATTTCGGCACCGGCTATTCCAGCCTGAGCTACCTGCACCAATTCCCGATCGATACGCTGAAGATCGACCAGAGCTTCGTTCGCGACATCCTCGACGATCCGACCGACTGGGCGATCACCAAGGCCATCATCGGACTCGGCCACACGCTGGGCCTGCGGGTGGTGGCCGAGGGGGTCGAACGGGGTGAAGAAGCCGAGTGGCTTCGCGATGCCGGCTGCGACGAGCTGCAGGGCTACCTGTTCAGCCGCCCGATGGCCGCCGATGCGGTCCAGGCCTGGCTCGCCGGTCAGTCGCTGGCCCCGGCGTCAGCCCCACGCGGGCGCCTGAAGGCATTGCCGCCACAGGAGCGCGCGCTCGCCCGGATTGCCTGACCGTGCGCTAGACATCGCCGGGCTTCTACACTGCGCGCTTTGCGCAGGAGCGAGCGATGGCGATGCTGGTGGCTGGTCTGTTGATCTTTCTCGGCGTTCACGCCACCTCGATCTTCGCGCCGGCGTGGCGCAACGACCAGCTCGCTGCGCGCGGCGAAGCGGTGTGGAAGGGCGGCTACGCATTGCTGTCGCTGGTCGGTTTCGTGCTGATCGTGTACGGCTACGGTATCGCCCGCGCCACCCCGGTGGTGCTGTACGAGCCGCCCGCGTTCCTGCGGCACGTAGCCTGGACGCTGATGCTGCCGGTGTTTCCGCTGCTGCTGGCCTCGAAACTGCCCGGCCGCATCTCCGCCGCCACCAAGCACCCGATGCTGGTCGCGGTCAAGCTGTGGGCGCTGGCCCATCTGCTGGCCAACGGCACGCTGGCCTCGACGCTGCTGTTCGGCTCTTTCCTCGCCTGGGCGGTGGCCGACCGCATTTCGCTCAAGCGCCGCCCGATCTCGCCTGTGGCGGGCCGTGCCATCACCGCGTCGCCCGGCCGCTTCAACGACGCGATCGCTGTCGTGTTAGGACTGTGTTTATATGCAGCTTTCACCGGCGTGCTGCACCTGTGGCTGATCGGCGTGTCACCCCGCTGAATCGAGGCCGGCACAGCCGCTTTCAGGGCGGCTGCGAATGATTCCTCACCCATCACTTTCAAAGGCATCTTCAACTGCTTGTTTTTGAAGGAAATTTCATTCCCGAGTTTTGAAACATCGGCTAAGTCGTTGATTTGATTGGATTTATTTTGTATCCGCGTTGACCCAGGCGGATGCGATGCGCTACAGTGGAAGTTAGTGCATTTTTCTGGGTTTTTGTGGAAAATATGGTGTTTCAGGGACCTGCGTCGCTGACCTTGGATACCAAGGGCCGCTTGACCATGCCCGCGCGCCACCTGACCGTGTTGCGGGCGATGGCGTTGACCCAGCTCACCCTTACCAGGCACCCCGACGGTCCGCTGATGGTGTTCCCTCGCCCGACCTGGGAAGAGTTCCGCGACCGCATCAACGCTTTGCCGATGGAGGCCGTGCGCTGGAAACGCATGTTTCTTGGCAACGCGATGGATGTCGACATCGATGCGTCATCGCGCGTGCTGATCGCGCCGGAGCTGCGCAAATCTGCGGGGCTGGATCGCGAGGTGATGCTGATCGGCATGGGCAGCCATCTGGAGCTTTGGGATGCCGCGCGGCACGCCGCCCATGAAGCCGAGGTGGTCCAGGGCGAGATGCCAGACTCGCTCAAGGGTTTCACCTTCTGAACGGGCTGTCGATGACCGCTCCCGTGGCCGCTTCCGCACATACCACCGTCCTGCTGGGCGAAGCGGTTGATGCGTTGCTGGGTGAGGTGGACAACGATGCCGACAGCGCCGATGGCGTGCTGAATGGCATCTATGTCGACGGCACCTTCGGACGTGGCGGCCACACCCGGGCGCTGTTGCAGCGCCTCGGTGAACGTGCCCGCGTGATTGCCATCGACCGCGACCCGCAGGCGGTGGCCGCCGCCGCCGCCGATCCGCAGCTGACGGACCCGCGCTTCTCCATCCACCACACCAGCTTCGGCCAACTGGTGCCGACACTGGCCGCGGCCGGTGTCACGCGGATCGACGGCCTGCTGCTCGACCTGGGCGTGTCGTCGCCGCAGATCGACAGCCCTGAGCGGGGTTTCAGCTTTCGCTTCGACGGCCCGCTGGACATGCGGATGGACACGACCCGGGGCGAAAGCGCCGCGGACTTTCTGGCCCGCGCCGACGAGCGCCACATTGCGGAGGTGATTCGTGACTATGGGGAAGAACGGTTTGCTGTACAGGTTGCAAAGGCGCTTGTTGCTCGGCGCGAAAGCGGGAGCCCAGTTCGAACCACAAGGGAACTTTCCGACGTCGTGGCTGGTGCGGTCAAAACCCGCGAGCCGGGCCAGAACCCTGCAACGCGCACATTTCAAGCGCTTCGGATTTTTGTCAACGCCGAGCTTGAGGAGCTGGAACAAGGCCTGAACGCGGCCCTCGAACTGCTGGCACCTGGCGGTCGGCTGGTCGTGATCAGCTTCCACTCGCTGGAAGACCGCATCGTCAAGACCTTCATTGCACGCGAAAGCAAGGCCGTGTTCGATCGCCGCGCGCCGTTCGCGCCCGAGGTGCCGATGCGCCTGAGAGCGCTGGGCCGCGTCAAGCCTGGCGAGACCGAGCTGCGCGCCAACCCGCGCGCGCGCTCGGCAGTGATGCGGGTGGCCGAGCGCACCGACGCACCGGCACCGTCCGCAGCCTCCACCGGAGCCAGACGGTGACGCGCCTGAACCTGATCCTGCTGGTCGCCCTGCTGGTCAGCAGCGTCTACCTGGTGCGGGTGTCGTACGACGAGCGGCGCCTGTACGCCGCACTCGACCGTGCGCGCACCGAGCAGCGGCAGCTCGAAACCGAATACGGCCGCTTGCAGGCCGAGCAGCAGGCCCAGGCCACGCCGACCCGCATCGACAAGATCGCGCGCGAGAAGCTGCGCATGGTGCCGGCCACCTCGGCCATCGTGAAGCAGGTCGTCGTGTCGGCAGCGATCTCGTCGGGCCCCGCCTCGCAAGGACAGCCATGAGCAGCGGCCGACGCCCAGAGCGCTCAACGGCGCGGCCCGCCGGCAGCACCCGCAGCCTCAACTACGCCAGCAGCCCGCTGCTCGCCTCGCGCACGCCTGCATCTCGCTCCAAGCTGCTGGTGGCGCTGGTCGGCCTGGGTTTTCTGGTGCTGCTGGGCCGCGCGGTATATGTGCAGGCGATCGGCACCGATTTCTACCTGAAGCAGGGCGAGATTCGCTATGCCCGCACGCTGGACCTGTCGGCCAGCCGCGGCCGCATCCTCGACCGCAATGGTCAGCTGATGGCCGCCAGCGTGCCGGCCCCGTCTCTGTGGGCGATCCCGAAGGACTTCAAGGCCGACCCGGCCGAGCGCGCCCGTCTGGCCCGTCTGATCGGCATGACACCCGCACAGCTCGAAGACCGGCTCGGCGACAGCGCGAATTTCGTCTGGCTGCGGCGGCAGGTCGACGACACGCTGGCCACGGACGTGCTGGCACTCGGCCTGCCGGGTGTCCACCAGGTGCCCGAATTCCGGCGCCAGTACCCCGAAGGCGAGGCGGCCGCGCATGTGGTCGGCTTCACCAACCTCGAAGACTTCGGTCAGGAAGGCATCGAGCTCGCGTTCCAGAAGGACCTGGTCGGCCGCCACGGCAGCCGGCGCGTCATCAAGGACCGCATCGGCCGTGTCGTCGAGGACATCGGCGACAGCGTGGCGCCGGTCGATGGCCGCGACATTCAGCTGTCGATCGACTCGAAGCTGCAGTATTTCGCCTACCGGCGGCTGCGCGAGGCGGTGGTCGAGAACAAGGCCAAGGCGGGCAGCGTGGTCGTGCTCGATGCGCAGTCTGGCGAGGTGCTGGCGCTGGCCAACTACCCGAGCTACGCGCCGTCGGACCGCCGCAACCTCAGCGGCAACCAGCTGCGCAACCGCGCGCTGACCGACACCTTCGAGCCGGGCTCTACCGTCAAGCCGCTGATCGCCGCCTGGGCGCTGGAAACCGGCCGCGTCAAGCCCGACACCGTGATCCACACCGCGCCGGGCCATGTGTCGCTGGGGCCGTTCATCGTGCGCGACACCCATCCCCATGGCGACCTGACGGTGTCCGAGGTGATCCAGAAATCCAGCAACATCGGTGCGATGCGCATGGGGCTGATGTTCCAGCCGCGCGAGATGTGGGAGCTGTACGCCAGCGTCGGGTTCGGCCAGAAGCCGCAGATCGGCTTTCCCGGTGTGGTCGGCGGCCGCCTGAAGTCGCTGAAGCAGCTTGACGAGATCACCCGCGCGACGATGAGCTACGGCTACGGCCTGTCGGCGTCGCTGTTCCAGATCGCGCACGCCTACACCGTGTTCGCGCACGACGGCGAGTACATCCCGGTGACGCTGATGAAGAGCGACAACCCGCCAGGCGCCACCAAGGTCGGCGGCGTGCGGGTGATCTCGGCGCAGACCGCGCAGACAGTGCGGCAGATGCTGAGCCTGGTCACCGGCCCCGGTGGCACCGCACCGAAGGCGCAGACGGCCGGCTACTCGGTCGGCGGCAAGTCGGGCACCGCCTATGCGCACGAAGGCAAGGGCTACGACACGAAGAAATACCGCTCGTGGTTCGTCGGCCTCTCGCCGATCAAGGCTCCACGCATCATCGTCGCGGTGATGGTCGACGAACCGACCGCCGGCAAGTGGTACGGCGGCGACGTCGCCGCCCCGGTGTTCAGCGACCTGGTGCAGCACACCCTGCGCACGCTCGGCGTGGCGCCCGACCTCGACGTCAAGACGCAGATCGTCGCGCGCAATGTGCCGGCCGAGGACGAGAGCTTCTGATGGCGCTGCAGCAACTCGGCTCGGTCCCCGCAGCGCTGTCGTGGCTGGTGCGGCGGGGCGCGCGCGGTCTGGTGACCGACAGCCGCCGGCTCACGCCGGGCGATGTCTTCATCGCCTGGCCGGGCCTGGTGCACGATGGCCGCCAGCATGTGCTCTCGGCGCTGGAGGCCGGCGCGGCAGCCTGCGTGATCGAGGCCGACGGTGCCGAAGCGCTGGGTTTCGACGACCTGCGCATCGCGGCGATGGACGGCCTGAAAGCCAACGCCGGCTCGCTGGCCAGCGCCTTTTTCGGCGTGCCCAGCGAGCGGCTGTCGGTGATCGCGATCACCGGCACCAACGGCAAGACCTCCACCGCGTGGTGGACGGCGCAGGCCTTGTCGGCGCTGGGCCGGCGCTGCGGCATCGTCGGCACGCTCGGTGTGGGTACGGTGCCCGGCCCTGGAGGTGCTGCAGACCCTGAGGCGCTGGTGTCCACCGGAATGACCACGCCCGATCCAGTCACGCTGCAGTGCGCATTCAAGCGCTTTGCCGACGATGGTTTTGCCGCCTGCGCCATCGAGGCCTCGTCGATCGGTCTGGTTGAGGAGCGGCTGTCGGGCACGCACATCGACGTCGCGGTGCTCACCAATTTCACCCAGGACCACCTCGACTTCCACGGCTCGATGGACGCCTACTGGCAAGCCAAGGCGGAGCTGTTCAAGTGGCCCGGCCTGCGCGCTGCGGTGCTGAACGTCGACGACGCCCAAGGTCTGTTGCTGCAAGGCGCGCTGGCCGGCGCCGCGCTCGACCTCTGGACGTATGCCGCGACCACCTCCGCATCGGCGCGGCTGTGCGCCCGCGACATCCGCTACCTGGGTGATGGCCTGACGTTCGAGCTGGTCGAGGCGGGGTCACTGTCGGTGCTGCTGCGCAGCGGGCTGATCGGCGACTACAACGTGTCCAACCTGCTGGCGGTGGTCGCGACGCTGCGTGCACTCGGCGTTACGCTGGCCCATGCAGCACGCGCCTGCGCCTTGCTGACCTCGGTGCCGGGTCGCATGCAGCGCGTGCTGACCAGGGCACAGAGTGCGGCCGGGCAGCCCGAAGTGCTGGTCGATTACGCCCACACGCCCGATGCGCTAGACAAGGCCTTGCGCGCCTTGCAGCCACTGGCTGTGGCGCGCGGCGGTGCGCTGTGGTGTGTGTTCGGCTGCGGCGGCAACCGCGATGCGGGCAAGCGGCCGCTGATGGGCGCGATCGCACAGCGCCAGGCGCAGCAGGTGGTCGTCACCAGCGACAACCCGCGCGACGAAGCTCCCGGCGCGATCATCGCCGCGGTGGTCGCCGGCATGGCCGGGTCGTCTGCGCCAGAGCTCATCGAAGACCGCCGCGCGGCGATCGTTCACGCAGTGAGCCAGGCGCAGTCGAACGATGTGGTGCTGATCGCCGGCAAGGGCCACGAGGATTACCAGGAGATCGCCGGCGTCAGACAGCCATTCGACGATGTTGTCGAGGCCCGTGCGGCCTTGCAGGCGCGTGCCGCCACCGGAGTCACCGCATGATGACGCTGGCCTACGCGCACGCGCTGCTGCCGAGCTCGCGCTTGGTCGGTGACGCCGCCACGGCGGTGCTGCGCGTTCACAGCGACACCCGCAGCCTGCGCGCGGGCGATATGTTCGTCGCGCTGCGCGGCGAGCGCTTCGATGCACACGACTTCCTGGCGCAGGCCCAGGCCGCAGGTGCGGTCGCGGCGCTGGCCGAGCACGGCCTCGCCGCAGCAAACCTGCCCGGTCTGGAAGTCGCTGACGCGCGCACCGCGCTCGGCACCTTGGCCGCCGGCTGGCGACGTGGCATCGACCTGCCGCTGATCGCCGTCACCGGCAGCAATGGCAAGACCACGGTGACGCAGATGATCGCGGCCATGCTGCGCGCCTGGCTGGGTGAAGGCGCCTTCTCGACCGAAGGCAACTTCAACAACGACATCGGCGTGCCGCTGACCTTGCTGCGCCTGCGTGCCGATCAGCATCGGGCTGCTGTGGTCGAACTCGGCATGAACCACCCGGGCGAGATCGCGCAGCTGGCCGCGATGGCCGCGCCGACCGTCGCGCTGGTCAACAACGCGCAGCGCGAGCACCAGGAATTCATGGCCAGCGTCGAGGCGGTGGCGCGCGAGAACGGCAGCGTGATCGCGTCGTTGGCCGCCGACGGTGTGGCGGTGTTCCCGGCCGACGAGGACTACACGCCGCTGTGGCGCGCGCTGGCCGGTACGCGCCGTGTGATCACGTTCGCACACGGTGCGGATGTCACATCCGATGTCACGGCCAACGCCACCTGGGCCGGGGACCATTGGGACGTCACGCTGCACACACCGGCCGGAGACGCGAGTTTGTCGCTGCACATCGCCGGGCGCCACAACGTCAAGAATGCGCTGGCGGCTACCGCCTGCGCACTGGCCGCCGGCTGCCCGCTGGCAGCGGTCGCGCGCGGGCTGGAAGCCTTCACCGCCGTCAAGGGCCGCTCGCAGGCCAGCAGCATCGAGCGCGGTGGCCTGCGCGTCACCGTGGTCGACGACAGCTACAACGCCAACCCCGACTCGGTGCGCGCGGCGATCGACGTGCTGGCCAGCCTGCCCGCACCGCGCTGGCTGGTGCTGGGCGACATGGGCGAGGTCGGCGACCAGGGCGCCGCCTTCCACCGCGAGGTCGGTGCCTGTGCACGCAGCGCGGGCATCGAGTGGCTGTGGACCGCCGGGCCGTTGTGTGCACACGCGGCTTCTGCCTACGGCGCTGCTGCCCGTCATTTCGACGCGGTCGAAGTGCTGCTGACCGCGTTGCCCGATGCGCCGATGGCCACTTCGGTGCTGGTCAAGGGCTCGCGCTTCATGGGGATGGAGCGTGTCGTCGCCGCGCTGAAGTCTGCGCCCGCCGCACCATCCGCCACACCCGCCGGGGCTGCCCATGCTGCTTAGCCTCGCGATCTGGCTGCAGACGCTGTCGCCGGAGTTCGGCTTCTTCCGCGTGTTCCAGTACATCACCTTCCGCGCGGTGATGGCTGCGATGACCGCGCTGCTGATCGGCCTGGCCTTCGGGCCGTGGGTCATACGCCGGCTGACCGCGCTGAAGATCGGCCAGCCGATCCGCGAGTACGGCATCCAGCAGCATATCGCCAAGTCGGGCACGCCGACGATGGGTGGCGTGCTCATCCTGATCGGAATCAGCGTGTCCACGCTGCTGTGGTTCGACTGGTCGAACCGCTTCGTCTGGATCGCGCTGCTGGTGACTCTCGGCTTCGGCGCGATCGGCTGGGTCGACGACTGGCGCAAGGTGGTCGACAAGAACCCGGAGGGCATGCGCTCGCGCGACAAGTTCTTCTGGCAGTCGCTGATCGGGCTGATCGCGGCGTTCTACCTCGCGTTCAGCGTCAGCGAAACCTCGAACCTGCGCGTCTTCGAGCTGTTCCTGCGCTGGGTGCAGAGCGGCTTCTCGAACGACTTGCCACCCGCAGCCGACCTGATCGTGCCCTTCTTCAAGACGGTCAGCTACCCGTTGGGCGTCTACGGCTTCATCGCGCTGACCTGGTTCGTCATCGTCGGCGCCAGCAACGCGGTCAACCTGACCGACGGCCTCGATGGCCTGGCCATCATGCCGGTGGTGATGGTGGCGTCGGCGCTCGGCGTGTTTGCCTATGTCATCGGCAACGCCTACTTCAGCAAATACCTGCTGTTCCCACACATCCCCGGCAGTGGTGAGTTGCTGGTGTTCTGCGCCGCGACGGCCGGTGCCGGCCTGGCCTTCCTGTGGTTAAACACGCACCCGGCCCAGGTGTTCATGGGAGATGTCGGCGCGCTGTCGCTGGGCGGGGCGCTGGGCACCGTCGCGGTGATCACGCGGCAGGAAATCGTGCTCGGCATCATGGGCGGTGTGTTCGTCGTCGAGGCGCTGTCGGTGATGCTGCAGGTCAGCTGGTTCAAGTACACCCGAAAGCGCTATGGCACGGGCCAGCGCATCCTGAAGATGGCGCCGCTGCACCACCATTTCGAGAAGTCGGGCTGGAAGGAAACGCAGGTCGTCGTGCGCTTCTGGATCATCACGATGTTGCTGTGCCTGATCGGGCTGGCCAGCCTGAAGCTTCGGTGAGCGAGGCGCAGCGATGAACCACCTTCAAGGGCTCACGGTGCTGGTGCTGGGCCTCGGCGACTCCGGGCTCGCGATGGCGCGCTGGAGCGCGCGTTGCGGCGCGGCGGTGCGGGCCTGGGACTCGCGTGAATCACTGCCGCAGGCCGCAACGCTGGCCACTCAGCTGCCGCACGCGCTGCTGTTGAAGGGCGAGCTGAACCCCGCAGCACTCGACGGCGTGCAGCTTGTGTTGAAGAGCCCGGGTCTGTCGCCAACAGATGCGCGCATCGCCGCGTTCTTGAACGAAGCCAGCGAGCGTGGCATCGCAGTGCAAGGCGAGCTTGATGTGTTTGCCCGCGCGCTGGCCGAACTCAACACCGAGCGCGGCTACGCGCCACAGGTGCTGGCCGTCACCGGCACCAATGGCAAGACCACGACCACCGCGATGACCGCTCTGCTGGTCGAGCGCGCCGGCAAGCGCGTCGCGGTCGCCGGCAACATCGGCCCGACGATGCTGCAGACGCTGGCTGATGCGCTCGACGGCGACGCCGATGTGTGGCCGCAGGTCTGGGTGCTCGAACTCAGCAGCTTCCAGCTCGACGGCGTCACAGGCTTCGAGCCCGATGCCGCAGCCCTCCTCAACATCACTGAAGACCACCTCGACTGGCACGGCTCGATGGCGAGCTATGCCGCCGCCAAAGCCCGCATCTGGGGCCGCGACGCGGTGATGGTCGTCAACCGCGACGATGCCAGCGTCGAAGCGCTGGTGCAGGTCGCACAGCCGCGGGCGCCTGCTGCCAAGGCCAACGCGAAAGCCCGCACACCGGCAGTCGTCGCCCGCACCGTCGTGCGCTTCGGGCTCGACGCGCCGCAGCATCCAGGCGACTTCGGGCTGATCACCGAGAACGGTGTCGCCTGGCTGGTGCGTGCGCTCGAAGCCGATGACAGCTTCCCGCGCAAGCGGATGCGGGCGGGCGCCGAAGTCGAACTTGAAGACCTGCACATCCAGCGGCTGATGCCGGCCGACGCGCTGCGCGTGCGCGGGCGCCACAACGCGGCCAACGCGCTGGCCGCGCTGGCGCTGGCCACCGCGATCGGCTGCCCGCTGGCGCCGATGCTGCATGGCTTGCGCGACTATGCCGGCGAACCGCACCGCGTCGCCTACGTTGCGACCGTCGATGGCATCGATGCCTATGACGACAGCAAGGGCACCAACGTCGGCGCCACCGTCGCGGCGCTGGTGGGTCTGGGCGCTGACCGCGAACCGTCGAAGCTGGTCGTCATCCTGGGTGGCGACGGCAAGGGCCAGGACTTCTCGCCACTGGCCGAGCCGGTGCGCCGCCATGCGCGTGCGGTGGCGACACTGGGCCGCGACGCGGCGCTGATCGAAGCCGCACTGGCGTCGATCGAGCCGTTGACGCTGCAGCGCCACGCCACGCTCGAAGCGGCGACGCGCTGGTCATTCGCGCAGGCGCAGCCGGGCGATGCGGTGCTGCTGAGCCCGGCCTGCGCCAGCCTGGACATGTTCCGCAACTACGCCCACCGCGCCGAAATCTTCGTCGACGAGGTGCGGGCGATCGCGGCCGATGCGGGGGTGGCGGCATGAGCGCGCCGGGCCGCTCCCAAGCGCTCATCCCGCAACGCACAGCGCGGAGTGTCGTCCAGTGAGCGTTATGCAGATCCTGCGTGTCGATGCCCTGAAGTCGCGCGTGATGGGCCTGTGGCCGCGCGATGCGTCCGAAGGCAGGGCCATCCCGGTGCGTGACTGGATCAACGTGACCTCGGGCAGCCCGACGCGCGTGCTGGCTTTCGACCAGGCCCTGCTGTGCCTGGTGGTGGGGCTGCTGGCACTCGGTGTCGTGATGGTCTACAGCGCGTCGATCGCGATGTCGGACAACCCCCGCTTCTCCTTCTACACGCCGACCTATTTCCTGTCCCGCCATGTGCTGTCGCTGTGCATTGCCTGTGTGGCGGCGCTGGTCGTCGTGCAGGTGCCGGTTAGCGCCTGGGAGGCGGCGGCGCCGTGGATCTTCGTGGCCGCCTTGTTCCTGCTGGTGGTGGTGCTGGTGCCGGCTGTCAGCCACGGCGTCAAGGGCGCGCGGCGCTGGATTCCGCTCGGCTTCATGACCTTCCAGCCCTCCGAACTCGCCAAGCTGGCGATGGCGATGTATGCCGCGGGCTACATGGTGCGCAAGATGGACGCCCGCGAGAACTTCTGGCAAGCGGTGCTGCCGATGGCTTTCGCGGTGGCGGTGGTGGGCCTGCTGCTGCTGGCCGAGCCGGACATGGGCGCCTTCCTGGTCATCGCGACGATCGCGATGGGCATTCTGTTCCTCGGCGGCGTCAACGGCCGGATGTTCCTGCTGATCACCGCGGTGCTGATCGGCGCCTTCGTGCTGATGATCACGCTGAGCGAATGGCGGCGCGCGCGCATCTTTGCCTACCTGAACCCGTGGGACGAGAAGTACACCCTGGGCAAGGCCTACCAGCTGTCGCATTCGCTGATCGCCTTCGGGCGCGGCGAGATCTTCGGCCAGGGCCTGGGCGCAAGCGTCGAGAAGCTGCACTACCTGCCCGAGGCGCACACCGACTTCCTGCTCGCAGTGATCGGCGAGGAACTCGGCCTGGTCGGCGTCGCCTGCGTCATCGTCGCCTTCTTCTGGCTGTCGCGAAGATTGTTCTATATCGGCCGACAGGCGATCGCGCTCGACCGCGTCTACGCCGGCCTCTACGCGCAAGGCGTCGGTCTGTGGATGGGTGGCCAGGCCTTCATCAACATGGGCGTCAACCTGGGCGTGTTGCCGACCAAGGGACTGACCCTGCCGCTGATGAGCTATGGCGGCTCGGCGATCCTGATGAACATGGTGGCGCTGGCGATCGTGGCGCGCGTTGATATCGAGAATCGGCAGTTGATGCGCGGAGGTCGCGCATGAACCGTTCTGCGCCTATCTCGGCACCGCGCCGGGATTCCGCCCGAGCAGGCGGGTCACTTTTTTCTGCGGGGCCAGGAAAAAGTAACCAAAAAAGAGGCCCTGAACACCAGCCATTTGATCGGCTCGCTTCGGCTAGCCGCCTACTTCACAGGCTCTGGCCCGAGAACACCCTCCGAACTACCGCCACGGTTACCTCGCTCAGGTTCAAACATGCGGTCTCGACACGCCTCGACCCTGTCGCGTCCTTGGTAGGGGTTCTTGTGCCAGGAGCCGTGGCTGTCAACCTGCAGCCGCAGCGAGCAGGCCAAATGGCTGGTGTTCAGGCCCTTTGCTTTGGTGACTTTCATTTGGGCCCGCAAATGAAAGTTACTCGGCAGCCGGGCCGAGACCCGGCGGGCTGCACTGCAGGGCGACCCTGCATCGCAAAGCAGCAAAAGCCAGGAGGTCACCCATGACCTCAAGCAAACACCTGCTCGTCGTCGCCGCCGGCACCGGCGGTCACGTCATGCCCGGCCTCGCGGTGGCGAAGGAAATGCAGCAACGCGGCTGGACCGTCAGCTGGCTGGGCACCACCACCGGCATGGAAAACAAGCTGGTGCCACCCCACGGCATCGCGCTCGACACCGTGGCCTTCACCGGCCTGCGCGGCAAGGGCTGGCTGCACACGCTGGCGGGTGGATTCCGGTTGCTGGCGGCGTTCTGGACCTGTGCCGCCATCATCCGCCGGCGGCGTGCACAGGCCGTGCTCGGCATGGGTGGCTACCTGTGCTTCCCGGCTGGGCTGATGGCCGCCTTGCTGCGCCGGCCGCTGATGCTGGTCAATGCCGATGCGGCGCTGCTGATGAGCAACCGATCGCTGCTGCCGTTTGCCGACCGCGTCGCCTTTGGGTTCGACGGCCCGGCGGCGCACGACACGCGGCGCGGTGTCGTCACCGGCAACCCGGTGCGTGCCGAGATCGAGGCGCTGCCGGCCCCGTCGACACGCTTCGCGGGCCGCTGCGGGCCGCTGCGGCTGCTGGTGGTCGGCGGCAGCCTCGGCGCTTCGGTGCTGAACCGCTGCGTGCCGCAGGCGCTGGCGCTGATGCCGCCCACACAACGGCCGCAGGTCACGCACCAGACCGGCGCAGCGCATGCGGCGGCGGTGCAGTCCGACTACACGCAGGCCGCGGTGCAGGCCGAGGTGCTTCCTTTCATCGACAACATGGCGCAACGCCTCGCCGATTGCGACGTGATCGTCTGCCGCGCCGGCGCGATCACCGTCAGCGAGCTGTGCGCCGCCGGTGTCGCCAGCGTGCTGGTGCCGCTGGTGGTCAGCACCACCTCGCACCAGCGGGTCAACGCACAGTGGCTGGCCTCGCACGGCGCGGCGGTCCAGTTGCCGCAAAGCGAGCTGACGCCCCGCCACCTCGCCGACGTGCTGGCCGGCCTGACCCGCGAGTCGCTGCTGGCGATGGCGACGAAGGCCCGCGCGCTGGCCCGGCCGAAAGCCGCTGCGCGCGTGGCCGACGAATTGGAAGGGTTGGTGGCCGCATGAAACACGCCCTCAAGCACATCCACTTCGCAGGCTCGACGGGCGCGCAGCGACCGGCGATCGTCATGACTGCAGCGCTTGCCGCCGAACCCGACGAAGGCGCTCGGTCGTGAAACACGCGGTCAAACAC
Source organism: Burkholderiales bacterium (assembly GCA_043749095.1). Classification (GTDB taxonomy): domain Bacteria; phylum Pseudomonadota; class Gammaproteobacteria; order Burkholderiales; family Burkholderiaceae_C; genus PBB1. The sequence continues at coordinate 14,092 of JAYVEB010000089.1, read as the reverse complement.
ATCCACTTCGTCGGGGTCGGCGGTGCCGGCATGAGCGGCATCGCCGAGATCTTGCACAACCTCGGGTACGGCGTGTCGGGTTCGGACAGCAGCGACAGCGCCACGTCGCGCCGACTCGCCAGCCTGGGCATTCGCGTGTCGGTCGGCCATGACGCTTTGAACATCGAGGGTGCCGAAGCGGTGGTCACCTCGACCGCGGTGAAAGCTGACAACCCCGAGGTTATCGCCGCGCGCGCCAAGCGGGTGCCGGTGGTGCCGCGTGCGGTGATGCTGGCCGAACTGATGCGGCTGAAGAAGGGCATCGCGATTGCCGGCACGCACGGCAAGACCACCACCACCAGCCTGGTCACAAGCGTGCTGGCCGAGGCCGGCCTCGACCCGACCTTCGTGATCGGCGGGCGGCTCAACGCAGCCGGTGCGAATTCGCGGCTGGGCTCAGGCGACCACATCGTTGTCGAGGCCGACGAGTCCGACGCGTCGTTCCTGAACCTGTTGCCGGTGATGGCAGTGGTGACCAACATCGACGCCGACCACATGGACACCTACGGCCACGACCTGGGCCGGTTGAAGCAGGCTTTCGTTGAGTTCGTCCACCGCATGCCGTTCTACGGCGCGGCCATCGTCTGCTGCGACGACCCCGGCGTGCGCTCGATCATGCCGATGCTGTCGCGGCCTGTCGTCACCTACGGCTTCGGCGCCGACGCGATGGTGCGTGCGGTCGAGGTGCAGGCGCGCGCCGGCCGCATGCACTTCACGGTGCAGCGGCGCAATGGCACGGCGATGCCCGACCTCGACGTGACGCTGAACCTGCCCGGCGACCACAACGTGCTGAACGCGCTGGCCGCGATCGCGGTGGCCACCGAGCTGGAGTTGCCCGACGCGGCGATGGTGCGCGGATTGGCCGAGTTCCGCGGCGTCGACCGGCGCTTCCAGCGCTACGGCGACGTGCCGGTGAGCGCCACTGACGGTGCCGGCAGCTTCACGCTGATCGACGATTACGGCCACCACCCGGTCGAGATGGCGGCCACGCTGGCCGCGGCGCGGGGCGCGTTCCCGGGCCGCCGGCTGGTGCTGGCCTTCCAGCCGCACCGCTACACCCGCACCCGCGACTGCTTCGAGGATTTCGTCAAGGTGATCGGCAGCGCCGACGCGGTGCTGCTGACCGAGGTCTATGCCGCGGGAGAGGCGTCGATCGTCGCCACCGATGGCCGTGCACTGGCGCGTGCCTTGCGCGTCGCAGGCAAGGTCGATCCGGTGTTCGTCGATGACATCGCCACGCTGCCGCAAGCCATCCTCGACCATGCCCGCGCTGGCGATGTGCTGGTGTCGATGGGCGCGGGCTCGATCGGCCAGGTGCCGGCGCTGGTGCTGGAACTGAAGCACCGAACCGATGCGCTCGCTGCTGCCACTGCGACTGGCACGGTGGAGGCCGCCCGATGAGTGTCGATCCGAAAGCGCTGGGCAAGGTCGCCGTGCTGCTGGGCGGCACCTCGGCCGAGCGCGACATCTCGGTGATGTCGGGCAGCGGCGTGCTGGCGGCGTTGCAGTCGCTGGGCGTCGATGCGCAGGCCTTCGATCCGGCTGAGCGTGATCTGTCCGAGCTGAAGCGACTCGGCATAGCCCGTTGCTTCATTTCGCTGCATGGCCGCCATGGTGAGGACGGCACGGTGCAGGGCGCGCTCGAACTGCTGGGCATCCCGTACACCGGCTCCGGCGTGATGGCATCGGCGGTGGCGATGGACAAGGTGATGACCAAGCGCATCTGGTTGGCAGAAGGCCTGACCACGCCGCGCCATGTGTGGCTGGAAGCTACCCAAGAGAAGGGCGAGCATCCGGTCGAACAGTTGCAAGGTGTGCCAGCCCAGCTCGGCCTGCCGTTGATCGTCAAGCCGCCGCGCGAGGGGTCATCGATCGGCATCACCAAGGTGCACACCGCCGAGCAGATGCCAGGCGCGGTGGCGCTGGCCGCCCGTTACGACGCCGATGTGCTGTGCGAGGAATTCATCACCGGTGAAGAAGTAACTTGCCCGGTGCTCGGCGAAGGCGCCGACGCGCATGCGCTGCCAGTGGTTCGGATCTGCGCACCCGACGGTGCCTACGACTACCAGAACAAGTACTTCACCGACGTCGTGCAGTACCTTTGCCCGAGTGGCTTGCCAGAGGTCGAGGAGCGCGAGATCCAGCGCCTGGCCGTCGCGTCGTACCGCGCGCTCGGCTGCCGCGGCTGGGGCCGTGCCGATCTGATGATCCGCGCGTCCGACCGCCAGCCCTTCCTGCTGGAGATGAACACCTCGCCCGGCATGACGACGCATTCGCTGGTGCCGATGTCGGCCCGCGCGATGGGCATCGACTACGCGCAGCTGTGCCTGCTGATCGCCAGCCAGGCGCGCCTGGATGCGCAGCCTGCGGTGCCGTTGGCTGCCGCGACCCCTGCTGCCTGACCGGACGCCCGCCCATGGCCAGCACCACCTTCATTCGCTCACCCACCGCCGCACGGTCCCCGCGCGACGCGCTGCCGGCCGATGTGCGCTGGATGCGCCTGACCGCGCACGCTTTGTATGCGCTGGCGGCGCTGGTGTTCGCCGCGCTGGCGCTGCACCTGCTGACCCGCCAGCCGGTGTTCGCGCTGCGCGCCATTCAGATCGACGGCGACCTGACGCGCAACAGTGTGGCGACGATCCGCGTCAACGCCGTGCCGCAGCTGCGCGGCAACTTTTTTACCATCGACCTGCAGGCCGCGCGCCGCGCCTTCGAAACGGTGCCCTGGGTGCGCCAGGCGGTGGTGCAGCGCGTGTGGCCGAATCGGCTCGCGGTGCGGCTCGAAGAACACCGGCCGGTCGCCCTGTGGCGTGAGGCGGACGACAACGGCACGGCCGAGCAACTCGTCAACACGCAGGGCGAGGTCTTCGATGCCAATGTCGGCGATGTCGAAAGCGACAGCCTGCCCACGCTTGAAGGGCCGGACGGCAGCTCGGCCGCGATGCTGGCCATGCTGGCGCGCTTGCAGGCTGTGTTCGCCCGGCAGGGCAGCCACATTGACGCGCTGCGGCTGTCGGGTCGCGCCTCCTGGGCGGTCGAGCTCGACACTGGCGCCACCGTCGAGCTCGGTCGGGGCAGCGATGACGAGGTGCTGGTGCGCGCCGATCGTTTCGTCGCCACGGTGACGCAGATGACGCAGCAGTTTCAGGCGCCGGTGGTCTATGCCGACCTGCGGCACCGCGATGGCTATGCCTTGCGCTTGCGCGGCATCACGACAGTGGCCGCCCCCGGCGCTGTGAACAGAAATTGAGCGAGAGGAACGGATGGCCAAGGAACTGAAAGATCTGGTGGTCGGGCTCGACATCGGCACCGCGAAGGTGATGGTGGTTGTGGCCGAGATGCTGCCCGACGGGGAGTTGCGCGTGGCCGGTCTCGGCAGCGCGCCGACGCACGGGCTCAAACGCGGCGTGGTCGTGAACATCGACGCGACGGTGCAAAGCATCCAGCAAGCGCTGAAAGAGGCCGAGATGATGGCCGACTGCAAGATCACCCGCGTCTACACCGGCATCACTGGCAGCCACATCCGCGGCCAGAACAGCACCGGCATGGTGATCGTGCGCGACAAGGAAGTGACGCCAGTCGATGTGGCGCGTGTGGTGGAAACGGCCAAGGCCATCAACATCCCGAACGACCAGCGTCTGTTGCTCGTTGAACCTCAAGAATTCGTCATTGACGGCCATGAGGTGAAGGAGCCGATCGGCATGAGCGGCGGGCGCCTCGAAGTGAAGGTGCACATCGTCACCGGCGCGCAGAGCGCGGCCGAGAACATCATCAAGTGCGTGCGCCGCTGCGGCCTCGAGGTCGACATGCTGGTGCTGAACCCCAGCGCCAGCAGCCATGCGGTGCTGACCGAAGACGAGAAGGATCTGGGCGTGGCGCTGGTCGACATCGGCGCCGGCACCACCGATGTGGCCATCTTCACCGACGGCGCGATCCGCCACACGGCCGTGATCCCGATCGCCGGCGACCTGATCACCAGCGACATCGCGATGGCGCTGCGCACGCCGACCAAGGACGCCGAAGAGATCAAGGTCGAATACGGCGTCGCCAAGCAGCTGCTGGCCGACCCGAGCGACCAGCTTGAAGTGCCGGGCCTCGGTGATCGCCCGCCGCGCATGCTGAGCCGGCAGGCGCTGGCCGGCGTGATCGAGCCGCGCATCGAGGAGATCTACTCGCTGGTCCACCAGGTGATCCGAGAGTCCGGCTACGAGGAGCTGCTGTCCTCGGGCATCGTGATCTGCGGCGGCGCGGCGGTGATGCCGGGCATGGTCGAGCTCGGCGATGACATCTTCCTGAAGCCGGTGCGCAAGGGCATCCCGCTGTACCACGGCGCGCTGCACGACATGATGGCCAACACCCGCTCGGCCACGGTGATGGGCCTGCTCGAAGAAGGCCGGCTGGCGCGTTCGCGCGGCCTGCGCGCGGCGCAGCAGGCCGGCTCGGTGAAGACGGTGCTGGGCCGCGCCCGCGACTGGTTCCTCGGTAACTTCTGAGGCGGCACACATGAACCCAAGCAGCGATCACAACATCCGCGCGGCGCCCTGTGGGCACCCTCGCGCACCCCCCGGTTTCCTGAAAACGAAGACTGCGGACGACGGCCACGGCCCGGATCACTGCAGCGAACAACGAAGACCCGGCTAGACCCCAAAAACTGACCCCCTCAACGGCAACTGCACCACAGCACTGGAGAACAACATGGCCATCGAAATGATCGAAGAATTTGACCTCGGCACGCAGATCAAGGTGATCGGCGTCGGCGGCGGCGGCGGCAACGCGGTCGAGCACATGATCACGCAGGGCGTGCAAGGCGTGGAATTCGTCTGCGCCAACACCGATGCGCAGGCGCTCAACCGCTCCGGTGCGCACCAGCTGATCCAGCTCGGCAGCAGCGGCCTCGGCGCCGGCGCCAAGCCCGATGTCGGCAAGGCTGCGGCGCTGGAGGCGGAAGAACGCATCCGTGCGGCCATCGTCGGCTCCAACATGCTGTTCATCACCGCCGGCATGGGCGGCGGCACCGGCACCGGCGCGGCGCCGGTGATCGCGCGCATCGCGAAGGAAATGGGCATCCTGACCGTGGGTGTCGTCACCAAGCCCTTCGACTTCGAGGGCGGTCGCCGGATGAAGACCGCCGACACCGGGCTGTCGGAACTGGAAGCCAATGTCGACTCGCTGATCGTCGTGCTCAACGAGAAGCTGCTCGAGGTGCTGGGCGATGACGTGACGCAGGACCAGGCGTTTGCCGAGGCCAACGACGTGCTGAAGAACGCGGTCGGTGGCATCAGCGACATCATTCACATGCACGGCATGGTCAACGTCGATTTCGAGGACGTGAAGACGGTGATGAGCGAGCCGGGCAAGGCGATGATGGGCACGGCCCAGGCCGGTGGCCCGGACCGCGCGACCAAGGCGGCCGACGCCGCCGTGGCGTGCCCGCTGCTCGAAGGCATCGACCTGTCGGGCGCCAAGGGCGTGCTGGTGCTGATCGCCGCCAACCGCAGCACGCTGAAGCTGTCGGAGAGCAAGAACGCGATGAACACCATCCGCCGTTATGCGGCCGAGGATGCGCATGTGATCTTCGGCACCGTCTACGATGAAAGCATGGGCGACCAGTTGCGCGTGACGGTGATCGCCACCGGCCTGAGCCCGGCGCGCCGCCAGCACGCGCCCATTCATGTGGTGCAGACCCAGCCGATGCAGCGCACCGGCACCGACAACCTGCCGATCCTCAGCCACGCGGTGAGCCACCCCAACGGCGGCATGCACGGGACCGCGTCCGGCCCCAATTACGGCGAGCTGAACACGCCCAGTGTGTGGCGCACCCGCACCGCTGCCGCCAAGGTGGATGCGCTGGCCAGCAATGGCATGGACGAGATCGAGATTCCGGCGTTCCTGCGCAAGCAGGCCGACTGAGCGGCGACGGCGCGAGGCGTCAGGGAGAACCGCCAGGGCCGTCGTCGGGTGCGGTCTGAAGCTCGGCCATCACCGCACCGGTGCTGATGCTGACTTCAGACCAGGCCTTGCGGCGCTCCACGGCGCGTCCACGGTGCTTGGCCTTGATGTCCGACAACGGTGTCAGGGTCATCGGCGCGGGCAATACAAACGATTGCTCGTCGAGTTCCGTGGCCCGAAAAGCGCGCCAGAACTCGTCATAGGAGTTTTTCAGCACCGCCTCGTTGTCGGGGGTGCAGGCGATCTGCGCCTGGTGCCGAACTGCCGCAATGCTGTCCATGCCGTTCGCCTGGGCGATGCCGAAGAGGGCGGCGAGGCAGAAATAAGGCGGCGTCGTGTGCCGGAAACTTTGACGCAACAGCTTCTGCTCGGGCTTGTGAGGGTCTGACTGGTTGCGGGTGAAGAACATCATAGGCGTCGATCCGACACCGAACAAGCTGGCGTCGACATAGGTGAACGACATGGTGCACAGCCGTGCACCATCGGCGTGAAGCATCACGCTCAGATCCCCTTCCCACGACAAGTCTCGGCTGGCGGTCAGGCGAATGCAGAAATGCGTGCCGTCGATGTCTGCCTGCCACAGGATCAACCCCGAATTTCGGTACACCTGCGCCCGGTAAGCGTCTGAATAGCGACTGAACTCATAGTCGTGACGGTGCAGGGCGACTTCGAGGCGCTGCCGGGTGGACAGTCGCTTGGACAAATAGAACTGGTGTCTGAGGTGATTGAAGAACTGGTCTCTCTTCAATTGCAGTTCGTGCTGACGCAACTTGAACAGCTGGACGGTCCGCAGCGACAGCGCAGGGTACAGCAGCCCACGCAACGGCCCCAGGAAGTCGGTGGATGCAGACAGCCACGCCGGCGATCGCGCGTCGTTGATGCAGGACACCACAAATGCAGTCAGGATCATGCGCACGGCTGTTTCGACGGAAGCCCAAATTGGCTTTATGCAGCATAAAACCTACCCCTGTTCGGGGCCGCATCGACACGCGCGGGACCGCACCTCGAATTGGTAACGAATCGAACGCCAGCCCTGCGTTTCAGCCATCCGCCGGCTGAATCGCCCGTTGTTGATCCGGTCAGTATCATCGATCCATGTTGGCGCAGCGCACCCTCAAGTCCCTGACCCGCGCGGTCGGCGTCGGCGTGCATGGCGGGCAGCGGGTCGAAATGACCTTGCGACCGGCGCCGCCGGACAGTGGGGTCGTGTTCAGGCGGGTCGATCTGCCGCAGCCGGTGGACATTCCGGTGCGTCCCGGCTCGGTATGCGACACCCGCATGGCCACGGCACTGTCGCCAGGCGGTGACCCCGGCGCGCCCAAGGTCAACACCGTCGAGCACCTGCTGTCTGCCTGCGCAGGCCTGGGCATCGACAACCTGATCGTCGACATCACGGCGGAAGAGGTCCCCATCCTCGATGGCTCTGCGGCCTCATTCGTGTTCCTGCTGCAAAGCGCCGGCATCGCGTTGCAGGAGGCGCCCAAGCGCTTTCTGCGCCTGCGCAAGCCGGTGGAAGTGCGTGAAGGCGAGGGCGCCGGCCTGAAGTGGGCGCGGCTCGAGCCGTTCGACGGGTACAAGCTGACCTTTGAGATCGCCTTCGATCACCCGGCCGTCAACCAGACCGGCCAGCATGTGGTGTTCGACATGGGCTCGGGCCAGTACAAGCGCGAGATCGCGCGGGCCAGAACCTTCGGCTTTACGAAAGATGTCGAGTTGATGCGTTCGCGCGGCCTGGGGCTGGGCGGCAGCCTCGACAACGTGGTGGTGGTGGATGATTACAAGGTGCTCAACAGCGGCGGGCTGCGCTATGGCGATGAGTTCGCCAAGCACAAGATCCTCGACGCGATCGGTGACCTGTACGTGTTCGGGCACCCGCTGATCGGCGCCTACAGCGCGTTCAAGTCCGGCCATGCGCTCAACAGCAAGCTGGTGCGTGCGGTGCTCGCCGATCCTGACGCGTTCGAGATCGTCACCTTCTCCGATGAATCGAAGGCTCCCGCGGGTCTCGCCGAGCTGGCGCCGGCATGGTGAGCTGTTGGTGTGCTCTGCGGCGCGCCGTCGCAAACTGAAAGTCTGACGACATGGTGGCATTTCGCTGGGTGATGGGCATTGTCTTCATGCTGACGGGCGGCATCAGCTTGCTGTCCTTCGGGATCTTCATCGGCACCGGCATCGACCTGTGGCTCAAGCGCGCCCGGCAGTTCCGCCGCTATGCGTACGCGGCGGCGCTGTTCTGGTTCAACATCGAGGTCTGGGGCCGTGTGGTGTGGATCCTGATCCACTGGTGATCAGACAGTGGGCCCCTCCAGGCCCAGGAAATCGCGCACCGCGGCAAACGATGCGCCGAAGTCGCTCAGCGCATGGTCGCCGCCTTCGAGCAGACGCATGGTGCAGCCGGCATAGCGCGCTGCCATCTCACGCCAGTCCAGCACATCGTCGCCTTTCGCGATGACCGCGAAATAGCGTTGCGGCCGGGTGATCGCAGCAGGCGTCATGTCGTGCAGATCGGCAATGAAGTCGGGCCGGGAAAAGAACCGCTGCTCGCTGTGCCAGGCGCTGATCTCACCGATCCGGTCGGCCAGATCGCGGTCAGGGCGCACGGCTGGATTCAGCACCACGACGCGGACGGCTTCTTCCCATCGCTCGGCCAGCACCGTCGCGTAAAAGCCGCCGAGCGAGCTGCCGACCACCGCGGTCTGCGCGAGAGGCCAGTCGGCCGTGCCTCGCGCCAGTAGGGTGATCGCCTCATGCGGTGACGGCGGCAGTTGCGGGCACCACCAATGGATGTCGGGACGATGCGCATGCACCCAGTCGCGAAACTGCCGGGCCTTGGTCGACTGCGGTGACGAGCGAAAGCCGTGCAGGTAGAGCAGATGCGTCAATGGCGCCCCTCGCTCGGCGGGTACGTCGAGCGATCCCCTTGGGCCACGAAGGGGCCGCTGTGTGTCCCCTGGATGCAGCTCGGCTTGGGAGCGGCCCGGCGCTCGTCCCGCCATGGCTTCCGGTGGCACTTCTGGCAAGGGCTCAGCCCTTGGCCGCGAGCGCCTGCAGCAGCAGATCGTGCACGCCGCCGAAGCCGCCGTTGCTCATGCACAGCACATGGTCGCCCGGCTTCGCTGCGGCGACCACGCGTGCGACCAGCGTGTCGATGCGGTCGCTGACCGAGGCCAGCTTGCCCAGCGGTGCCAAGGCCTGCGCGGCATCCCAGTCGAGGCCGCCGCTGTGGCAGAACGACAGGTCGACCTCTTCCAGCGCCCAGGGCAGTTGCGCCTTCATCGCGCCCTGCTTCATCGTGTTCGATCGCGGCTCGAACACCGCGAGGATGCGCGGCCGCGACTGCGTTGCCGGGTTCCAACGCGCATCGATCTGGCGGCGAAGACCATTGATCGTGGTGCGCATCGCGGTCGGGTGGTGAGCGAAATCGTCGTAGACGCTGATCCCGGCCACGCTGCCACGCAGCTCCAGTCGGCGACGCACGTTCTCGAAGGTCGACAGCGCCTGAGCCGCGACCTCCGAGGGCACGCCTACGTGATCGGCGGCAGCGATGGCCGCCAGCGCGTTCAGCTGGTTGTGTTCACCGGCCAGCGCCCACTCGACACGGGCGAGCCGCATGCTGCCGCGCAGCACATCGAAGGCATGCGGCTCGCCGCGGGCGCGCCACTCGCCGGGCGTTTCCTTGCGCGCGCCGAAGCGCACCACCTCGCTCCAGCAGCCGACGCCGAGCACGCGCTGCAGGGCCTCGTCGCGCGCATTGACGACCAGGCGCCCTTGCGATGGCACGGTGCGCACCAGGTGGTGGAACTGCCGTTCGATCGCCGCCAGGTTGTCGAAGATGTCGGCGTGGTCGAACTCCAGGTTGTTCAGCACCGCAGTGCGCGCCCGGTAATGGACGAACTTGCTGCGCTTGTCGAAGAAGGCGGTGTCGTACTCGTCGGCCTCGATGACAAACGGTGCATTCGGGCTCCTCGATCCCAGTCGAGCGGACACGCCAAAATTCAGCGGCACCCCGCCGACCAGAAAACCAGGCGCCAGCCCGGCTTTTTCCAGAATCCACGCGAGCATCGCGGTGGTCGTCGTCTTGCCGTGGGTGCCTGCCACGGCCAGCACATGGCGGCCTTGCAGCACCTGTTCGGCCAGCCACTGCGGGCCGCTGGTGTAAGCCGCGCCGGCATCGAGCACCGCTTCCATCAGCGGGTTGCCGCGCGCGACCACATTGCCGACCACGAACACATCGGGGCGCAGCGCCAGCTGGTCGGCGCCGTAGCCTTCGATCAGCTCAATGCCGAGCGCGCGCAACTGATCGCTCATCGGTGGGTAGACGCCGCTGTCGCAGCCGGTCACCCGGTGCCCGGCCTCCCGCGCCAGGGCCGCCAAGCCGCCCATGAAGGTGCCGCAGATGCCCAGGATGTGGATGTGCATGGAGTCGCGAGGGTCTAGGTGCCGATGCCGAGGGCGCCGGCACAGTGCGCCGACGGGAAGCTTGCGTCGTCGGCGTCAGGGTTGCAAGGCTTGTGCCGCCGCTGCTGTGGTCGCTGCAATGTTTTCAGGCCGGTGCGCCGCGCTGACGAAGCCGGCCTCGTACAACGCGGGCGCCAGATAGATCCCGCGGTCGAGCATCGCGTGGAAGAACTGGTTGAAGCGCGCCTTGTCGGTGGCCAGCACCGCCGGATAGTTCTGCGGCAGTTCGGACGCGAAGAAAAAGCCGAACATGCCGCCTTCACTGTCGGTGACCATCGGCACGCCAGCCGCCTTCGCTGCGGCGGCCAGCCCGTCGACCAGCTGGCGCGTGCTGGCGGCGAGTGCCTCGTAGAAGCCGGGCTTCTGGATTTCACGCAGCGTGGCCAGGCCGCAGGCGGTGGCCACCGGGTTGCCCGACAGCGTGCCAGCCTGGTAGACCGGGCCCAACGGCGCCAGCTGCTCCATCACCGCGCGCCGCCCGCCAAACGCCGCCAACGGCATGCCGCCGCCGATCACCTTGCCGAAGACGCTGACGTCGGGCGCGAAGCCGGGGATCAGCTTCGCGTACAGCGACTGCGCGCCTCCGAGCGCGACGCGGAAGCCGGTCATCACCTCGTCGAACACCAGCAGCACACCGTGTTGGGTGCACAGTTCGCGCAGCCTGGTCATGAACGGCACGCTGGCGCGCACGAAATTCATGTTGCCGCAGATCGGCTCGATCATCACGCAGGCCATGTCGGCGGCGTGCAGACTGAACGCCTCTTCGAGCTGGGCGACGTTGTTGTATTCGAGCACGACGGTGTGCTTGACGACGTCGTCCGGCACGCCAGCGCTGGTCGGATTGCCGAAGGTGGCGAGGCCTGAGCCGGCCTTCACCAGCAGCGCATCGGCATGGCCGTGGTAGCAGCCCTCGAACTTGACGATCTTGCTGCGGCCGGTGGCGCCGCGGGCCAGCCGCAGCGCGCTCATCGCCGCTTCGGTGCCCGAGCTGACCAGCCGCACCTGGTCCATGCTGGGCACCAGTTTCAGGATTTCCTCGGCCAGCTCGATCTCGCGCTCGGTCGGCGCGCCGAACGAGAAGCCGTCGAGCACCGCCTTCTGCACCGCGTCGAGCACGGCCGGGTGGCCGTGGCCCAGGATCATCGGCCCCCAGGAGCCGATGTAGTCGATGTAGCGCGTGCCTTCGGCATCAAAGATGTACTGCCCCTGCGCGCGTGCGATGAAGCGCGGCGTGCCGCCGACGGCGCGGAAAGCGCGCACCGGCGAATTCACGCCGCCGGGAATGACGCGCTGGGCGCGCTCGAAAAGCTGTGCGTTGGTGGAAGTCATGGCGATCGGTGAGGTGCGGACGGTGGCGATTCAGGCCGGCGAGTCAAATGTGTCAGTGGATGTGGCGGGAGCCGGGGGCGTCGGGTGTCAGGGCGTCGCCGTCGGCACCGTCCTCCTCTTCACCCGGGGCCAGCGCCCAGAAGAAACGGTCCGGCACGACATTGCCCATGCCGGGGCGAAACCCGGCGTCAAGTGCCTGGTCCAGGAACGCCAACGATTCGCCGACGGCGGTGTGCAACTCGCTGCCCGAGGCCAGCAGCGCGGCGAGCGCGGCCGACAGCGTATCGCCCGCCGCGATGAAGCTGGCGTCGAAGCGCTCGAACTTCTCGCCAGTCAGCGCGCCCTGTGGCGAGGCCAACACGTTGTCGAGGTGCTGGTCGGCGCTCTTGCCGCTGGTGATCAGCACGCTGGTGACCAGCACGAAATTGGCGCCATGCTCGGCCGCCGCCACCGCCAATTCGCGCGGCGAGGTCGGGCGGTCGGCGTCCCAGTCCGGCAGCAGGAAGTCGGTCAGGGTTTGGTGGCTACCGACCAGCACCTCGGTCTGCGGCAGCACCAGTTCCCGAAACGCATCGAGATAGGCCTGTTGCTGGTCTTCTTCCAGCCACGACAGGTTCGGCATGTAGGCGACCAGCGGCACGTCCGGGTAGTCCGACAGGATCTCCGCCACCGCGCCGACTGCCTCGGCCGAGCCGAGGAAGCCCACCTTCCAGGCGGCGATCGTGATGTCCTCGAGCACGTTACGCGCTTGTTCGGCGACCACGTCGGGGTCGATCGCATGGTGATCGAACACCTCCGCCGTGTCGCGCAGCAGGATCGAGGTGATGACCGGCAGCGCATGCGCGCCCATGGCGGCGATGGTGGCCACGTCGCCGCTGATGCCCCCCGCACCGGTGGCGTCCGACGAATTGAAGCTCATCACGCAGGCCGGCGACGGCGCTTCCTGTGCCTCTTCAGTGGGGTCGGCGGTCGCCTGGGGTTGTGCGGTCATGGCGGAAGACTCGGGTGAGGATGGGAAGGCGCGCCAGCAGGGCTGTGACCGATGACGAGGTCGAACGGGCGGTATCGCAGAACAACGTGGCGCCTGGGCACACGCGCTGCAAACGTTGCGTCGGTAGAATGAATTTCATTGTAATGACCCGTTCAAAACCACCGTGACCGACCCAAGAACCTGGATGTGCCTGATCTGCGGCTGGATTTACGACGAGGCCACGGGCGATCCGGAGCACGACATCGCGCCCGGTACCCGCTGGGCGGATGTTCCGATGAACTGGACCTGCCCCGAATGCGGTGCCCGAAAAGAAGACTTTGAGATGGTGCAGATCTGACCGATAACCCGACAGGCGGGGCACGGGTGTGCCCTGATGAGGAGAATGTCAGTGGACAGTGACATCGGGGCGCCTGCGCCCAGGACCAGGGTGCTGGTCATCGACGACAGCAACACCATCCGCCGCAGCGCGGAGATATTTCTCAAACAGGGCGGCTACGACGTCTACCTGGCCGAAGACGGCTTTGACGCGCTGTCCAAGGTCAATGACCACGCGCCGGCGCTGATCTTCTGCGACATCCTGATGCCGCGGCTCGACGGCTACCAGACCTGCGCCATCATCAAGCGCAACAGCCGCTACGCCGACCTGCCGGTGATCATGTTGTCGTCGAAGGACGGCCTTTTTGACAAGGCACGCGGTCGCATGGTCGGCTCCCAGGACTACCTGACCAAGCCGTTCACCAAGGACCAGTTGCTGGACGCGGTGCGCCTGCACCTGAAGGAAGACGCCGCGGTGCCGCACAACTGACGCGATTTGTCATTGTTTTCGCGGCGCACGGATTGCTTCTGGACGAGGCTGGGCGCTGAAATCGATTCCCGAGGACAAGAAATGGCAATTAAGAACATTCTGTTGGTCGACGATTCGAAGACGGAGCTCTATTTCGTGTCGGACCTGCTGAAGAAGCAGGGCTATGCGGTGCGCACCGCCGAGAACGGCGAAGAAGCGATGCTCCGGCTGGAAGAACAGACGCCGGACCTGATCCTGATGGACGTCGTCATGCCGGGCCAGAACGGCTTCCAGCTGACCCGCTCGATCACCCGAGACCCGCGCTTCTCTCGGGTGCCGGTGATCATGTGCACCAGCAAGAACCAGGAAACCGACAAGGTCTGGGGCATGCGCCAGGGCGCACGCGACTACATCGTCAAGCCGGTCAACGCCGACGAGCTCGTCGTCAAGATCCACGCATTCGACTAGATGGCCAACAAGCAAGCCCTTCGCGACCTGCAGAGCCGCCTTGCCGAGCGTTTGCAGGCGGCGCGCACGCAGGC
>JAYVEB010000088.1:0-5212 GCA_043749095.1 Burkholderiales bacterium | reverse complement strand
CAAGCTGATCGACCGCAAGAGCTGGCAGACGAAGACCGAGGCGCGGCTGGCGCTGTTCACCTACATCGAGGGTTGGTACAACCCGCGCCGTCGGCACTCGGCACTGGACCACCTCTCGCCCGCCAACTACGAGAGCAAGAACAGAGTCAGATCATCGCGCGGCAAACACGGGTTGCCCACCGTCGGCGATTGCGTGGCGGGCGCCACGCCCCCGGTGGACAACCCTGCGCCCACTCACATTGAAAAGGCTGAAAACCTCAGCACGTAACCGTCCGCAGAAGAGGGGCAACTCCAATCACCGTGAACAGCGCTTCCTGTGTCAGGCCCGATCCGCGCGCCGCATTTACTCCATCACGAGCCTAGACACCATATCCATAACGACCACCACGCAACCTACATTTACGTGGGATCGAAATTCAACAGACCGTTAGGGCACGAGCAAACAACAGAGCGATACGTTGCACTGCTGCCTGCCTGTCGAATTCACCCCAGCGCTCCCGTCACGATCTTGCCGAACACCGCCGCGTTTCCCAACGTGAAAATCGATAATTCTGGCAATCAGCAACCGCACCAGTTATTGACAACCGCGGTTTCAGGCCCGTCCTAGCAATTCAGCGCCGCCGCCAGTTGCTGGGCCAGCGGTAGGATCGACCACATCCGGCTTTTTCGCCACTAGCGTCTGCGTGGTAAGAATCAATCCAGCAACCGAAGCTGCATTGCGCACAGCACTGTAAGTAACACGCACTGGATCAATGATACCCGCAGCTTCCAGATCAACGAACTTACCGCTGCGAGCATCCAGGCCGACGCCATATTCAGACTCCAACACTTTGGCCAATACCGCCTTGGCGTCCAGTCCACGGTTGGCAGCAATGTGATACGCCGGCAGCTGCAGCGCGCGCTGCAACATCGCGACGCCCTCCTTCACTGAGCCCTGAGTAGTCTCAAGCAAGCCCGTGAGTTCATCGGCCACGCGCAACAGGGCCAGCCCGCCACCGGGAACCACGCCCTCGGAAATCGCAGCTCGCGCCGCATGGATGGCATCTTCAATCAAAAGAAAGCGTCGCTTCTGTTCCACTGGGGTGGCTCCCCCAGCAAGTAGGATCGCAGTGCCGCCGGACATTTTTGACAGCCGTTCCTTGATCTTGTCACGCTCGATGTTCTCGGGCGCCAGTTCGTACTGGCGGTGGATCTGCTGACGGCGTGCCGCAATCATCGCAGGATCTCCATGGCCGGCAGTGACCACCGTCTGATTCTGAGAAATACGCACTTGACGCGCCTGGCCCAGGTCACGCAATTGCACTGCGGCAATGGTGCCGCCCAGATCGCGGGAGATAACGCGTCCACCCGTCAGGATGGCCAGATCTTCGAGAGCTGCTTTGCGCCAATGTCCGTAATCTGGCGGGTGGATCGCCGCCACAGGCGAACCACCATTGTCGCGCCAAGCCAGCAGACCAATCACGGCCGGCGGAGCCACTTCCTCGGCGATGACCAACAGCGGTCGTTTGGACTGGGCTACCAGCTTCACCAGAGTGGCAACCTCATCGGCCGTCATCAAGCGCTGGTCGGTCATCAAAATGTAGGGGTTCTCCAGAACCACCTGCATCTTTTCGACGTCGGTGATCATGTGGTGCGACAAGTAGCCCCGATCGAAGGCCATGCCGTCCACAACTTCCAAAAGCGTCTCCACGGTTGTGCCGTAGTCGACGTCAACAATACCGTCCGCACCGACACGCTCCAATGCCTCTGCCACGAGGTTCCCAGTTGGATCGTTGCTCGTAGCCACCATCGCCACGGCGCGCAGTTGCTCACCGTCGCGAAGTGGTTTCGCGTTCCGCTTGAGCGCCGCAATGACCTCGGTGACGGCCAACTCCAACCCTTCCACGAGCTCAACGGGGTTGGACCCCTTGGCCAAGGAGGCCAAGCCGCCCTGAACCAACGCGTCTGCCAACACGGTGGCCGTTGTAGTACCGTCGCCCGCAACTTCTGCCGTCTGCATCGAGACCTCGCGCAAGACCTGCGCGCCGATGTTTTCGAAGGGGTTCTCCAGCTCGATTTCGGCAGCAATGCGTGCGCCATCACGCGAGATCATAGGCGAGCCGATGGGTCGATCGATGATCACGTTCATGCCGCGCGGGCCAAGCGTACCACTCACCGCACGTGCCATTTTCGCGACCCCCCGGCCTAGCGCTTGGCGGGCCTCGTCGTCATGCAACATTAGATTAGGCATTACTACAATTCCAATTAGGTTGTTGAAGGTCAACAGTCGCCAGCGGCTACCAAAAGTTGCGGAATTCTCCGTAACCCTCTTTCCCCAACAACCTAGACTTTAGGCCACTTGGGCGCTTCTTTTAAAGAGGCTTGTTGCGCTGGAGCCTGTGTTGGAAGACCATGTTACCTAGTCAGCCCAACCTCAATGCGGTCACTTAAAAAGAAGTAGCCCGCAAGGTGGAGCTTTTAAGATGATTCTGCCTCGCCATACGGAATTATTCCCGTACAACGAGTGTTCTCTCAGTCGTAAGCGATGTACGACATGGCTTCATTCATGTCACCAAACAGTATCACGGTGTTCTCGTCCACCATCACCATGCGTCCGTAATGCGTCGAGATAGAAATTTCGAACGCCTCATGCGTCATCTCGTAACCGAGCTCTTCACCGATCTCGTCCATCTTGAAGATGATCTTGCCTTCGCCGTCCACGCGAATCATCGCCGGCATGTAGGTAACGGTGATGCCTTCACGCCGCCCAAGCACGTCAGCGATGGCTCGTGCCTCGACGCTTTCATTGAGCGTCACGCCGCACTGGTGTGAAATGGTGTCTTTAAACACCAGCTCTTTACCTGATTTAAAAATATTTTGGGTGTGGTCACTGGACATGATGCGTTCCTAAATTCGGTGATTGAAAATCATTCAGCCATGCTGGCTGGCAACGTCAGGCCCAGCTGACCAACAATACTGCGCATGCGCCCGATAGCAGAGGCATAGGCCTCAGTGAACTGCGCGACCTTGACTGTGGGCAACGACCAGATGGGCTGAAGGTGCTGAGCCGACTTGACAGCCAATTCGCCGTGCGTGTGCAGCCAAGAATTGAACAGGCCAACGTTATGCACACCGTGTACCGGGTCTTTAACCAACATGTTGATCAATTCCATCGTGTTGGCCAGATTCCGCTGGTAGTCGCCTTCCGCCGAGGACACCACGGTAGGTGTGATGAAGTCATTTTGAGAAGCAGCAGCCTGCATGATGAAACCACTGCGGAACAGCTCACCAACCAACGGCTCAAACACGAGGTTGGTAAGGAAGTACTGCTCCAAGTAGTCCTGCGAACCACCAATCGTCTCGATCAATTGACGCGTAGGCTGCCACATCGGGTCTTCCATCCAGTACGTCTTACCGATCTCGGTGTCGAAGCCGTCGGGGATGTCCAAACCAATGTCAGACAAATAGAGCGTCACGTCTTGTGCGAACCGAATCTTGTACGACGCATTGGTCAGGATCGCAGAATTGATCATCTGGGTGTAGCCGTATCGCTGCGCTTGAGTCAATGAGCAACTCAGGCCGAATTCAGCATGCTTGTATGCGCCAAGATGCCGTTCCAGCACCTTGACCCACGCTTTGTTGAAGCGAGTGGCTGCACCCGAGCGACGGCCGTTTTCAACCGCCTGCCCAATCATCCCTTCGATGGTCGACTGGCGCTTGTAGTGCGTACGCTCCCACTCTTCGTCGACGGCGCGGAAAATATGCCAGTCGCTGGACTTCGCAGCAGTCCAATCTTCTGAATACGTCGACGTACCGTCGGGGAAGCTGAGAATCCACCCCTGCAGAAGGTGTCGCTTCGGATCGGGCTGAACGTCCAGCGTCATGTCCTCGTAGTGCGAGGCCTTGCGTCCCTTCGGCGCGTAGTAATTAAACTTGCGGCTGTCCGAGCCTGAAAATTTTGCAGAACCTGCGGCGCCGGAGTTGACGGGCACGTAGTCTGTTGTCTCAGTCATGATGGTTATATTTCCAATTATTAGTGAACGAGATTTGGCGCAGTGGCACTGGCTGGAGTGAATTTATCGACGTGCGTGTTGGCCGGGGCAACGCCCAACTCCTGCAAAACGGGCAACACAGCATCAACCATAGGCACGGGGCCGCAGGTATACGAGTCGATCTCACCGGACAACTGCTGTTCGCACATGATGCGTTGGAGCGCCTCATGCACGAATCCGGATTCGCCCGTCCAGGCATCGTCGGGACCAGCCTGCGACAACACCGGTATGAATTGGAAGTCCGGCAGCGATTTCACAATGCCCGCGAATTCCTCTAACATGAACAGATCTTTTTTGGCGCGTGCGCCATAGAAGAAGCGAATGGGTCGCTGCTCACCGCTCGCGATGTGATCTTGAAGAATAGACCACAGGGGCGACATGCCCGATCCACCTCCAACCAACAACATCGGCCCAGGCCGCCCTTCACGACGCAGGCAAGTCCCGAATGGGCCCTTCACCGTGACAGCAGTGCCAGAAGTGAGTGTCGTGTCCAGCAGCGAAGAAAACGCACCTTCTGGATACTTGCGAATGATGAATTCCAACTGATTTGGAGTAGCAGGCGTGCTAGCCATGGAATAAGAGCGCGTCACACCAGCGCTGGGTATACCAAGCTCGACAAACTGGCCGGCCCAAAACTTCAATGGCTTCTCAAGCTGTACCTTCAGCAGGCGAATGTCGTGCGTCAATTCCGTGACGGAACTAAGCACACCGTCGAATTCCTTCACCGGAATCGAACGGCTCATCAAATCCTCGTCGTAGTTCAACAATTCAACTGTGATGTCACTGTAAGCCTGAGTGCGGCATAGCAAAATTTGACCGCCATCGCGATCTGACTCAGACAACGCGAAGGTTGAATAATCCTCCATCTCAACATCACCTTCTAGCAAAACACATTTGCAGCTGGCACAACGACCCAAGCGACAACCATGCGGCACAGCCAAGCCCTGCCGAAACGCGGCATCCAGGACCCACTCACCCTCCTCGACTTCAATTTCCAGTCCCATGGGCTCGAAGCGAACGGAGTGAGTCTTTTTTTCTGACATCATTTTCTTTCAATGCGTATGCACTAGCCTTGGTATGGGGACTCCCGGGATGGAAAGCAATGCCTTCCATCCCGAGATCCCTCAGGGAAACGCTAAAGCCTTAGATCGGGTTGATCTTGAAGCCCTTGCGGTACTCAA
>JAYVEB010000087.1:0-15635 GCA_043749095.1 Burkholderiales bacterium | reverse complement strand
GGCTCGGTACCGACTGTCCGGTCGCGCTTGCGGTGTCGCTTCATGCGCCGACCGACGCACTGCGCGACGACCTGGTGCCGCTGAACCGCAAGTACCCGCTGGCCGAGCTGCTGGCTGCCTGCGATCGGTATCTCGCAGCCGCCCCACGTGACTTCATCACCTTCGAGTACTGCATGCTCGACGGCGTCAACGACAGCCCGGCGCATGCGGGTCAGTTGGTCGATCTGGTGCAGGGCCGTGGCGTTCGCGCCCAGTCGCTGACCTGCAAGTTCAACCTGATCCCGTTCAATCCGTTTCCGGCGTCCGGGCTCACCTGCAGCCCGCGCGAGCGCGTCAAGGCCTTCGCCAACGTGCTGCAGGAGGTAGGCATCGTGACCACGATCCGCAAGACCCGCGGCAGCGACATCGATGCCGCTTGCGGACAGCTGGCCGGTGAGGTGCAGGACCGCACCCGCGTCGCCGAGCGGCGCCTGGGCCGCGCGGCGATCCCGATCGTGTCGCTTGATATGCCCTCAGCGCGCACGCTGGCGACACCGGCCCACGAAAGGCCCGCATGACGATCACCCGCATCGACGTTGGTGCCGCCACCGCAAGCACGGCGCGGCGTCTGTTACGCGTCGGTATCGCCTGGATTTGTGTGGCGGTTTTGCTCGCCGGCTGTGTGAGTCGACCCGACAGTCGCTACCCCGGTACGCCGGCCAACACCGCCAGTCGCAGCAGCGCTTCCACCGACACCAAAGACCGGCCCACCGCGTCAGATGAAACCGACGCCTCCCGTCGCGCCAGCGTTCGACTGGAACTGGCCGGGGCTTACTTCAGCCGCGGCCAGATGACGACGGCACTCGATGAGGTCAAGAAGTCGATCGCTTCCAATCCCAATGTGGCGGCGGCGTTCAACCTGCGCGGGCTGATCTATGGCAACCTCGGCGACCACCAGCTGGCCGAGGAAAGCTTCCGTCGCGCGATGCAGCTCGACCCGAAGGATGCTGACGTGATGCAGAACTTCGGCTGGTACCTGTGCCAGCGGGATCGCTATGCCGAGGCCGATGCACTGTTCAGCCGGGCGCTGGCAGTGCCGCAGTACCAGGACAGCGCCCGCACGCTGTTGACCCAGGGCGTGTGCCATGCGCGCAGCGGCAAGCCTGACGACGCCGAGCGCACGCTGGTGCGCGCCTATGCGCTGGAACCCGGCAACCCGGCGGTTTCTGTCAACCTCAGCGAGGTGCTGTACCGCAAGGGCGATGTGGAGCGAGCCCGCTTCTACATCCGTCGCGTCAACGCGGTGCCCGGCCTGGTCAGCGCGCAGACCCTGTGGCTCGCCGCTCGCATCGAGAACAAGATCGGCAACACCCTGGGTGCGGCGGACTTCAGCGAGCAGCTGCGCAACCGCTTCCCACAGTCGCCCGAGGCCACTGCCTTGGCCGAAGGACGATTCAATGAGTGAGTCCGGCACCCCAGGCGTGACCCCGGCGACCGGCGCGTCGCCCAGCGCCGGCACGCTGCTGCGCACAGCGCGACAAGCACAAGGGCTGCACATCGCTGCATTGGCGGCGTCGATCAAGGTGTCGCAGCGCAAGCTGGAACTGTTGGAAGCCGACCGGCTGTCTGAACTGCCCGACGCGACCTTCGCGCGCGCACTGGCGCAGACGATCTGCCGCAGCCTGAAGATCGATCCGGCCCCGGTGCTGGCTGCGTTGCCTCAGGCGCCGGGCTACCGGCTGGACGCGGTCGATGGCGGAATCAACACACCGTTTCGCGACCGCCCCGGGCGCCACGAGCCCGTTCGCTTTTCTGCGCTCACCTCGCCTGCCGTGTGGGTTGCCGCACTGATCGCTGCGGCGGCGCTGTTGGTCCTGTTGATGCCGACCGACTGGGCCTCGTCGATTCAAGCCGCCATTTCCAGCCCGCCACCGGCTCCTCCAGCCGCGAGTGCGCCGGTGGTGGCTGCCGTCGAGCCCCCGCCGATCGCCGGGGCGCCTGTCGATGCTGCCCTGGCGCCGGCAGAGGCTGCGTCCTCAGCGATCGGTGAGGCTGCGGCCAGTGCCGTGGTGGTGGAACTTGCGGCATCAGCTTCCAGTGGCCTGTTGATGCCTGCAGCTGTGGCCTCGGCGGGAGCAGTGGGTCCGCTGCAGCTGAAGGCCAGCGCAGAAACCTGGGTTGAGGTGGTCGATGGCCAATCGAAGGTGCTGGTGTCGCGGATGCTGGTGAGCGGCGAAGCGCTGGTGCTCGACGGCGCTGCACCGTTCAAGCTCAAGATTGGCAATGCCGCGGGTACCGAAGTGGCGTTCCACGGCCAGGCCGTCAACCTCGCATCGTCGACGCGCGACAACGTGGCGCTCCTCGAACTCAAATAGGAGATCAGCATGGGTGATCTGCGCGACGGAGCCCGCGGGGCTCCCGATGCCTTCGAGGCGATGGATGACTTCATCGAACCCGCACGGCCCGCCAGCAAGCGCACCCGCCAGGCGCAGGTGCGCTGGGGCTCGCGTGTGGTGACGATCGGCGGTGCTGCGCATGTGCGTGTGCAGTCGATGACCAACACCGACACCGTCGACGTGATCGGCACCGCGATCCAGGTGAAAGAGCTCGCGATCGCCGGCTCGGAACTGGTGCGCATCACCGTCAACACGCCGGAGGCTGCGGCGGCCGTGCCGCACATCCGCGATCAGCTCGACCGCATGGGCATCGACGTCCCGCTGGTCGGCGACTTCCACTACAACGGGCACCGGCTGCTCAGTGAGCACCCGGCCTGTGCCGAAGCGCTGTCGAAGTACCGCATCAACCCCGGCAACGTGGGCAAGGGCGACAAGGGCGACCGTCAGTTCGCGCAGATGATCGAGATCGCGGCGAAGCTCGACAAGGCGGTGCGCATTGGCGTCAACTGGGGCAGCCTCGATTCCGAGTTGCTGGCGCAGATGATGGACGACAACGCGAAGCTCGCCGAGCCGCACCCTCCGCAGCAGATCATGTATCGCGCGCTGATCACCTCGGCAATCACGTCGGCGAAGCGCGCCGAAGCGCTGGGCATGAACGGTGACCAGATCATCCTGTCGTGCAAGATGTCCGGGGTGCAGGATCTCGTCAGCGTCTACCGCGCGCTGGCTAAGCGCTGCGATTACGCGCTGCACCTGGGCCTGACCGAAGCGGGCATGGGCACCAAGGGCACGGTCGCGTCGGCGACCGCACTGGCGCTGCTGCTGCAGGACGGCATCGGCGACTCCATCCGCGTGTCGCTGACGCCGCAGCCGGGCGAATCGCGCACCCAAGAGGTGGTGATCGCGCTGGAAATATTGCAATCGCTCGGCCTTCGTTCGTTCAACCCCAGCGTCACCGCCTGCCCCGGCTGCGGACGTACGACCGGCATCACCTTCCAGGAACTGGCCAAGCAGATCGACGACCATTTGCGTGCCCAGATGCCGGTGTGGCGTGCGCGCTACCCGGGCGTCGAGAAGATGAAGGTCGCGGTGATGGGCTGCATCGTCAACGGCCCCGGCGAGAGCAAGCATGCCGACATCGGCATCAGTCTGCCCGGCACCGGTGAGGCGCCAGCCGCGCCGGTGTTCATCGATGGTGTCAAGGCGCTGACGCTGCGTGGCGACAACATCGCCCAGGAGTTCCATGCGCTGGTCGAGCGCTACATCGACCAGCGCTACGGCACGGCGACGGCGTCGACGACCTGAGCCCACCTGTGCGCGGCACACGCCGCCCCCACTTCATTGCTGTCATTCCTTGGACACCTCGGCTGTGTCCGTTGAATCCTTGAGAACGCCATGAGCGACACCATCCAAGCCGTCAAGGGCATGAACGACATCCTGCCGCCGGAGTCGGCGACCTGGGACTGGTTCGAGGGCCACGTGCGCTCGCTGATGACACGCCACGGCTACGTCGGCGTGCGCACGCCGATCGTTGAGCCGACCGCTTTGTTCGTGCGTGGATTGGGCGAGGTCACCGACATCGTCGAGAAGGAGATGTACTCGTTCATCGATTCGATGAACGGCGATCGCCTGAGCCTGCGCCCTGAAAACACCGCCGGTGTGGTGCGCGCCGTCACCGAACACGCGCTGCTGCGCGACGGGGGCAAGCGGCTGTACTACATCGGCGCGATGTTCCGCCACGAGCGGCCGCAGAAGGGCCGTTACCGGCAGTTCCACCAGGTCGGCGCCGAGGCGCTGGGATTCGCCGGGCCGGACGTCGACGCCGAATTGATCCTGATGTGCCGCATGCTGTGGCGCGAGCTGGGCCTGGTCGAAGGACGCGATCTGCGGCTAGAGCTGAACAGCCTGGGGCAGCCGGACGAACGTCGGGCCCACCGCGTGGCCTTGATTGCCCACTTTGAAGCCCATGCCGAATTGCTCGACGAGGACGCGAAGCGCCGGCTGCGAAGCAACCCGCTGCGCATCCTTGACACCAAGAACCCTGAGATGCAAGCGCTGGTGGAAGCCGCGCCGCAATTGATGGCCTTCCTCGGGCCCGAGTCGCTGGCGCATTTCAATGCGGTGCGCGCGGCGCTCGATGCCGCCGGCCTGGCCTACCGCATCAACCCGCGGCTGGTGCGCGGCATGGATTACTACAACCTGACGGTGTTCGAGTGGGTCACCGATCGGCTGGGTTCGCAGGGCACGGTGTGCGGCGGCGGGCGCTATGACACGCTGATCGAACAGCTCGGTGGCAAGCCGGCACCGGCTGTGGGTTGGGGCTTGGGCATTGAGCGGCTGCTGCTGCTGCTCAAGGAGGCCGGCATCGAGGCGCCTGTGGTCGCGCCGGATGCCTATGCGGTGGTGCCGTCGCCCGCGGCGATGCCGCTCGCATTGCGCACCGTCGATGCGTTGCGCGTGGCCGGTGTGTCGGTGCTCATGCATGCGGCTGGCCGCGACGGTCTGGGCAGCATGAAGTCGCAGTTCAAGCGCGCCGATGCCAGCGGCGCCCGTCACGCACTGATTTTTGGCGACGACGAAGTGGCGCGCGGCGAGGTCGCGATCAAGCCGTTGCGCGACGCCAGCGCCACGCAACGCACACGCGTGCTGTCGGATGCGGCGCTCTGGGCCGACGAACTGCGCACCGCATAATCCAAAGTCGTCCGGAACTCACTGCAAGCATGGCCACGCATCTCGACCTCGAAGAACAAGAACAGCTTGATGCCGTCAAGCAATTCTGGAAGCGCAACGGCAACCTCGTCACCTGGCTGATGATCGCTGCCCTGGTGGCGTATTCCGGCTGGACGGGCTGGAACTGGTGGCAGCGAGAGCAGGCTACCCAGGCCGGTGCGATGTTCGATGAACTCGACAAGGCCGCCCAGGCAGCCGATGTCGACAAGGTCGCCCGCGTGTTCGGCGATCTGAAGGCACGCTATCCAAAAACAGCCTTTGCGCAGCAGGGCGGATTGCTGGCCGCCAAGGTGCAGGCGGAGAAGGGCAAGACCGATGCGGCCCAGGCCGCACTCGATTGGGTGAGTGCCAACGCGACCGAAACCGAATACCAGACCATCGCCCGGCTGCGATTGGCCGGCCTGCTGCTCGACAACAAGAAATACGACGAGGCCCTGAAGCAACTCGACGCGGCCACCGCGTCGGGCTTTGAGCCGCTGGCGGCCGATCGCCGCGGCGACGTGTTGATGGCCCAGGGCAAGCCCGACGACGCCAAGGCGTCCTACACCAAGGCATGGCAGGCAATGGACGCGAGCATCGAATACCGGCGCCTGATCGAGGCCAAGCTGGCTGCGATGGGCGCCCCTCCGTTGACCGCCACCGTGACCGCCGATCCTGCTGCCGACACCGGAGCGGTCAAGTGAGGCGCGCCGCGGTTGTTGTCGCCGCTTGCCTCAGTGTTCTGGTGTCCTCTTGCGGCCTGATCTTCCCTGACAAGAACAAGCCTGAACCCAAGCAACTGGTGCCGGTCAAGCCCACGATCGCCGGGCGGGTGGTGTGGACGTCGAGCACCGCCGATGTCGAGTTCCCACTGTCGGTCGCGGTCAACGGCAGCACTTTCACCGTGGGAGCGTCGGATGGCACTGTCATCGCGCTCGACGCGGCCAAGGGCCGCGAAGTCTGGCGCGCGAATGCCAAGTCGGCGCTGAGCGCCGGCGTCGGCAGCGATGGCAAGTTCGCGGCGGTGGTCACGCGTGAAGGCCAGATCGTCGTGTTCGAAGCTGGTCGCGAGCTCTGGAGGCAGCCGGCGGGCATGCGTGTCATCACGACGCCGCTGGTGGCTGGCGAGCGTGTGTTCGTGGTCGGCCTCGACCGCAGCGTCACCGCGTTCGATGCCCTGAACGGCGCCAAGCTCTGGTCGGTGCAGCGACCTGGTGACGCACTGACGCTGGCGCAGGCCGGCGTGGCGACGGCGTTCAAGAACACCTTGCTGGTCAGCCAGGGCTCGCGCCTTGCGGCACTCGACCCGGCCAGTGGCGCGGTGCGCTGGGACGTGGCGTTGGCCACGCCGCGCGGTTCCAATGAGATTGAACGGTTGTCCGACCTGGTCGGACCGGCAGTGCGTGTCGGCGATGTCGTCTGCGTGCGCGCTTACCAGGCCAGCGTCGGCTGCGTCAATGCCGAAACCGGGCAACTGCTGTGGACGAAGACTTTCAGCGGGCGCGGCGGGCTGGCCGCTGACGAACATTACGTATACGCGGCAGATGCCGCCGACCGCATCACCGCGTGGAAGGCCGACACCGGTGAGGTCGCCTGGACCACCGACGCCTACCTGCACCGCCAATTGACCACGCCATTCAGCCTCGGCCCGGTGCTCGTGTTCGGCGATTTCGAAGGGCAGCTGCACTTCCTGTCGGCAGACCACGGCGTGGCGCAGCTGATCCTGCCGACCGACGGCGCGCCAATGGCAGCAGCGCCTGTGGTGTCGGGCACCACGGTGCTGGTTGTGACCCGCGACGGCGGGCTGTTTGCCTTGCGGCCTGAATGACGCGGCTTCCCGAGGGCTTGTGTCGATGAAGCCGGTCATTGCCATCGTCGGGCGGCCGAATGTCGGCAAGTCCACGCTGTTCAACCGCATCACCAAAAGCCGCGATGCAATCGTCGCGGATTTTTCCGGGCTGACGCGTGACCGCCACTATGGCGACGGCCGCATCGGTGACCGCGGATTCATCGTGGTCGACACCGGCGGCTTCGAGCCGACCTGCGACACGGGCATCGTCAAGGAAATGGCCAAGCAGACGCGCCAGGCGGTGGCCGAAGCCGATGCGGTGATCTTCGTGGTCGACATCCGCGGCGGCTTGTCGGCGCAGGACCATGACATCGCGCGCTACCTGCGCACCGTCGGCAAGACCGTGGTGCTGGCGGCCAACAAGGCTGAGGGCATGGTCGATTCGCCCTTGCTGGGCGAGTTCTACGAGCTCGGCATGGGCGAGCCGCATCCGATTTCGTCGGCGCACGGCCAGGGCATCCGTAGCCTGACCGAGGCGGCCTTGGCCAGCTTCCCGTTCGATGACGACGAAGACACCGAGGTCGATGAGGCACGGCCGATCCGGCTGGCCGTGGCCGGTCGCCCCAACGTCGGCAAATCGACGCTGATCAACACCTGGCTCGGTGAAGAGCGGTTGGTAGCATTCGACCTGCCGGGCACCACCCGCGATGCGATCACCGTACCTTTCGAGCGCAACGGCCAGAAGTTCGAGCTGATCGACACCGCCGGCCTGCGCCGCAAGGGCAAGGTGTTCGAGGCAATCGAGAAGTTCTCGGTGGTCAAGACGCTGCAGGCCATCGCCGATGCGAATGTGGTGCTGTTGCTGCTCGATGCGACGCAGGGCGTGACCGACCAGGACGCCCACATCGCAGGCTACATCCTCGAGAGCGGCCGCGCGGTCGTCATCGCGGTAAATAAGTGGGATGCGGTCGACGACTACCAGCGGCAGCAGCTGCAACGGTCGATCGAGCAGCGTCTGGCGTTCCTGAAGTTCGCGCCGGTGCTGAACATCTCGGCGATCAAGCGTCAGGGTCTCGGGCCGGTTTGGAAGGCCATCGCCGACGCCCACGCCTCGGCCACATGCAAGATGTCGACGCCGGTGCTGACCCGGCTGCTGCTCGACGCCATCGAACACCAGGCGCCGCAGCGTGCGGGCATGTTCCGGCCGAAGCTGCGATATGCACACCAGGGGGGCATGAACCCGCCGATCGTGGTGGTGCACGGCAATTCGCTGGAACACGTGACCGCGGCCTACAAGCGTTTCCTCGAAGGGCGCATCCGCGACCACTTCAAGCTGACCGGCACCCCGCTGCGCATCGAAATGCGCTCGGGCAAGAACCCGTTCGATGCCAAAGGCTGAAGGGGATTTCCCCGATGGGTCGGCTCTGGCGGGGCCGTGTGTTAACGTTTCTTCCGACAATTCATTCAACACGGAGGATATCGTGAGCAATAAAGGTCAGCTTCTGCAGGACCCCTTCTTGAACGTGCTGCGCAAGGAGCACGTACCGGTCTCGATCTACTTGGTCAACGGCATCAAGCTGCAGGGGCACATCGAGTCATTCGACCAGTACGTCGTCTTGCTGCGCAACACCGTGACCCAGATGGTCTACAAGCACGCCATTTCCACGGTGGTTCCGGGCCGTGCGGTGAATTTCCACGCGCCAGACACCCCGGAGGCGGCGTGAAGCCGCTCAACGATCACCGAGGGGCTGTGTCGTCATTTTGAATTCAGACCTTTCTGCCACATCCGACCCGAACCCAGCGCGCGCGATCCTCGTGGGCGTGGCGATCGGTCGCGCGCCTGGCTTCGACGACACGCTCGATGAGCTGGCGCTGCTGGCGGAGTCGGCTGGCGACATAGGCGTTGCTCGCGTCATCGCACGCCGCAAATCGCCCGATCCAGCCTTGTTCATCGGCTCGGGCAAGGCCGATGAAATCAAGACGCTGGTCGAGATGCACCGTGCCGAGGTGGTGTTGTTCGACCAGGCATTGGGCGCCGCGCAGCAGCGCAATCTGGAGCGCCATCTGGGTGTGGCTGTCGCCGACCGGACGATGCTGATCCTCGAGATCTTCGCCGACCGGGCGCAAAGCCATGAAGGCAAGCTGCAGGTCGAGCTGGCGCGGCTGCAGTACTTGTCCACCCGCCTGGTGCGCCGCTGGAGCCACCTGGAGCGCCAGAGAGGCGGCATCGGCAACCGCGGCGGTCCGGGCGAGGCGCAGATCGAGCTGGACCGGCGGATGATCGGCGAGCGCATCAAGTCGGTGAAGGAGAGGCTGGAAAAGGTCAAGCGCCAGCGCAACACCCAGCGCAAATCACGCGAGCGCAGTGACACATTCCGCGTCTCTCTGGTGGGCTACACCAATGCCGGCAAATCGACGCTGTTCAACAAGCTGGTGAAGGCGCGCGCCTACGCCGCGGATCAGCTGTTTGCAACGCTGGACACCACCACGCGGCAGATGTATTCAGAGGAGGCAGGCCGAAATGTGTCGCTCTCCGACACCGTGGGCTTCATCCGCGACCTGCCGCACAAGCTGGTCGAAGCCTTCGAGGCCACGCTGCAGGAGGCCGCGCAGGCCGATCTGTTGCTGCATGTCGTCGATGCCGCCAGCCCGAACCGCGACGAGCAGCGCTTCGAAGTCGAGCGGGTGCTGGCCAGCATCGGCGCGGCCCAGGTGCCACAGATCCTGGTGTTCAATAAGGCCGATTTGCTCGATCACTACCAGTCGCCGCACACCGAGGTCGACGCGATCGTTTTTGACGACGGGCGCCTGGTGCCACGCGTGTTTATCAGCGCCGAGCAGGGCTCGGGCCTGGAGGCGCTGCGCCATCTGATCGCCGAATTCGCCACCGGCGTCGCGACGGCCCCCTTGAATTCCAGCGACAAGCTGCTCACATCCCCCGCTGAAGCCGACGACAGCGGTGCTTCGCCTCTCCCAGAATCCACCGGAACTTTTCCCCTCCACGCATGAAGATCAGTCGTCCCAACGAAGTCCCGGGCCGTCCCGTTTTGCCTTGGCGTGCTCTCGCTCACAGTGCCAAGGCATTGTGGTTTGGCGTGGTGGCCCGCCTGACCGCGCTGCTGCCCGTTCGGCGCAGCACATTGCCATCCGGTCTGTCCGAGCCCTACCTGAACAAGGGCGACGGCCCGCCCGACCTCGACGAACTGTGGCGTGACTTCAACAAGAAGCTCAGTGGCCTGTTCGGGGGCAAGGGCGGTGGCTCACGCACGCCGAGCCCGGGTGACGGCGGCAATTTTCAGCCGGACATGAAAAGCGCCGGCATCGGCGTCGGCCTGGTAGCCGGCGTGGCCGCCTTGCTGTGGCTGGGCAGTGGCTTTTTCATTGTGCAGGAAGGTCAGCAGGCGGTCGTGACCTCGTTCGGCAAGTACAGCCACACGGCAGACGCCGGCTTCCAGTGGCGCATGCCGTACCCGTTCCAGGCCCACGAGACGGTGCCAGTAACCCAGCTGCGGTCGATCGAGGTGGGGCGCAACGCGGTGGTTCAATCGACTGGGCTGCGTGATTCGTCGATGCTCACCCAGGATGAGAACATCGTCGACATTCGCTTCACCGTTCAGTATCGGCTCAAGGACTCCCGCGCCTACCTGTTCGAGAACCGTAACCCTGACGATGCGGTCGTGCAGGCAGCGGAATCCGCGGTGCGCGAGATCGTTGGCAAGAGCACGATGGACTCGGTGCTCTACGAGCAGCGCGACGCCATCGCCAGCGAGCTGGTCAAGTCGATCCAGACGCAGACCGATCGGCTCAACACCGGCATTCTCGTCGTCAATGTCAATGTGCAGAACGTGCAGGCGCCCGAGCAGGTGCAGGCAGCGTTTGACGACGCCTTCAAGGCAGGTGCCGACCGCGAGCGCTTGAAGAACGAGGGCCAGGCCTACGCCAACGATGTGATTCCGAAGGCGCAGGGCACCGCCGCGCGCCTGCGCGAGGAATCCGAAGGCTACAAGTCGCGGGTGGTCGCACAGGCCGAGGGCGACGCGCAGCGCTTTTCAAGCGTGCTGATTGAATACAAGAAAGCGCCCGCGGTGACCCGCGATCGGCTCTACATCGACACGATGAAGGAGGTCTATTCCAACGTCAGCAAGGTCTATGTCGACAGCCGCAGCAACTCGAATCTGCTGTATCTGCCGCTCGACAAGCTGATCCAGCAAGCCAGCGCAGCCTCCGCGCCCGCAGCGGGAGCCGCCATGGCAACGGCCGACGCCAACGCCGCGACCCCGACGGTGCCCGGGTCGCCTGATGTGCGCTCGCGCGATGGTCAACGCGGCCGCGACCGCGACGGTCGCTGAATCCGGACGGAGTCCACCATGAATCGCATCGGTATCTATGTCGTCGGCGCGTTGATCGCGTTGTTTGTCGCGTTCTCCACCTTGTTCATCGTCGATCAACGGCAATTCGCCGTGATTTACGCGCTCGGTGAAATCAAGGAAGTCGTCACCGAGCCTGGGCTGAAGTTCAAGTTGCCTCCACCGTTCCAAAACGTGGTTTTCCTCGACCGGCGCACCCAAACGCTCGACAGCCCGGAGACGCGGCCGATCTTCACCGCAGAGAAAAAGAGTCTGGTGATCGACTGGCTGGTCAAGTGGCGGGTGACGGATGCGCGCCAGTTCATCCGCAACAACGGTGTCGACATGCGCAATGTCGAAAGCCGCCTGAGCCCGATCGTGCAGGCCGCGTTCAACGAGGAGGTCACCAAGCGCACCGTGCAGGCGATGCTGGCCACCGACCGTGACCGGGTGATGCAGGGCGTGCGCACCCGGCTGATCGAGGAAGCCAAATCGTTCGGCATCGACATCGTCGATGTGCGCATCAAGCGCGTCGATTTCTCGGCGAACATCACCGATTCGGTGTACCGCCGCATGGAATCCGAGCGCAAGCGCGTTGCCAACGAATTGCGGTCGACTGGTGCGGCCGATGCCGAGAAAATCCGCGCCGATGCTGACCGCCAGCGCGAGGTAATCGTCGCCGAGGCCTATCGCGACGCGCAGAAGGTCAAGGGCGAGGGCGATGCGAAGGCGTCGACGCTGTACGCCGATGCATTCGGCCGCGACCCGCAGTTCGCGCAGTTCTATCGCAGTCTCGAAGCCTACCGAACCAGCTTTCGCAGCAAGAACGACGTGATGGTGCTTGACCCGTCAAGCGAGTTCTTCAATGCGATGCGCGGCAACATCGGGGGCCCCCCGTCCGGCAAGAAGTGATCGACGCCGGTGATTTTTGGAATGCACTGCTGCTGGCGTTCGGCTTGATGCTGGTGCTGGAAGGATTGCTGCCCTTCCTGAGCCCGCAACAGTGGCGAGCCTTGTTCGCACAGGCCGCGAAGCTGACTGATGGGCAACTGCGGTTTCTCGGGCTGACGGCCTTGGTTGTCGGTTGCTCGATCCTGCTCATCGTCTTCGACTGACTCAGCGCCGAAGGCGTCCGGCGCGCGAGCGCATCAAACGGGCCCGCCTACAATCTGCGTTTTAACAGGGTGGTGGATTGACATGGTGTCTGCTTGGCTGCTGCCAGAGCACATCGCTGACGTTCTGCCCGCACAGGCACGGCAGGTCGAGCGCATGCGCCGCACCTTGCTCGACGTGGCCGGCGGTTACGGGTACGAATTGGTGATTCCGCCGTTGGTCGAGCATCTTGAGTCGCTGTTGAGCGGCACTGGACGCGAACTCGATCTGCGCACGTTCAAGCTGGTCGACCAACTCAGCGGTCGCACCGTCGGCATGCGAGCCGACAGCACACCGCAGGTCGCGCGCATCGATGCCCATCTGCTCAATCGTGAAGGCGTCACCCGGCTGTGCTACTGCGGCCCGTTGCTGCACACCTTGCCCTCAGGCCTGCACGGCACGCGCGAACCGTTGCAGTTCGGCGCGGAGATCTTCGGCCATTCCGGCTTGGAAGCCGACCTGGAGGTTATCGATTTGGCCCTCGATTGCGCGAAGGCCGTCGGGCTGCAGTCGCCGACGCTCGACATGAGCGACGCCCGCATCGTGCGCGGCTTGCTGGCAGGCGCGGCGATCGATGTGCATCACATCCATGCGGTGGTCGATGCATTGGCCGCCAAGGATGGAGCCGAGCTGGACCGCCTCACCAGCGGCCTGCCGCCCGGAGTACGAGCCGGCTTGCAGTGGCTGCTGCGCATGTACGGCGACGACGAGGTGCTGACGCTGGCCGAGGCGCACCTGCCCCAACGTGCTGCGATCACCGAGGCATTGCACGATTTGCGTCGGCTCGGACGCCATGTCCGGGAGGCCTATCCTGAAGTGCGGGTCGGCTACGACCTGGCCGATGTCGGTGGCTATGCGTATTACAGCGGCGCACGCTTTGCCGTCTACGCGTCAGGCTCCTGCGATGCGCTGCTGCGCGGTGGTCGGTACGACGAGGTGGGGGCGGTGTTCGGTCGCAGCCGTCCGGCGGTCGGCTTCAGCGTGGTCGACCTGAAGGAGCTCGCCGAGCAGGCTCCTGTGGGCCGGCCACCCGCCGCGATTCGTGCGCCATGGTCGGAGGAGCCTTCCTTGCGTGCAGCCGTTCGAAGGTTACGCCAGCAAGGCGAGTCGGTCATCTGCCTGCTGCCCGGCCACGACATCGAAGGCGAGGGCTTCGAATGCGCCCGGGAACTGGTGTCGCAAGGCGGCGACTGGACTGTGCGGACCTTATGAATGATTGTGCGGACGGCGTGACCGTGCCGTTTTCTTTTTCTGGACTTTCAAGACATGCGTGAATCTCAAGCCGGTGCGTCCGGACGCAACGTGGTCGTCATCGGCACCCAGTGGGGCGATGAAGGCAAGGGCAAGGTCGTCGACTGGCTGACCGACCATGCACAAGGCGTGGTGCGCTTCCAGGGCGGCCACAACGCCGGGCACACGCTGGTCATCAAGGGCGTGAAGACGGCCTTGCAGCTGATCCCATCGGGCATCATGCGCGATGGCGTGGCCTGCTACATCGGCAACGGCGTGGTCGTCGATCCGTCGCATCTGCTGCTTGAAATCGAGCGCCTGGAGGTGATCGGCCTCGATGTTCGTTCGCGTCTCTTCATCAGCGAATCGTGTCCGCTGATCCTGCCGTTCCACGTCGAGGTCGACAAGGCGCGTGAAGCGCTGCGCGAGACCAGCGGCGCGGGCAAGATCGGCACCACCGGCAAGGGCATCGGCCCTGCCTATGAAGACAAGGTGGCACGCCGCGCGCTGCGCGTACAGGATCTGAAGCATCCACAGCGTTTCGCGAAGAAGCTGCATGAATTGCTCGACCTGCACAACGTCGCGCTGTCGGGCTACCTGAAGTCGAAGCCGCTGGAATTCCAGCCGATCTACGACCTGGCGATGTCGCTCGCCGAACAGATCAAGCCGATGATGGCCGACGTCGGTTATGCGCTGCACACTGCTCATGCGGCCGGCGCCAACCTGCTGTTTGAAGGCGCGCAAGGCTCGCTGCTCGACATCGACCACGGCACCTACCCGTATGTGACCTCCAGCAACTGCGTGTCCGGCAACGCGTCGGCCGGCGCCGGAGTGGGGCCGGATCTGCTGCACTACATCCTCGGCATCACCAAGGCTTACACCACGCGCGTGGGCAGCGGACCCTTCCCGACGGAGCTGCCGATGGACGTGCCTGGCACCGTCGGCCACCACCTGTCCACCGTCGGCCAGGAACGCGGCACGGTGACCGGCCGACCACGGCGCTGCGGCTGGCTGGACGCGGCGGCCTTGAAGCGATCGATCATCATCAACGGTATTTCGGGCCTGTGCATCACCAAGCTCGACGTGCTCGACGGGTTGGCCGAGATCAAGGTCTGCGTCGGCTATGAACTGCATGGCCGGCGCATCGACATCCTGCCGCTCGATGCGGACGACATCACCGACTGCGTGCCGATCTACGACACCTTTCCGGGATGGACGGAAACCACCGCCGGTGTCACCCAGTGGGACGCCTTGCCGTTGAATGCCCGTCGCTACCTGGAGCGCGTGCAGGCCTTCATCGGTGCGCCGATCGACATGGTGTCCACCGGCCCCGACCGGGATCACACCATCTTGCTGCGCCATCCGTACCAGGCGGGCACGGCATGACTGCGACAGCGATGATGCCGCCGGTAGGTCAAAGGGGGCGGGCATGCTGACCGACGACGGGAAGCACCTTTATGTGTCCTGGGGCGAGTACCACATGCTGATCGAGCGGCTGGCGCTGAAGATCGATGCGTCAGGCTGGGAGTTCGATCAGATTCTTTGCCTCGCCCGTGGCGGCATGCGGCCGGGCGACGTACTGTCGCGGGTGTTCGACAAGCCGCTGGGCATCATGTCGACCAGCTCCTACCGAGCCGCGGCAGGCACGCTGCAAGGTCGGCTCGACATGGCGACCTACATCACCCTGCCGCAAGGCGAACTGGGTGGCCGGGTGCTGCTGGTCGACGACTTGGCCGACACCGGTGTGACTCTGCGAGCGGTGGTCGATCGGTTGCGCGGCATACCATCGATCAGCGAGTTGCGGTCGGCGGTGATCTGGACCAAGGGCATCTCGTCGTATGTGCCCGATTACCACGTCGAACTGCTGCCCACGAGCCCGTGGATCCATCAACCGTTCGAGGAATACGACGACATGCGGCCGGACAAGCTCGCGAAGAAATTCGCGATCTGAGCGTCGGCCCGCGCGTCACCACATGCGCACTGCCAGTCATCCAGCAGTGCATTCGAAACCCGAAAACAAAGAAGCCAGCACAT
>JAYVEB010000086.1:0-15725 GCA_043749095.1 Burkholderiales bacterium | reverse complement strand
GCGTGTAAATCGCCGGCCCGCCGCATTCGACCGTCTGGCCGATCGACGAAGGCTCATCGAGTGCACCGACGATGGCTGCCGCCACGTCTTCGACCCACACCGGCTGGAAGCGGGCCGCAGCGCCCGCCAGCGGCATCACCGGGGCCACCGCCTGCAGGCGGGCGAACAGGTTCAGGAACTGGTCGTGCTCACCGAAGATGACCGACGGCCGCAGCAGCGTCAGGTCGAGCCCTGCCGCATGCAACACCGCTTCGCCTGCGGCCTTCGATCGCAGGTAGTGCGATGGCGCGTCGGCGCCCGCACCCAGCGCACTGACATGCACCACGCGCTTCATGCCACTGACCTGACAGGCCGCGACCAGTTGCCGCGGCAGATCCACATGGGCCCGCTGGAACTCGGCCGCGCTGCCGTGGAGGATCGCGACCAGGTTGATCACCGCATCGCAGCCGGCGAGCAGATGCACCAGCTCGACCTCGCTGTGCACGTCGACATCCACCAGCTCGACGGTCGGCAGCGTGCGCAGGTGCAGCGCACGTTGCGGGCGACGGCTGGGCACGACGATGCGGCCGTCGGCGCCGCCGGATCGTTCGACGAGCTTCTCGCAGACGCTGCGCCCGACGAAGCCGCTGCCACCCAGAACCAGAATGTTCGACACGCGTCGCTTGACCTCGGTTTGCGTAGGGGTCATCGACAGATGAAGGTGACTCGGATTCTGCGCGGTCACGGCAGA
Organism: Burkholderiales bacterium; assembly: GCA_043749095.1. Classification (GTDB taxonomy): domain Bacteria; phylum Pseudomonadota; class Gammaproteobacteria; order Burkholderiales; family Burkholderiaceae_C; genus PBB1. The sequence continues at coordinate 14,995 of JAYVEB010000086.1, read as the reverse complement.
TCCCGGTCGGCGCTGGCCAGCGCCGGAGTGCGCGGGCCGATCGACGTGCCCAGGCGTGCCGACAGCGATACCGTTTCGTTGCTCAGCAAGGCCGCGTAGTAGGCGGCGTTCGACAAGACTTTCTTGACGTAGTCGCGTGTCTCGGTGAACGGGATGTTCTCGGCCCAGGTGGCTGGGTCCAGCGCCGGGCCTTCGCGCCAGCGGCGTGAGCGGCTGGGGCCGGCGTTGTAGGCGGCGGCGGCCAGCGGCTGCGAGCCGGCGAAATCGTCGAGCACCAGCTTGAGATAGCCGGTGCCCAAGGTCAGGTTGACGTCGCGGTCGGCGATGCGCTCGTGGCTGTAGTCGAGGCCGATCTTCCGTGCCGTCCAGCGCGCGGTGGCCGGCATCACCTGCATCAGGCCCGACGCACCCACACCGGAGCGCGCGTCGGTGACGAAGCGCGACTCCTGCCGGATCAGCCCGTAGACATAGGCCGCATCGAGCCCGATGGTCTTGGTGCGCGCGAGCACCTGGTCCCGAAACGGGGTCGGGTAGCGCTGCTGCATGTCGACCACGCTGCGGGTGCGCTCGCTGGTGTTGATGCAACGGTCCCAGATCTCGCGGTCACAGGCCACCTGCGCGGCGGCCAGCAGTTCGCGGTCGTCCATGGTCCGCAGGCTGAAGTTCCATTCGCGCACACCTTCGCTGCGCAGCCCGATGGCGATCAGCTGCAAGGCCCGGTTCAGACCGGCATCGCGGGCGGCGGTATCGCGCTCGGCGGTGGTCAGCGCTGGCGGCCGCGGCGGCAGCGACACCGCGAGGCCCAGTTTCTCGCTCGCCAGCGTGCCGTAGAAATGCCACTGTCCGGCGATGCTGGCGAGCATCTCGCGCGCTTGAGCGCGCAGCGCTTCGCTGTCCTGTGAGTCCACCGCCAGTGCCTGCAGACCGCGGGCCTTCCAGTAGACCCAGGCCGGGTCGCGTTGTTCGGCCGGGCTCATCGCATTGATGCCCTGGATCACCTGCTGCCAGCGGCCTGCGCCCTGGTTGGCGCGCAGCGCAGCGCGCACCTTCCAGGCGTAGGTGTCGTCGGGCCAGGGGTTGTCAGTGGCGTCGTTGCTTGCAAGTCGGTCGGCGCGCTGGAACTGATCGGGCGCGTCGCTCGACAGGCGCTGTGCCGATTGCTTGGCGGTCGCCGCCCAGGCCCAGGCGGCCAGGTCGGCGGGCAGCGCATGTTCCCAGTCCTTGACGAGCGCGTCGGCGACCGCGGCGGGATCGGTGGACGCCAGCCTGACCAGCGCCAGCGTCGTCAGCTCGGCGTTGCTGCGCCCTGCTGCCCGCGCCTTGCGCGACAGGAAGCGCGCCGGCGCATCGATCAGTGCCTGCACCGCCTTGTCGGCCTTCGGGTCGGTCGTGCCCATCGCGAGGGCGACCGCCTGCACCACCGCGCGCGGGCGGTTGATCTCCATCGCCAGCCGCGTCTTGCGCCAGGCATCGGCCGGTTTGAACACGTCGGCAGACAGCAGCGTGCGCGCCAGCAGCGCGCAGCCATCGTCGGCATCGCGCTGTGCGGCCCAGGCGCTGCGCGCGGCGTCGCGCACGTCGCGGCCCGCCAGGTGCTCGGTGAGCAGCGAATAGCAAGTAACTTCGCGGTCGTCGTTCAGCTTGAAGCGCGGAAAGTCGATGACGAAATTCGCCCAGTCGCGGCGGCGGCCCAACTCCAGCAGCCAGTCGTTGCGCAGCCGGTCTTCGACATAGCTACCGCTCCAGCGGCTGTAGAACAGATCAAGGTCGGCCTGCTGCAGTTCGGACAGGCGCAGATTGGCATCCCAGTAGGCGACCCACATCGCCAGCGGATGCTGTGCGGTGGCAGTGGCATCGCGCAGCGCGGCCAGCTTCACGCGGTCGCGCCGGCGGAAGGCATCGCGGGCGTCGAGGAGTGGATCGGCGGCCATGCTTGAGGCCGACGACAGCAGGGCGGGAACCAGCGCCTCGCTGGCGGACGCCGCCGTGCTGGCCAGTGCGCCCGTCCCCAACGCCAGCACCATCAGCAAGGCGCGCAGTGGCTGACGCTGGCGGTCACCGCTGCGTGCGGTAAAACCCGCTGACGCCGCCTGCGATCCCTTCCACCCGATCCATCCATTCATGTCCGAAACCTCTGTCACTGCGATCACTGCGGCCCGCGCGGCCCACCGGGCCCGCTTGCTGGCGGCGCGCTCTGCTTTTGTGGCCGACGCGTCCATGCAGTTGCACTTTGCAACCCATCTTATGTCGGTGTTGCGGCAACTCGTCCCTGAAAGACTCGGGATTTACAGCGCAGTTCGGTCTGAATTCGACGCCACGGCCGTTTGTCTTGCCGAACCCGATCTGGACGACACGGCATTTGCGCTGCCGTTCTCATCGCGTGAACCCCGCCGGATGGAGTTTCGGTACTGGGATCGCCAATCGCTGACCACCCGCGACGATTGCTGCATCCTGGCGCCCGACGGGCCGGTGGTCGTGCCCGATGTGGTGCTGGCGCCCTGCGTCGGATACACCGCCTCAGGATGGCGACTGGGCTATGGCGGCGGTTATTTCGACCGCTGGATGGCCGAGCACCCGCAGGCCACGGTGGTCGGCGTGGCCTGGTCGGTCGGCGAGATCGACGACGCCCTCTGGCAGCCGCAGCCGCACGACCGCATGCTCGTCTGCGTGGTGACCGAACGCGGTGTCGTCTGAGCGCCCTTCGACGCTGGCGTACCAGGCGGCCTCTCCGCGTAGCATTCCCACGCTGCGGCGCGGGAATGCCCATCCGGGCCTGCGTCTTGCACAATCTGGTCATGAGCAAACCCGACGCCTCCGCGGCTGATCCTGCCGCCACCGACGAACGCGCCGCCCAGCGCCTCAAGCTGATCGCTGCCCGCCAGGCCCTGCCCGACCGCCTGGAGCGCGCGGTGCAGCTGCAAAGCGTGCTGCGGGTGTGGCTGGTGCGGCGCGAAGAAAAGACCATCGGTGGCTACTGGCCGATCAAGGGCGAGTTCGATCCGCTGCCCGCGCTGTACCGCTGGACCGAAGGCGACGAAGAGCGGCGCATTGGATTGCCGGTGGTCGACAAGACCGTCGGCGAACTGAAATTCCATGTCTGGTTCCCAGGCTGCCCGATGGAGCGCGACGCCTACGACATCCCGAAGCCCAAAGGCACCGAGACCTTCGCGCCGCAAATGGTGCTGATGCCTTGCGTCGGTTACGGCCCCGGGGGCGTGCGTCTGGGTTACGGGGGCGGCTTCTACGATCGCACCGTGGCCGCGCTGACGCCGCGCCCGTACACCGTCGGCCTGTGCTACTCCAACGGCTTCCTGCCGTTTTTGCGCGCCCGCCCCGATGACCTGCCGCTGGACGCGCTGCTGACCGACGACGGCGTCGTCTGGGAACGCTGACGGATCCCCGGAGCGCCACATGGCTGCTGGCTGGCTCACCGCGCTGAAGGTTATCCCCTGGGCCGATGTCATCGAGGCCGCGCCGGGGCTGGCAAAAAGCGCCAAGGGCTTCTTCAAGCGGACGCAGGATGGTGTGCCGCCCGCTGCCGAAGGCACGGCGGTGCCGCCTGACCGTAGCGGTGGCGCGGATTCGTTGGCGCAGGCCGCGCAACGCATCAGCGCGCTGGAATCCCGCCTCGTACAGACCGCCGAGCGTCAGCAGGCCGCGGCTGCGCTGATCGATTCGCTGGCGTCGCAGAACGCCCGCCTGGTCGAAGCTGTCGACGCGCTGGACAAGCGCTGTCAAGGCCTGAAGGCCGCGCTGTGCCTGGTCGCGTTGATGGCGGTCGGCGCCTTGATCTGGGTCGCGGCCATCGCACGCTGAGGTCGCGCACGGTGCCGCCGGACCGCGTCTTTCCTGTCGTCATCAAGCCGCAGGGCTTGCGCTTCGATGCGCGCAGCGGCATCTCGCTGGTCGCATCGGCGCGCGACGCCGGGATCGTGCTGCCCACGTCCTGCCGCAACGGAACCTGCCGGGCCTGTCTGTGCCGCGTGCGCAGTGGCCGCGTGCGTCACCTGATCGACTGGCCCGGCCTCAGCGCCGAGGAAAAGCGCGAGGGCTGCATCCTGCCGTGCGTGGCGGTGCCGGAGTCGGCGTTGACGATCGAGGCCCCTAAGGCGTTCCGCTCGCCCGTCGAGCCTCCGCTGGCGACCTGACTGGCCACGCCAGGCCGGTCAGGTCGGCGACAAGGTCTATTCAACCTTCAGCTTGGCCAGCGCCGGGTCGGCCGGCGGCGGCTGCATCTTCAGCTCGCGCAGCGCGCGCACCACCAGCGTAGCGATCATCAGGTTGCGGTGCGTCTTCGAGTCGGCCGGCACCACGAACCACGGCGCCCAGGTCGTACCGGTGGCCGAGATCGCGGCGGCGTAGGCGGTCTGGTAATCGGCCCACTGCTCGCGCACGGCCAGATCGCCGAGGCTGAATTTCCAGTTCTTCGCCGGGTCGTCGATGCGCTCCTGCAGGCGCACCCGCTGTTCGTCCTTCGAGATGTGCAGCATGAACTTCAGCACCACCGTGCCGGTCTCGGTCAGCAGCCGCTCGAAGTCGTTGATTTGCGCATAGCGCTGCTGGGTCTGCTCCGGCGTGATCCGGCCGTTGACCACCGGTACCAGCACATCTTCGTAGTGGCTGCGGTTGAAGACGACGATCTCGCCGACCGCCGGCACCTGCTGGTGGATGCGCCACAGGTAGTCGTGCGCCAGTTCGTCTTCGTTCGGCGCCTTCCAGCCGACCGCGTGCACCCCGAGCGGACTGTTGCTGCTGAATACCCCGCGCACCGTGCCGTCCTTGCCACTGGTGTCGAGGCCCTGCAAGACCACCAGCAGGCGCTGCTTGCGGTTGGCGTAGAGCAGGTTCTGCAACTCGTCGACTTCGAGCGCCAGTGCGGTCAACGCCTCCTTGTCGTTGGACTTGTCACCGCTGGAGAACGGCTTGGCCGCCGGGTCGACCCGCTTCAGGTCGAATGCCTTGCCCTTGCCGGCGCTGCTGCGGCGGTACGGGGCGAGATCGATGTCGCGTTTGTCGGGTGTCGCAGACATGGCAGGGGCGGCGCGCGGGCCGACGGAAGCGGCAGGGTTCGATCCAGTCTAGTGCGCGGCCCCGCGGGGGTTTGCCGTCACAATCGCCGCCGATGAAACGGTTGCTCCACACCGAAGACCGGTCGGCCTCGCCGACTGCATGCGTTTTGACCTTGCGCAGACTGTCGCGCGGGGCGTGCGCATGAGCTTTCTCGCGGTCGATGTCGGCAACACGCGCCTGAAATGGGCGCTGTACAGCGCGGCCCGGCCTGGCGCCGAACTGCTGACGCACGGCGCCGTGTTCCTGGAGACGGTGGACCAGCTGGCCGACACCGATTGGAAGCAGTTGCCACCGCCTTCAGGCATGCTGGGCTGTGTAGTGGCCAGCGAGGGTGTCAAGCGGCGTGTGTCGGAGCAGATCGAAGACCTGTGGAACCTGGAGCCGCGCTGGGTGGTGTCTGCCGCGCAGGCGGCCGGGGTGCGCAACGGCTATGAGCACCCGAACCGCCTGGGCGTCGATCGCTGGGTCGCGCTGATCGCCGCGCGCCAGCGGGTGCTGGCCTCAGGCACGCCCCGCGCGGCGTTGGTGGTGATGGTGGGCACCGCGGTGACCGTCGATGCGCTCGACGCCGACGGGCTGTTCATCGGCGGGCTGATCCTGCCGGGCTTCGGCCTGATGCTGCGCGCACTGGAGATGGGCACCGCCGGGTTGAAGGCGCCGACCGGTGAGGTGGTCGACTTTCCCACCCACACCAGCGACGCGCTGATGAGCGGCGGCGCGCATGCGATCGCCGGTGCGATCGAGCGCATGCACCGCCGGCTGCTGGCCCGTGCAGGCCACGCCCCGCTGCTGCTGATGACCGGTGGCGCGGCAGTGAAGGTGGCGCCGATCACCGACCTGCCTTTCGAGATGGTCGACACACTGCTGTTCGAAGGACTGCTGACGTTGCAATCGCAGCGCGAGAGCGGCTGACGCTCGACAAACAGCGCAGACTTCAAGCCCTGATCTCGCGAGGACCGACCCATGAAGCAACTCCAGGACGCCTACATCGTCGCCGCCACCCGCACACCGGTCGGCCGGTCGGGGCGTGGCATGTTCCGCCACATGCGCCCCGACGACCTGCTGGTCGCCGCAATCCATGGGGCCTTGAAGCAGGTGCCTACGCTGGACGTGAAGGCGATCGAGGACGCGGTCATCGGCTGCGCGATGCCGGAAGGTGAGCAGGGGCTCAACGTGGCGCGTCTCGGCGTGCTGCTGGCCGGGCTGCCGAACAGCGTCGGTGGTGTGACGATCAACCGCTTCTGCGCGTCGGGGTTGACCGCGATCCAGATGGCGGCCGACCGCATCCGCGCCGGCGAGGCCGAGGTGATGATCGCTGGCGGCGTGGAAAGCATGAGCATGGTGTCAATGAGCGGCAACCGGCCGTCGTTCAATCCGGCTGTTTTCTTGTCCACAAAAGGCATGCGTGACGAGAACATCGGCATCGCCTACGGCATGGGCATGACTGCGGAGCGCGTCGCGCAGCAGTGGAAGGTGACGCGCGAGGCGCAGGACGAGTTCGCGCTGCAGTCGCACCTGAAGGCGCTGAAGGCGATCGCTGCCGGCGAGTTCAGCCACGAGATCACGCCGGTCGAGGTGACCGAGCGCGCGCCGAACCTGCAGACCGGCGAGGTGACGCTAAAGACACGCACCGTGGCGACCGACGAAGGCCCGCGCGCTGACACGACGATCGATGCGCTCGCCAAGCTGCGCCCGGTGTTCTCGGCGAAGGGGTCAGACACCGCCGGCAACAGCTCGCAGACCAGCGATGGCGCGGCCTGCCTGATCCTGGCCAGCGACAAGGCCGTCAAGGCCCATGGCCTGACGCCGCTGGCGCGCTTCGTCAGCTTTGCCAGCCGGGGCGTGCCGCCGGAGATCATGGGCATCGGCCCGATTGAAGCGATCCCCGCCGCGCTGCGCTACGCCGGTCTGCAGCAGGCTGACATGGGCTGGATCGAGCTGAACGAGGCCTTCGCCGCACAGGCGCTGGCGGTACTCGGCACGCTGCACCTCGACCCTGCGAGGGTCAACCCGCTGGGCGGCGCGATCGCGCTCGGCCACCCACTGGGCGCCACCGGCGCGATCCGCGCGGCCACCGTCGTGCATGCGCTGCGCCGTCACAACCTGAAGTACGGCATGGTGACGATGTGCGTCGGCACCGGCCAAGGCGCGGCCGGCATCTTCGAAAGAATGTGAGCCCCCCAGTCGCTGAGCTCCTGCCCCCAAGGGGCGCCAACCCAGCGGCTGGGAGACCCGTCCGCGGTTGTAGCTTGATGGGGCGCGTGGCTTCGCCGCGCGTCACGGCAGAAATGTTTTCGAGTTCCACTCAAATCACAAGATGAATATCAAGACCGCCACCTTGAACGGCGTCGCCACGATCGAGATCGCGCGGCCGCAGAAGAAGAACGCACTGACCGCCGAGATGTACTCAGAGATGGCCGTTGCGCTGCGTGCCGCCGACAGCGACGCTGCGGTGCGCTCGGTGCTGATCGTCGGTCAGCCGGGCGTGTTCACCTCGGGCAACGACATCGACGATTTCATGAACCGGCCGCCCGCGACGATCGACGCGCCGGTGTTCGATTTCATGCGCGCGCTGGTCGCCTGCAGCAAGCCGGTGGTTGCCGCCGTCACTGGCGCGGCGATCGGCATCGGCACGACGATGCTGCTGCACTGCGACCTGGTCTATGTGTCCGACGAGGCGCGGCTCGCGATGCCGTTTGCCAGCCTGGGCCTGGTGCCCGAGTTCGCCTCCAGCCTGCTCGTGCCGGCGCTGGTCGGCCCTGCGAAGGCGGCGGAAAAACTGCTGCTGGGCGATCCGTTCACCGCCGAGGATGCGGTCGAGATGCGCATCGCCAACGCGGTGCTGCCTGCCGGTGAAGTGGTGCGTCACGCCCGCCGCATGGCCGAGCGCTTCAACAGCCTGCCGCCCGGCGCGGTGCGCGAGACCAAGCGTCTGATGCGCCGCGCGACCCAGGCCGCCGTGCTCGAAGCCATCGAGGCTGAGGCAGTGGTGTTCCGCAACCGGCTGTCGAGCCCGGAAGCGACCGAAGCGTTCAGCGCCTTCTTCCAGAAGCGAAAACCTGATTTCTCCAGCTTCGACTGAGCACGATGTGAAACGCTTCCTGACCCGCTGCCGGGCCAGGAGCCGTCAGCAATCGCTGCGATGGTTCAGAACTGGAACTACATCGCCGCTGTGAACGCGTCGTTGTCGACCTTGGCTGTCGTCAGGCCAGCATTGGCCTTCGTCTTCCGGTAGGTCGCGCTGATCTGGGCGTTATAGGCGTCGATGATGTACAGCACCCCGATGTCATACGCCTTGGTTTTCACGTTGTTGTCGGCATCGAAGAGCTGCCAGCGCACGAACGGCTGGACCTTGCCCCAACCCACCGGCTGCTCGAAGACATAACCCGCACCGGCGGAGTACGCCTGGCCTTCTTCGCCCTTGATCAGACCATCGGTGTCGTAGTCGTAGATAGCCGCTTCGAACGAGGCGCCGCCGTAGCCCTTGATCTTCTTTTCAAGCAGGAAGTCGATGTTGTAGGCACCGTAGTCGCCCTTGGCGCTCGGTCCGGCGGTGAGCACACCGTTCTTCTGGTAGCGCCCGGCGACACCGATGGCCAGGATGTCCTTCGAGCCGAGGTAGTTGCCGGTGCCGTAAAAGCTAGGCTCCGCATCCCAGAAGTCGTACTGTAGCCGGCCCGAATACATGAACGAATCCTTGGCGCTGGTGCCGGCAGCCTCGGCCTGCGACTGCGTCAGCGCGCCGATGCCGAAGGTGTGGCCCTCGGCCACACCGAGCGAGTAGCTCAGCTTGCCATCGGCCACCTGGCCCCACACCACCACGCCGTCGTCGCGGCCGCGGAAGATGCCGCCGTTGTAGCCGTAGCGCGACGCCACGCTTTGCCAGTAGCCACCGCCCAGCGAGTAGTAGGCGCCGGCCATGTTGGCCCGGTCACTCGGCGACAGCACCCGCCCGACCCAGACATTGAATTCAGGTGCGATGGTGAACTTCACCACGGCGCCCAGCACCTTGATGGTGTCGCCGTCCTTCTCGGTGTTGAAGAAGCCGCCGATGTATTTGTTCAGCGAGCCGCCGAGGAAAATACGAGCACTGTCCAGGCTGAAATCGGACGAGTAGTTCTTGTTGTTCGGCGCCGCATCTTCGACGGCACTGCCGCTGAAGCGCAAGCCGAAGCCCACGCTGATCGACTTGTTCTCGCCAAAGCTGACGGTGGCACCGGCGTGTGCATTCAATGAACATGCCGCCACGGCTGCAGCCAGCGCCAGCTTTTTCGCGCTTTGCTCTCTACGCATCTCGTACCCCTTTGATTTGAGTTGATCGAATTGGTCAAGGCAGAAAAACCCTTGTGACTACCTGACCAATCGAGGGTACGAGGACGGGGAGCAGAGGCGATATACGTCGAATGGCTTACATGTTGCGAGAACGACGAAGCCGCGGTGGTGCGGTGCCGCACGACTTTGACGCACGGTGCGTCGGATGCACCAGATCAGTCCTTCGGCACCGCGCGCGGTTTGCCGTCCTTGTCGATCGCCACATAGGTCAGGCTGGCGTCGGTGACCTTGACGATGTGCGGCATCGCCGGGTTGCGCTCGGCGTAGACCTCGACATGCACCGTGATCGAGGTGGTGCCGATGCGCTCGACGCGGGCGTAGAAGCTCAGCAGGTCACCGACGCTGACTGGCTGCTTGAAGATAAAGCGGTTCACCGCCACCGTGGTCACGCGGCCGCGCGAGACGCGCGCCGGCAGCACCGAGCCGGCAATGTCGACCTGCGCCATGATCCAACCGCCGAACACGCCGCCGCTCATGTTGGTGTCGGCGGGCATCGGTATGACCCGCATCACCAGGCTCGAATCGGGCGGCAGCGCGGCTGGCGCGCCGAGTTGCGATGGATCGTCGCTGAGGTTGGTGTTGATATCGGCCACCGGCGGATTCGTGTTCTGGGGCATATTGCGTGACCTGTGTCGGTGTGTCTGTGATCGATTCTTCCATGCGTTTCTTTCTTGCGTCTGACTCATGCGCCCTGCCACGCTGACCCCGCCGGCCCTTGCCGATGCCCCCACCGGCGCTCCGCGTTCCGACTGGTCCACGCTGAAGAAGCTGCTGCCCTATGTTTGGCAGTGGCGCTACCGGGTGGCGGTGGCGCTGGCCTGCCTGATCGCGGCCAAGGTCGCCAACGTCGGCATGCCGCTGGTGCTCAAAAGCCTGGTCGACGCACTGGCGCTGAAGCCCGGTGACCCGCAGGCGGTGCTGGTGGTGCCAGTCGCGCTGCTGGTCGGCTACGGCGCGCTACGGCTGTCGATCACGCTGTTCACCGAGCTGCGCGAGTTCCTGTTCTACCCGGTGGCCGCGCGCATCGCCCGCCGCATCGGGCTGGAGACCTTCGACCACCTGCTCAGCTTGAGCCTGCGCTTTCACCTCGAGCGGCAGACCGGCGGCGTGTCGCGCGACATCGACCGTGGCTCGCGCTCGATCCAGTCGCTGTTGAACTACCTGATCTACAACATCGTGCCGACGCTGGTCGAGATCACGCTGGTCATCAGCCTGCTGTCGGCCAAGTTCGACGGCTGGTTCGCCGCGATCACCTTCAGCGCGCTGCTGCTGTACATCGCCTTCACCGTCACCGTGACCGAGTGGCGCACCACGTTCCGGCGCGCGATGAACGAGCAGGACTCGAAGGCCAGCACCAAGGCGGTCGATGCACTGATCAACTACGAGACGGTCAAGTACTTCAGCAACGAGAAGTTCGAACAGGCGCGCTACGACGAGAACCTGCAGCGGCTGGAACGCGCGTCGATCAAGTCGCAGACCTCGCTGTCGGTGCTGAACCTGGGCCAGAGCCTGATCATTGCGACCGCGGTGACGCTGCTGGTCTGGCGCGCCACCGAGGGCGTGGTCGCCGGCACCATGACGCTGGGCGACCTGGTGCTGGTCAACGCGCTGATGATCCAGCTCTACATCCCGCTGAACTTCCTGGGCGTCATCTACCGCGAGATCAAGCAGTCGATCATCGACATGGAGAAGATGTTCTCGCTGCTTGGCCAACACCGCGAGGTGGCCGACGCGCCGGGTGCGAAGCCCTTGGTCATTGATCTCGGTGGCGCCGAAGTGCGCTTTCGCAATGTGCGTTTCGGCTATGACCCGGACCGCACCATCCTGCACGACATCAGCTTCGACATCCCGGCGGGCAAGACAGTCGCGGTGGTCGGCCCGTCGGGCTCGGGCAAGAGCACGCTGGCGCGGCTGATGTTCCGCTTCTACGACGTCTCGGCTGGCCGCATCGAGATCGCCGGCCAGGACATCCGTGCCGTCACCCAACACAGCCTGCGCCAGGCGATCGGCATCGTGCCGCAGGATACCGTGCTGTTCAACGACACCATCGAATACAACATCGCCTATGGGCGCACCACGGCCCCGCGCAGCGAGGTCGAGGCGGCGGCGCAGGCGGCGCACATCCACACCTTCATCGCCTCGACGCCGAAGGGCTACGACACGATGGTCGGCGAGCGCGGGTTGAAGCTCTCAGGCGGTGAGAAGCAGCGGGTGGCGATCGCCCGCACGCTGCTGAAAGCCCCGCCGATATTGATCTTCGATGAAGCGACCTCGGCGCTCGACTCGGCCAACGAGCGCGCCATCCAGACCGAATTGCAGGGGGTGGCGCAGAACAAGACCACGCTGGTCATCGCGCACCGGCTGTCGACCGTGGTCGATGCGCACCAGATCCTGGTGATGGAGCACGGCCGCATCCTGGAGCGCGGCTCGCACACCGAGCTGCTGGCCTTGAACGCGCGCTATGCCGAGATGTGGCAGCTGCAGCAAAGTCGAAGCGAGGACCCGCAGGGCTCGGCTGATTCGGCGGTGACCATGGAACGTAACGTGCCAACGTCGCTGGTGTGACCGAATGGTTTGATACACAAAGGAGCTTCTGATGAACAAGACCGTGATCGCTTTCGCTGCATTGATGGTTTGGAGTGCGGCGCAGGCCGATACCCTGGGAAAGATCAAGGACGCCGGCGCGGTCACGATGGGCGTGCGCGAATCGTCGGGCGCGCTGAGCTACACGCTCGGTGACGGCAAGTACGTCGGCTACCACGTCGAGATCTGCGAGCGCGTGATCAACGCGGTGCAGAAGCAGCTGGGCCTGGCGGCGCTGGTCACCCGGTACCAGCCGGTGACGTCGCAGAACCGGATCCCGCTGGTGCAGAACGGCACCGTCGACATCGAGTGCGGCTCCACCACCAACAACACCGCGCGGCAGCGCGACGTCAGCTTCGCCGTCACCACCTACGTCGAGGAGGTGCGCATCGCCACCAAGGCCAATTCCGGCATCACCGGCATCGCACAGCTCAACGGCAAGAAGGTGGCCACCACCACCGGCACGACCTCGGTGCAGACACTGCGCAAGAACGAGCGTGCCAGCGGCATGAACTTCGACGAGGTCTACGGCAAGGACCACGCCGACAGCTTCCTGTTGATGGAGAGCGGCCGTGCCGATGCCTTCGTGATGGACGGGCAGATCCTGGCCGGCCTGATCTCGAAGTCCAAGAACCCGGCCGAGTTCAAGATCGTCGGCGAGGTGCTGTCGGTCGAGCCGATCGCCATCATGTTCCGCAAGGGCGACCCGGAGTTCAAGAAGGCAGTCGACGCGACGGTCATCGGCCTGATGAAGTCCGGTGAGCTGGCGAAGATCTACGACAAGTGGTTCCTGCAGCCGATCCCGCTGGCCAACACCACGGTCGGCCTGCCCTTGTCTGTAGCCACCAAGGCTGCCTGGGCCGCGCCGAACGACAAGCCGATGGAAGATTACGTCAAGAAGTGATCGCGCGAGCCCTGATCCGGCCACGCAGACCTGAACCGGGAGCACGCCTTGGCTAGCCATTGGGATTGGCAGATCTTTCTGCAGGACACCGACGGCGGCGAAACCTACCTGCAGTGGTTGATGTCGGCCTGGGGCAAGACGCTGTCGGTGGCCTTGCTGGCGCTGGTCGTGGCGCTGTCGGTCGGCTCGTTGATGGGCATCCTTCGCACCGCTCCGAGCAGAACGCTGGTGTTCATCGGCAATGCGTGGACGGAGCTGTTTCGCAACATCCCGCTGCTGGTGCAGGTCTTCCTCTGGTACTTCGTCATTCCCGAACTGATCCCGCCGCTGAAGCAGGTACCGAGCTTCGTGCTGGTCGTGTTCGCGCTCGGGTTCTTTACCTCGGCGCGCGTCGCCGAGCAGGTCAAGGCCGGCATCCAGGCGCTGCCGAAGGGGCAGCGCTACGCGGGCCTGGCCATGGGGCTGACATTGCCGCAGACCTACCGTTACGTGCTGCTGCCGATGGCGTTTCGCATCGTCATCCCGCCGCTGACCAGCGAGTCGATGAACATCATCAAGAACTCGTCGGTGGCGTTCGCGATCAGCATTTCCGAGCTGACGATGTTCGCGCTGCAGGCCGGCGAGGAAACCTCGCGCAACATCGAGATCTACTTGGCGGTGACCGCCCTTTACTTCGTGTCGGCGTTCGCCATCAACCGCATCGCGCTGTTCATCGAGAACCGCGTCCAGGTGCCCGGGATGATCGGCGGCGGACGATGAACCGCCGACCGTTCCGCGGGGCGCTCGGATGAACCTCGACTTCAGTTTTCTCAGCTGGGCCGTCATCTCCAGCTTCATCCTCAAGGGGCTGTTCTTCTCGGTCCAGCTGACGCTGATCGCGATGATCGGCGGCATCGCGCTCGGCACCGTGCTCGCGCTGATGCGGCTGTCGGGCAAGAAGTGGCTGGTGTTGCCAGCGTCCGCCTATGTCGCCGTGCTGCGCTCGATCCCGCTGGTGATGGTGATCCTGTGGTTCTTTCTGCTGATCCCGCTGCTGATCGGCCGGCCGATGGGTGCCGAGCTCAGCGCCATCATCACCTTCACCGTGTTCGAGGCAGCCTACTACTCGGAGATCATGCGCGCCGGCATCCAGTCGGTGTCCGAAGGGCAGGTGTACGCCGGCTATGCGGTGGGCATGAGCTATGCGCAGACGATGCAGCTGGTGGTGCTGCCGCAGGCGTTGCGCAACATGCTGCCGGTGCTGATGACGCAGACCATCATCCTGTTCCAGGACACCTCGCTGGTCTACGCGATCGGCGCCTACGACCTGCTCAAGGGCTTCGAGATCGCCGGCAAGAACTTCAACCGCCCCGTTGAAACCTATCTGGTGGCTGCGGTCGGCTACTTCGTGATCTGCTTCAGCCTGTCGATGACCGTGCGCAAGCTGCAGAACAAGATCGCCATCATCAGATAGGACCTCCGCCGTGATCGACATCAAGAACGTCTCGAAGTGGTACGGCAGCTTCCAGGTGCTGACCGACTGCTCCACCTCGATCCAGAAGGGCGAGGTGGTCGTGGTCTGTGGCCCGTCGGGCTCGGGCAAGAGCACGCTGATCAAGACGGTCAACGCGCTGGAGCCGTTCCAGGAGGGCGACATCGTCGTCGACGGCATCAGCATCGCCGACCCGAAGACCAACCTGCCGAAGCTGCGTGCGCGGGTCGGCATGGTGTTCCAGCATTTCGAGCTGTTCCCGCACCTGAGCGTCACCGAGAACCTGACGCTGGCACAGATCCGCGTGCTCAAGCGCACCCCGGACGACGCCAAGACGCGCGGCCTGAAGATGCTAGACCGCGTCGGGCTGATGGTGCACAAGGACAAGTTCCCCGGCCAGCTCTCCGGCGGTCAGCAGCAGCGCGTGGCGATCGCCCGCGCGCTCAGCATGGACCCGATCGTCATGCTGTTCGACGAGCCGACCTCGGCGCTCGACCCCGAGATGGTCGGCGAGGTGCTGGACGTGATGATGAAGCTGGCCAACGAGGGCATGACCATGATGTGCGTCACGCACGAAATGGGCTTCGCCAAAAAGGTCAGCAGCCGCGTCATCTTCATGGACGCCGGCAAGGTGG
>JAYVEB010000085.1:0-5260 GCA_043749095.1 Burkholderiales bacterium | reverse complement strand
CAATTTTATGCATTAGCAGGGCAAATCCGTCCAGTTTGAGGGTCTGGCATTCGTCTCCGCCAAAATCACGTTCATCAGTGGCTAACGCGAAAGAACCGCAAATGTTGTTGCCATCCAACGCTTATTGTATTTTTCGACCACGCTCAGTTACTAGCTCCAGAAAAGCCCCAATCTCTCGATTCTGTAATTCGTTTTCTGGCGCACTAATTCCTGCGCCAGAAACGTGGCCCATTGCCCGTTGCTCATTAATGGGAACGTAGCGCACATCGCCGATGTATCGGGCCACCTCCATCGCTTCATATTCTGGATTGAGCAAATCGCCTGTGCCTGCAAGTATCAATGTTTTTGCCTTGATGCTTTTCAGCGCACGGTGATAGTCGCCGTTCATGCCAGGGCTCGTTCCTAGGTTGTGTTGATCGTAGGCCCAGCTCTGATAGATCCAGTCATTTGCGTCCATGCGCTTCCATCCAGCATCTTGCACGCTGTTTAGAAAAGCTATGGCATCTGGCGCATGAGGAAGCTGTGACTCCTGGAAACCGGGAGTTCGGGTAATAACGCCTGATAACCAGCCCGCCCATAAACGCATGCCTTGTTCGGGTGGCGCACTGGCCACATAATTTCCGCCCATCCAAAGGGGGTCAACCATGATGGTTTTTCTCAGCATCTCCAGCACACCAGTGGTCCAGGCTGGGCTACGTCCCAAGGGAATGATCGGCACAATGCTGTCAACTTGACTGGGGTGGCTCGCCGCCCATTGCAGCGCCTGCATACCGCCCATTGAAGCGCCAACCACCGAAACAAGTTTTTTTATGCCGAACTTTTCCGCCACGAGCCTTTGTTGGGAGCTAACCATGTCCCGAATATTGAACTTCGGAAACTGCATGCGCGGCTGCACTGCGCTATTGGAGGGCGAGGTGGTTAAACCATTGCCAATAGCATCGGTACAAATGATGAAGTATTTAGCGGGATCAAGTGCCTTTCCTGAACCAATAAGGTAGTCGATCCGGTGGTGGTTGCCGCCGATGGAGGTCACCATTAGGATGGCGTTGGATTTGTTGGCATTGAGCGTGCCGTGCGTCACATATGAAATAGAAAAATCCCGAATTGATTCGCCGCTTTCAAGCTTGAGATCTCCCAGGGAAAAAGTTTGGTGCTGTGGATCGCTGGGGGAATGGGCCAAAGCCATAGAGCCCGCAAGCAAAGATCCAAACGCCAAAACCAGTATGCGTAAGCAATTCATGGCCGTACTTTCAAGAAACTATCAATCTCGCCAAAGAACTCAAAGCGGGGTGTTTCAAACAGTACAAAATGCGTCGCGTTTTTTATTAACACGCTTTTTTTGGAGGGCGCGTTGGTTAGGTCGCGCATCAGGCCATCGCGATCCTCGGGAAATGACCAGGTGTCAAACTCACCGGCAATCACCAGGGTGGGAACATAAATCGACGAGGCATTCCACATAGCCCGACCTGTGGCCTGCATGAAGCTGTCTTCCAAAACACCATTGGGCGCCCTGAGGCTGGGCGGGTTACGGCTCTGGCTGGTGGGGTCGGTCTTCAGTGCCTCCAGCGCGAAGGCATCGCGTACACCTTCTTCGCGAAAGCTATTTTTATCGGCAACCGGAATTTCGCCATCCCATCGCGCGTCGTTGCCAGCCTTGCTGCCGAGGCGATAGGCACCCAGTGCGTAATTAAATTCGTTAGGTTTGCGCTTGTTCTGCGAGCCCGAACCAGCACCTAAATTAGTGTGCTGTGCAAAGGAGTAAGCCGGGGCATACATCACCAGCTTTTGTACCTTTTCGCTGTTAAGGGACGTGTAGTAACCCGCCGTCATGGCGCCCCAAGACCACCCGATAAGGCTGACCTTGTTGATTTTGTGCTTCTTACGGATATGGTCAACCACCGCTCCGATGTCTCTAATAGCTAGGTAAGAGCGGGTTACTGGACGCGTATTTGCAGCGGGCTCGTCCATAGCCTTCTCGCGGCTTGAAAAGCCGTAATTTCGCTTATCAAACATGTAAACCACATAACCTTTTTCAACCATCCAGTCGGCCCATGAATAGTCTTTGTAGGGCAGGTCGAAATCGGGCGTGGAGGGATAAGTTGCACCATGCACGAACAAAACAACGTTGTCGTCATTGAACCGAGTTTGGCCTTGAGCCATCTTGCTCCGCACGAATAGCCGAATGCCCGGGTCTACCGCATCGATCATGGTGTCCTGGGAGATCGTTGCGGCGTGAACCTGCGCAGCTAAAAACACAAGAAATACGAATAGCCGTTTGAGCAGCATGATTGTTTCCTATTTTTAAATGTATGAAGCGTGTCGTTTTTAGTCGAGCAGACTAACCGACCTGTTTAATATAGCTGCGAATCAGGTAGTAGGCTCAGGGCGGTGGAGCGTATGAAAAGCTAAGCGTCGTCGTATCAAGTCCAAGCTTGATCTTTCATTCAAGGCGTGCTCAAAAAAGGTCTGCTGAGGCGTTAGCCAAACCTGGAAGTCCCGTGCAACAGACGCATGCATCTGGGCTTCCCCCATTTTCCAGGACGGTTTGTTTAGCCCATTAAGCCTTGCTCAAACTGGACTGGGCTGAGGAAGTCTAGTTTGGAGTGTTTGCGAGACGGGTTGTAGAAGCGTTCGATGTAATCGAACACATCACATCGCGCTTCTTCGCGGGTTCTGTAGACCTTGCGGCTCAGCCGTTCGGTATTCAGAGATGAGAAGAAACTCTCCATGGCGTCGTCGTCTCAGCATTCACCGCGCCGGCTCATGCTGCGCGTGATGCTTTTTGCCGTGAGCAATTGCTGGCAGTCATCACTGGTGTAATGACTGCCCTAGTCTGAGTGGCGCATCCGCGCGCTGGGTTTGCCTCGGCGCCACAGGGCATTAACAGTGCGCCACTGACCATCTTGGTCTGAATGGTGTGGTTCATAAACCAGCCGACGATGCGCCGCTAGTACAGGCCCATCACCGCAGCGGCATACAGCCAGCCTTCAGCCGTCCAGATGTGGGTGAAGTCAGCCACCCACTTCTGGTTCGGTCCATCGGCCCGGAAGTCACGCTGCAGGTGATTTGGTGCAATGTGGTTTCCCATCCGGTTGGCCGTGTCTCCCGGCAGCCTGCGCCGCTTGCAGCTTGGCCTGCTTCAGCAAACATACAAAACAATTGAGGCCACAGGCTTCACCCAATGTTCTCAGGTCATGCCATACGCGAAGACTGCCATAGGTGCGGTCGTTGCGCTCGAAGCTCTCCCGGATAAGCCTTGTAAGTCGGGCATAGTCTTGGCTGCGCTGGCTGGCCCCACGGTCAAACCATTCATAAAAACCGCTGTGGGACACCTCATTGACACGGAACATCGTGCGGGCCGGCCAAACGCTACGATGCCGAGCAATAAAGCCGAACTTCACTGCATGTCCTTTGCAAAGCAGCCGAGCGCTTTTTTTAAAATGTCGCGCTCCATCGTGACACGTCGCAGTTCACGCTTGAAGGCGCTCCACTTCGGTGGCCGCCTCGCTGCGTATCGGGCGATTGGCTCTCATGTCCAGAACGCCTTCACGGTCCCGTGCAATAGGGGTGACCCTGGCCCCAGGTTGCTCGACCAGCTTGACCAGCTTTACCGGTTCACATTTGAATTCGTCCGTGAAACTCCTTCTTGTCTTCGTCATTACCTTCTCCTGAATACATCATGTCATTGGGTGTGTCAGGGAAACTGGGGGAAGCCCACACAATACTTTTGAATGCTGTCAGTGAGCAACTTCAACCGTGTCCTAATTAAAATTGCTAAGACGTATTTTTTCAACACGGTGGTTTACTACAGTGGCGACCAACATCCATTTCAGGCGTGTTGTCCAGCCTAACTGAAGTTCCTGGTTTGACCGGTCGGAGTAGAAATATTTGGGGTCGTGGGCAACCCCTAAATCTCTAAGGGGGAGACTCGATGGATCTTCGTCGCTGTATTGGGCATGTGACGCTTTGTGTCCATTCCAGTTTCGATCCGCGTTGACATGAATTCCCAGCCCAAGTCTGAGGTCACGCTCATCAAGCTTACGCAATGCACGCATTTCAAATTGTTCGTCAGTCACATAAGTGTCTGTCTGCACCCATCGCCCTGACAGGTACACCTCGCCTACGGCATGAGTGATACTTTCCTGGGGAATGTCGATAATTCCAGCAAGAAATTTACTCGACAGTGAGACGAAACGTAGTCTGGCGGGAACGCCTGTCGCCCTGAGCAAAGCTACAAATAAAGTGCCCTTTGTATGGCAGTCGCCCCGGCCGGCGCGCAGTACGGCGGCGGCGGGAACATGGTCAAAAGCAGCGACGCAGCCAAATGGAAGCGATTTGACGAAGTCGTGGATGAACACTGCTTTTTGCCTTGCGCTGGATGCCAACTGCGTGATCCGCATGGCTTGAATTCTCAATTTGGGGTCATCCAGGTCCAAAAGCTGTGTACTTCCTAACCACTGGCCAGCGTCTTCAGATGACATCTCAGTGATCATGGTGGGCTGCATATCCTCCCTTCACCTTGAAATGTTTAGTGCGGAAGCGGAGTTACCCGGAACATGCTGATTCGAGACATTCACCAACAAAGGTGGCGCTGAGGCACCCATGCGACCGCCCGACAGATTGTCGCGATCCTTGAGATTGACGAAATAGGTTGAAGGCTCGTTGTTGGGCGACGGAAGCACCCACGAATGTTGCGAAACCTCAGGCTCGATGCTCGTAGTAGATTGTGCGCAAAGACAATTGCTGGCGGAGAAAAAAATAAATCCGATTGTTAAAAATCTTAAAATTTTGTGTTGCATGGTTACTTTCAAACTCTTGTTGAAATGCAAAATTGCGAACAACAAGATAGCAAAAGTCTCACTCAGGATTTTTATTTACAGTTGGATACTCGTCTGTGCGTTTGGTAACATAAGGACGTCTGACTAGACAGCTTTACTGGCATCCATAGTTACTGCATGAGGCCGCGTTGAGCCCCGACGTCGTCGTCGTAGGTTCTGTGTTTTATCTAAAAGCATATAACTCAATATTTTGGCACTTGACATGCGTAAACATCACCAGCTTGGTTGAGAAATTACTCCCTGAAGCGCTTTCAATTGACTCATCAATTCATTTAAATGAAGCGGAAGCGCCTCGGCAAGTGGACTCCACCTGCTTCAATAGGTGAATCGCCCCGGGTTTCGTGGAGGCCCGTTGGGTTAAGTCAGACCGACATGACGGCCTGACTGGCTAATTGCCGATAGTAGTTATCTTCAGCTTCGGC
>JAYVEB010000084.1:0-15792 GCA_043749095.1 Burkholderiales bacterium | reverse complement strand
TCGGTGACGTGCCGCTGGTCGGCTTTTTCGCCAACGGCGAGATCGCGCACCGCCACTTGTATGGTTACACCGGTGTGTTGACGGTATTTGCCTCACCCGCCGCTTGACGCCGGGTGGTGCCCTGGCCCGGGCAGGGCGATCTGGCGTCCAGGGTCGGCGACGGCAGACGATGACGCTACAGTGATCGGTTGAACCTAGTGCAATGGAGTCGTCAGATGAACGCCCCGATCAGTCCGAAGGATCTCGCCGCGATGGCCCAGGGCCCGGCCGTGGTCGATCGCGTCGCCCGGCGCGCTGAGGTGGTGGCGGCACTGGCGCCGCTGCTGCCCGTCCATGCGCTGCTGTGGCAGGACGAGGATACGGTGCCTTATGAGTGCGACGGACTGACCGCCTACCGCGAGTTGCCGCTGGCGGTCGCGCTGCCCGAGACCGAAGCGCAGCTGTCGGCGGTGATGGCCGCCTGCCACCGCCTGGGCGTGCCGGTCGTCGCCCGTGGTGCTGGTACTGGCCTGAGCGGTGGTGCCACGCCGCACACGCTGGGCGTGACGCTCAGCCTCGCCAAGTTCAACAAGATCCTGAAAATCGACCCCATCAGCCGCACCGCGGTCGTACAGAGCGGTGTGCGCAACGCCGCCATCAGCGAAGCGGCCGCGCGCCACGGCCTGTACTACGCGCCCGACCCGAGCAGCAAGATCGCCTGCACGATCGGCGGCAACGTGGCCGAGAACTCCGGCGGCATGCACTGCCTGAAGTACGGCTTGACGATCCACAACGTGCTGCGCGTGCGCGGCTACACCGTCGAAGGCGAGGCGGTCGAGTTCGGCTCCGAGGCGCTTGATGCGGCCGGCCTCGATCTGCTGGCGATCGTGATCGGCTCCGAAGGCATGCTGGCCGTCACGGTGGAAGTGACCGTCAAGCTGGTGCCCAAGCCGCAGCTGGCGCGCGCGATCCTCGCCAGCTTCGATGACGTGCGCAAGGCCGGCCATGCGGTGGCGTCGCTGATCGGCGCCGGCATCATCCCGGCCGGCCTGGAAATGATGGACAAGCCGATGACGGCCTGCGTCGAAGACTATGTGAACGCAGGCTACGACCTCGAGGCCGCCGCGATCCTGATCTGCGAAAGCGACGGCACGCCGGAGGAGGTGGAAGAGGAAATCGGCCGCATGGTCGCGGTGCTGGGCGCTGCCGGTGCGACGCGCTTCGACATCAGCCGCAATGAGGTCGAACGGCTGAAGTTTTGGAGCGGGCGGATGAATGCCTTCCCGGCCAGCGGGCGCATCAGCCCCGACTATATGTGCATGGATTCGACGATTCCGCGCAACAAGCTGGCCGAGATCCTGGTGCGCATCGCCGAGATGGAAGTCATCTACGGCCTGCGCTGCTGCAATGTCTTCCATGCCGGGGACGGCAACCTGCACCCGTTGATCATGTACGACGCCAACGACCCGGATCAGTTGCACCGCTGTGAGCTGTTCGGTGCCGACATCCTGGAGACCAGTGTGCGGCTGGGGGGCACGGTGACCGGCGAGCACGGCGTCGGCATCGAGAAGCTCAGCTCGATGTGCGTGCAGTTCACGCCGGCCGAGCGCGAGCAGATGTTCGCGGTGAAGCGCGCTTTCGACCCCGCCGAACTACTGAACCCCGGTAAGGTGATCCCGACGCTGCACCGCTGCGCCGAGTACGGAAAGATGCATGTGCGCAAGGGCCTGCTGCCATTCCCCGACCTGCCTCGCTTCTGAATCCGATGACCGAACACGCCCCCGCGCTCGAGCGCCTGATCGACCGCGTCCGCGCTGCGCAGCAGACAGGCACACCGTTGCGCATCCGCGGTGGCGGCACGAAAGACTTCTACGGCGAGGCGCCGCAGGGCGAGTTGCTGTCCACCACCGAGCTTGCCGGCATTTCCAGCTACCAGCCGACCGAGCTGGTGGTCACCGCGCGCTGCGGCACGCCGCTGGCCGGACTGGAAGCTGCGTTGGCTGACAAGGGGCAGTGCCTGCCCTTCGAGCCGCCGCATTTCTCGGCGGGCGCCACGGTCGGCGGCATGGTCGCCGCGGGCCTGTCGGGCCCGTCGCGTGCCACGGTCGGCGCGGTGCGCGACTACATCCTTGGCGCCACGCTGCTCAATGGCCAGGGTGAGGTGCTGAGCTTCGGTGGGCAGGTGATTAAGAACGTCGCCGGCTACGACGTGTCGCGGCTGCTGGCCGGCTCGCTCGGCACGCTGGGCGTCATCCTTGAAGTGTCGATCAAGGTGCTGCCGGTCGCGCCGGC
This sequence comes from Burkholderiales bacterium, assembly GCA_043749095.1. Taxonomy (GTDB): domain Bacteria; phylum Pseudomonadota; class Gammaproteobacteria; order Burkholderiales; family Burkholderiaceae_C; genus PBB1. Next base: position 13,521 of record JAYVEB010000084.1, on the reverse strand, counting down.
CACCGTGACGCTGCGCTTCGACATGAACCAGGCGGCGGCGTTGGCGCAACTGCACCAGTGGGGCGGCCAGCCGCTGCCGCTGAACGCCAGTGCGCTGTGGAACGACCAGCTGGTCGTGCGCCTGCGGGGTGCGGTCGCCGCGGTGAAGGCGGCGACCGCGAAGTTTCAGGCCCTCGGTGGCGAGGTGACCGAGCCCGACCTGGCCGATCCGTTCTGGCAAGGCCTGCGCGACCATCGCGATCAGTTCTTCATGGCCGCCCGGGCCGCCGTGGATGCCGGCGCTGCGCTGTGGCGACTGTCGGTGCCACAGACCACGCCGGTGCTGGACCTGCCAGGCAGCCCGCTGGTCGAATGGGCGGGTGGGCAGCGCTGGTGCGTGACTCCGCGCGCCGATGTCGACACCGCGAATCGCCTGCGCGACATCGCCGGGCGTGCCGGCGGCCATGCAACGCTGTTCCATAGCACCGACAAGTCAGCGGGTGTGTTTGCCCCTCTGGCTTCGCCGCTGGATCGCATTCACCGCGAACTGAAGCGCTCCTTCGACCCGCACGGCGTGTTCAATCCCGGTCGGCTCTACCCTGGCTGCTGACGCCCAAGCCTCAATCCATGCAAACGAACCTGTCTCCCGAATTCAAGGGCACACCCGACGGTGATGCCGCCGAAGCCATCCTTCGCAAGTGCGTGCACTGCGGCTTCTGCAGTGCTACCTGTCCCACCTACCAATTGCTGGGCGATGAACTCGACGGCCCGCGCGGGCGCATCTACCTGATCAAGGAGGTGCTCGAAGGCGCCGCGCCGACCCGCAAGACGCAATCGCACCTCGACCGCTGCCTGACCTGCCGAAACTGCGAGACCACCTGCCCCTCGGGCGTGAAGTACGGCAACCTGGTCGAGATCGGCCGCCGCATCGTCGACAAGAAGGTCGAGCGTCCGCGTGGCGAGCAAGCGGTGCGCTGGCTGCTGAAGGAGGGGCTGACCTCGCCGCTGTTCGACCCCGCGATGAAGCTCGGTCAGCTGGTGCGCCCGCTGCTGCCGGCGTCGCTGAAGAGCAAGGTGGCCGCGAAACCCAGCGCAGCCGAACAGGCCCTCGCGCACCGCTGGCCGCAGCGCGAGCGCCCGCGCAAGGTGCTGATGCTGATGGGCTGCGTGCAGCCGACAATGCTGCCCAACATCAACAGCGCCACGGCGCGCGTGCTCGATGCGGCCGGCATCCAGACGGTGGTGGCCGAAGAGGCCGGCTGCTGCGGTGCGATCCGCAGCCACCTGGGCGACCACGAGGGCGGTCTGGCCGACATGCGCCGCAACATCGACGCCTGGTGGCCCAGCGTGCTGGCGAACAAGGTCGAAGCGATCGTGATGAACGCGTCGGGCTGCGGCGCCACGGTCAAGGAATATGGCCACGCCCTGGCCCGCGACAAGGCGTATGCCGACAAGGCCAGACGCATCAGCGAGCTGACGAAGGACCTGAGCGAGTTGCTGCCCGAACTGGTACCGGCGTTGAAATCACGAATGCATCGCAAGCCCACGGCGCGCCTGGCCTTCCACCCACCGTGCACGCTGCAGCACGCACAGCAACTGCGTGGCGGCGTCGAGACGCACCTGGGCTTGCTGGGCTTCGATGTCCAGCTGTCACCGTCCGAGAGCCACCTGTGCTGCGGTTCGGCCGGCACCTACTCGGTGCTGCAGCCGACGCTGTCCTATCAATTGCGCGACCGCAAGCTGGCGAACCTGGCCGAGGTCGCAGCGCCCGTCATCGTGTCGGCCAACGTGGGCTGCATCCAGCACCTGCAAAGCGGCACCACCGTGCCGGTGCGGCACTGGGTCGAGGTGTTGGACGAGGCCTTGAACGGCGCGGGCTAGGAACCTGAGCGGCAGAGATCAGTGCGATTGACGGCGTCGGGCCGTGGCCACCACGGTCGCCAAGCCCAGCGCCATCAGCAGCCATGATTGCGGCTCGGGAACCGGTAGGGGCGAGATGTCGAAACTGAATTTGCCGAAGCCGTAGCCCGAACCGGTGCCGGTGTTGTGGAACAGCAGGCCGCGGATACCGGACAGCGTGCCGAAATCGATCGAACTTTGATCCGTGAACAGGCGTGTCGTCAGCGCATGGCCGACGCCGCCCAACGCCGACACCTCGCCGCTGTCCATCTGATCAAAGCCCATGATCTGGAACGACAGGTTCTTGACCATTCCGTGGAAATCGATATGCAGATCAGCTACGCACGACAGGCTGGAGGGCGTGCGAATCGCGCCACAGATCGAACCACCTTTGTTGCCGAAGAACTCGTTGCTAACCAGCGTGGGCGTCTCATTCGGCTCGGACATCGGGATCGAGACTGAAATGCTGGCCTCCGGCAGATCCGCCGTGGTGGCATGCAGATCCAGATTTGCTTTGCCCAGCGTTTCGAAATTCAGCGTCGTCGCCGACGTCCAGGAAGAAGCCATCAGTGCAGACAACAAGACGACGACTGTGCGTAAGGTTTTCATATGGGTATTTTGACGGATTCGTCGAAAGGACGGCCAAAAAGGCAGCGCAATCGACCTGCGGAGCGACTGCCGATCGGTATCCGTGTGTTATCGCGTCAAATGCCGGTACACCGTGGTCTCGAAATCGACGAATCCCGGGTACGACGACACATCCTGGAACGGCAGGATCTGCGAGCCCCAATAGCCACCGATGCCGTTGCGGCGATCGATCCAATAAAACAGATTGGCCAGACCGGCCCACATCAGCGAACCGGCCGGGCGGCCCGAGGGCGTCGGTTCGTCGTTGACCTGGAAGGTGTAAGCCCACGACTTCGGCAGGCCAGGGAAGAATTCGCCGGCGTTGGACAGCGACGGGATCGAGGTGATCCAGCCGCCCGATTTCAGCGTGCCCAGCCCGTTGCGCGACATCTGCTCGACGGTTTCGGGCTTCAGCACGCGGCCATTCGGGCCAGCGCCGTCGTTGAGGATCATGCGGATGAACTTCATGTAATCGGCCACCGTCGAGTACAGCCCGTGGCCGCCCATGTCCATCTCGGGCGGCTGTGGCAGCACCAGATCGGGCAGCGGCGTCAGCCTGCCGTCCATCGCGCGGTCGTGGATCACCGCGCGGCGGGCGTGCATCGACGGCGTCATCACGAAGCCGGTGTCGCTCATGCCCAGCGGCGCCAGCACGCGCTCCTGCATCACCTCGCCCAGCCGCTTGCCACGCACCGCCTCGACGACCTTGCCGACCCAGTCGATGTTGACGCCGTAGCCCCACTGCGTGCCCGGGTCGAACAGCAGGCAGGTCTTGACGGACGCGAAGGTGCTCGACACCACCGACGGGATGCCCTTGGCACCGCGCAGCTTCAGGTCGTCGTGGCTGAAGAACTCATAGCTGAAGCCGGCGGTGTGCAGCATCAGGTGGTCGATCGTGATGTCGCGCTTTGGCGCCCGCAGTTTCGGCTGGCCGGCAGCATCAAAGCCTTCCAGCACCTGGATCTCGGCGATCTCGGGCACGTACTTCTTGACGGGATCGTCGAGGCGCACCTTGCCCTCTTCCACCAGCTGCATCAGCGTCGTGCCGGTGATGGCCTTGCTGGTCGAGAAGATCGCCATCACCGAATCGGTGGTCATCGGCGCGTCGCCGCCCAAAGAGCGGCGGCCGGCTGCGCCTTCATAGAAATTGCCGTTGCGGTCGGTGGCCATCGCGACCACGCCGGGCGCGCCGCCCGCCGCCCCCACGGTGGTGGCCAGCACCGCGTCGGCGGCTGGCTTGAGTTTGTCGTTCATCGGTGTCTCCTGGGTCTGCGGGCGGGACGAGAGAGCGGCTGTCCGGCGTCGCCCTGGGGGCCGGAAAGCATTCCGTCACTCTAGAACATCGGCGCGGTTCTCGGGCCGTGGACAATCCCGCCTCCCCCGGCCCGCGGCCAGACCCGCCGGTCGTTTCATGTAGCCCTGGAAAGAAGAAATCGCTTGTTCAAGAACCTGACGGTGTATCGCGTGGGGCCCGAGTGGCAGGCCACGCTGGCGCAGATCGAAGAGGGGCTCGCGGCGGCCCGGTTCGCCGAATGTGGTGCCACCCAGCCGCAGTCGCTGGGCTGGGTCGCCCCGCGCGGCACCGAGCAGGGTCCGCTGGTCGAAGCCGTCGGCGGGCAATGGCTGATGATGCTGATGGTCGAGCGCAAGGCGCTGCCGTCGGCGGTGGTCAAGCGCCGCACCGACGAGCTGGCGCAGCAGGTCGAACGGGCCAACGGACGCAAGCCGGGCAAGAAGCAGACGAAGGAGCTGAAGGAGCAGGCCACGCTGGAGCTTTTGCCGATGGCCTTCACCAAACGCGCCACGCTGAAGGTGTGGGTCGATGCGAAGCAGCGGCTGCTGATGGTCGATGCGAGCAGCCCGGCGCGCGCGGGCGAGGTGGTCACGCAGCTGATCAAGTCACTCGATGGCCTGACGCTGACGCCGCTGCAGACCACCGAATCGGCATCCGTCGCGATGTCCGACTGGCTGCTGAACGGCGAGCCGCCGGCCGCGTTCTCGGTTGATCGCGAGTGCGAGCTGAAGGCGGAAGACGAGATGAAGTCGGTGGTGCGCTATGCCCGCCACCTGCTCGACATCGACGAGGTGCGCCAGCACATCGCCGGTGGCAAGCGGCCGACGCGGCTGGCGCTGACGTGGCAGGGTCGGGTGTCCTTCGTGCTGACCGAGACCGGGCAGATCAAGAAGATCGACTTTCTCGAGGTGGTGTTCGAAGGGCGCGTTCGCACCGACAAGGCCGACGACGCCTTCGACGCCGATGCGGCGATCGCCACTGGCGAGATGGTGCAGTTGATTCCAGACCTGATCGATGCGCTGGGCGGCGAGCTGGACACCACCGTGCCGCCAACCGCTGCCGCAGCGACCCCCGAATCCACCGCCAGGGCCTTCACACCGGTGGCCTGAGCGCAGCCTCAGGCGCACCCCAGTGCGTCTGGCACCAGCGGGCCACCGCCTCGCGCTGCGCGGGCGTCAGGTGCAGGCCGAGCTTGGTGCGGCGCCACAGCACGTCGGTCGCCGTGCGCGCCCATTCGTGGTGGTGCAAGTAGTGCAGCTCGGTTTCGAACAGGCCGGGCGCCACTTCGACGCCCAGGCCCAGCGGCGTGAGCAACAGCTCGACACGTGAGCCGTAGCCGTGCGCCCAGCGTCGAAGTAAAGCCGCCGGAATGTCGGGATGGCGCACCGCCAGCACCCCGATGAAGCGTGCGAAGTCAGCGTCCGGCCGATCGGCGCGGCCGATGTAGGTGCTGAGGTCGCCGCCCGGCAGCATCGCGTTCGCGGTCCAAGCGCGTGAGGCGATGTTCAGTGGCGCAGCCAGCAGATCAGCAGCCTCCTCGGCCAATTTGCGAAAGGTCGTCAGCTTCCCGCCCCACACCGACAGCAGCGGCGGTCCCTGTGTGTCGAGTTCGAGCGCGTAGTCGCGCGTCACCGCCGCAGCATCGCCCGAGCCGTCCTCGAGCAGCGGCCGCACGCCCGAGTAGCTCCACACGACATCCGCAGGGACGACGGGCCGCGCGAAGCAGCGGCTGACCTGCTCGCACAGGTAGGCGATTTCGGCCGCATCGATGTGCGCCGCGCCGATCGCGCCGCTGTGCTCGACCTCGGTGGTTCCGATCAGCGTGAACTCGCCTTCGTACGGAATCGCAAACACGACGCGCCGGTCGGCGCCTTGCAGCAGGTAGGCATGGTCGTGGTCGAACAGCTTCTTGACGACGATGTGGCTGCCCTTGACCAGGCGCAGCGAGCGCGGATTCGGCACATGCGCGTGAACGCCCAGGAACTGCGCCGCCCATGGGCCTGCCGCGTTGACCAGCGCGCGTGCCGTGACCTGCCGCATCTCGCCCGCCGCGCTGCGCAGCGTCACCTGCCAGTGTTCGGCACCGCGCTGGGCATCGACGCAGCGCCAGCGCGTCAGCACCGTGGCGCCGCGCTCGGCCGCGTCGATCGCGTTCAGCACCACCAGCCGCGCGTCGTCGACCCAGCCGTCGGAATAGATGAAGCCCTGGCGAAAGCGCGGCTGCAGCGGCGCGCCCGCCGCGTGCTTGCGCAGATCGACGCGGCGCGAGTCGGGAAGCCAGGCACGGCGGGCCAGGTGGTCGTACAGGAACAGCCCGATGCGGATCAGCCACGCCGGGCGCACCGACGCGTGGTCCGGGTCGTGCGGCATCACAAAACGCAGCGGCCACATGATGTGCGGCGCGCTGCGTAATAACCGTTCACGTTCGGCCAGCGCCTTGCGCACCAGCGTGAATTCGCCGTGTTCCAGGTAGCGCAATCCGCCGTGGATCAGCTTGGTCGACGACGACGAGGTGTGTGCCGCTAGGTCGTCCTGCTCGCACAGCAGCACCCGCTGGCCGCGGCCCGCCAGGTCGCGCGCGATGCCGGCGCCATTGATCCCGCCGCCGACGACCAGCACGTCGAACACAGCGGGGGAGGGGACTGCAGACACGAGGCTCAGTTTGACTGATCTTCACGATGCCGGAGATGATTGGTGCGCCATGACCGCACCCACCCACCTCCTCGCGCTCGACCAGGGCACGTCCAGCTCGCGCAGCATCGTGTTCGATCGCGGCGGGCGCATCGCTGCGATGGCACAGCGAGAGTTCAGGCAGATCTACCCGCAGCCGGGCTGGGTTGAGCACGACCCGATCGAGTTGTGGACCACGCAGCTGGCCACCGCGCGCGAAGCGATGATGTCAGCGGGGCTCACGGCGCGCGACATCGCGGCCATCGGCATCACCAACCAGCGCGAGACCACAGTGGTGTGGAACCGCCGCACCGGCGTGCCGATCCACCACGCCATCGTCTGGCAAGACCACCGCACCGCAGCCGCCTGCAGCGCGCTGCGCGAGCGCGGGCTCGAAGACCTGTTCCGCCAGCGCACCGGTCTGCTGCTCGACCCTTACTTCTCGGGCACCAAGCTGACCTGGATCCTCGACCAGGCGCCCGGCGTGCGCGCGGCCGCCGAACGCGGCGAGCTGGCCTTCGGCACGGTCGACAGCTGGCTGCTGTGGCAACTGACGCGCGATCATCCCGGCGGCCCGGTGCACGCCACCGACATCAGCAACGCCTCGCGCACGCTGATGCTGAATGTGCACACCGGCCAGTGGGATGACGAACTGCTGCTGCAGCTCGATGTACCGCGCGAGGTGTTGCCGTCGGTACACCCGTCGAGCCACCTGTATGGCCACACATCTGCCGAGCTGTTCGGTGCACCGATCGCGATCGGCGGCGTGGCCGGCGACCAGCAGAGCGCGCTGTTCGGTCAGGCCTGTTTCCAAGCCGGCCTGGCGAAGAACACCTACGGCACCGGCTGCTTCATGCTGATGCACACCGGCGCGGCCTGCCAGGCGTCGACCCACGGGCTGATCACGACCCGTGCCGCGCAGCCGTCGGCTGTGGCGCAGTTCGCGCTGGAAGGCAGCGTGTTCATCGGCGGCGCGGTGGTGCAGTGGCTGCGCGACGGGCTGCACGCCATCGACAGCAGCGCCGCGGTGCAAACGCTGGCCGAGAGCGTGCCCGACAGCGGCGGCGTGATGTTCGTGCCGGCCTTCACAGGGCTCGGCGCGCCCTACTGGCAGCCCGAAGCGCGCGGCGCGATCGTCGGGCTCTCGCGCGGCAGCACGGTGGCACATATCGCCCGTGCGGCACTGGAAAGCATCGCGTTTCAGAGCGCCACCTTGTTGCAGGCGATGGGCCGCGACGCGGTCGCCGCCGGCGGCGTGCCGGTGGCGGAGTTGCGGGTCGACGGTGGGGCCTGCGTCAACGACCTGCTGATGCAGTTCCAGGCCGACCTGCTGGGCATCCCGGTGGTGCGCCCGCAGGTCATCGAGACCACCGCACTGGGCGCCGCCTACCTGGCCGGCCTCAGCGGTGGTGTGTATGCCGGTCTCGATGAACTGAGCGCGCTGTGGCGAGCAGAACGCCGGTTTGAACCCCGGATGACACGTGATCATGTGGCCGAGCTGATGAGCCGCTGGGAGCACGCGGTGCGGCAGACGATGGCGACGTAACGGCACCTTCAGCCTCGTGGGCAATGATCATCCACTGTGACGGATGCAGCGAGGACGGATCCCTGGTCTGCGCCTACGATGCCGGAGCGGAAGTGGTGGCCGCACGACAGCGCCTGGTGTTCTGTTGAGCCATGTTCGCGGCGACCAAGCAGCGAGTAAAAAATGACAGATCGCAGAATCACGAATCCGTCCAATGACAACACATGTTGAACTTGGGGCCGCGCTACCGAACAGGGCTCGCGTTGTCGTCAGCATCCTGAATTGGAATAACGCCCCGTCGACGCTCAGCTGTATCCACTCGTTGCTCGCATCAACGACCGACGCATTCGACATGCGCGTGACCGTGGTCGACAACGGGTCCGACCGCAATGACTGGATGGCACTGAGCCGAGGCTTGGGAAACGAAAACATTCAGCTGATTCGGCTCGAAACCAACATTGGCTTTGCCGCTGGACACAATATCGTTATTCGTTCGGCTCTCAACGATAACGTTGACTATGTGTGGCTTTTGAATAATGACACGTGGATTCCTGAGGGGACGCTGCAGAAGCTGGTTCGCTTCATGGATGAAGATCCGACATGTGGTGCGACATCACCGGTTATTTATGCACTTCATGATTCCAGCGTCATTGATTTTTGTGGCGTTTGCCATGACTGGGAAAACCTGAGGAAAATCATTCCAATTGGGGTGAATGAGTCACGCCAGCTAGAGGCATCGAATCCTGGCGACATGGGTTTGTATGGCACGGCCTTGATGCTGCGTACCGCAGCCCTCCAGAATGCAGGCCTGCTGAACGAAGACTATTTTGCATATTATGAGGATGACGATATCAATCGACGGATATCGGATGTCGGCTGGAAGAATCGAATGTGCTTCAATGCGACGATATCCCATCGCCGGACGCCGGATTCGTTTGCGGGGCGGCCAGATTACTATTTTTATCTGATGTCTCGGAATGATCTGTTTTTTTGGGTTCGATATGGGAAGGGAAGTCTCCACAAGAAATCGATTCGCTTGCGTCTGGTCAGCAGATCCCTGATCCGCGCTTCCAGATTACGCTCGCGCGGCATGTTGAAAAAAAGCGAATCATGCCTTCTTGGGATACACCATGGATTGACGCAGCGCGGTGGGGCGCCCAATCTGGATGGTGGGCCGCCCAGTTGGATGCTGTTCGTCAGCCGGTATGTGCCAAGGATATTATTGAAGTGTTTGGCATGATGTAACAGTTCTCAGCGGGCGAGCCCGGCCGATAGGGTAGTTAAAGGCCCATGGAATCTTTACATTAAAAAGCTACGACTGAAAGCAAGCGCTCACAAGCTGACTAAGAAAAATCAAAATGAGCCATTGGTTGAGCATCCTTCTGCCTGTTTACAACGTCGAAGCGTATCTCTCGGACTGCTTCACATCGCTCTTGATGCAAGATCTTTCCGGCGTTGAAATCATTGCGGTGGATGACCAATCTACCGATGGTTCTTTTTTGGCACTAGAAAAATTCGCCGCTTCTGCACATCTCGATGTGAAGTTGTTACAGCATGCCGAGAATCAAGGCGTCAGCGCCGCAAGAAACAGCTTGCTGGACGCTGCCGCAGGTGATTATTTGTGGTTTCTGGATCCCGACGATGTACTCGCGGCGGATGTGGTCAGCCAGTTGAAAAAAATCATCAATCTGTACTCGCCGGACTTGATCATGTGCGACTACAAAAGATGGCGACCGGATGTGGTCAGGCCACAAGCAAGAGAAAATCATCTGTCGTCGTTTGGGGGGCCCTCGGGCGTGCTGCTCAATGACGGTGAATTGCTTTTCAAGGGGCTGTATCAGAAGGGGCGATTACACCCTTGGTCGAAAATATCCAAAAGGAGCTTGTGGGACCAAGCTCTGCGCTTCCCAGAAGGGCGATGTTTTGAAGATGTGGCGGTCATGCCAAAACTGGCGCGTCGAGTCAAAAACTATTTCTATCAAGACAGCGTGTGGATTCACTACAGACAAAGGCCGGGCAGCATCATCGCAACGCCCAGCCTGAAAAAGATAGAAGACATGTCCGTCAGCGTCACTGGCGTACTGCACGAATGGCTGGAGCACTACCCCCATATGAATTCGGCGGCACGATCGGCATTCAATGGTTTCTGCATCAAGGTTTATATCAAGGTCGTCAAGGATCTTGCCAAGATAAATCAATTAAAGCCGAATATATTAAGTATTCATCGGAACTACTTTTATGAGAGCGTCAAGACCGATCGTTTGGGGCTGACGTTGGGGTTTCTGTCGAATGGCAGTGTTATCGGGCTGTGGAAGTTGATGAAGGTATTCAGATACCTGTAGCGCATTCGCCTTGAGCGCGACGGTGCGCCGCTCGAACGAAGCCCAGCCGACGCCGCGCGCCGAAGTTGCGCAGGTTTGGCAAGTTTGCGTCGAGCTACGCATCGCTGGCGCCGGCACAATTCACCGCACGCTTTCACTTTGACCCCGGGGCCAATTGCTGGCGCCGCGTCGCTGGCCTTGGCCAAGCGCCGTGCGTTTCGTATTGCAACCTGCCACAGAACCGAATACCGATGCCCGTCCCCTCCGAAACCTGTCGGCTTTGCGGTGCGCAAAGTGCCTTCGCCTTTTCGGGCCATGCGCTCAGTTACCCAGTCAAGTATTACGACTGCGCGACTTGCGGCTTCTTCCAAACCGAGTCCCCGCACTGGCTCGGTGAGGCCTATGCGTCGGCCATCAACGACGCTGACACCGGCATCATGTGGCGCAACCTCCAGAACGTTCCTCGCGTCATCGGAACGCTGCTGGCCTTTGGCAAGCTGAAGGGTCGGGTCGTGGATCAAGCGGGCGGGTATGGCATTCTCGTTCGCCTGCTACGCGACAGCGGAATCAATGCCCGCTGGCAGGATAAATACTGCCAGAACCTCGTGGCGCGCGGTTTCGAGGCGGGCGAAGAGGCCTGCGATCTCGTCACGGCCTTCGAAGTGTTGGAGCATTTCCTTGACCCGCTGGCCGAGTTGCGTCGGATGCTCGACCGTGCGTCGCTCGTGCTGCTGTCGACCGAACTGGTCCGAGAGCAGTCGTCACCGGCGTCCGACTGGTGGTACCTGGGCTCGGAGCACGGGCAACACATAGCCTTCTTCCGAAAGCGCACCCTGACGTGGATGGCGGAGCGCCTCGGCGTGCACTGTGAAAGCGACGGCCGCCAAGTTCATCTGTTCTCGCGCGAGAGGATCCCTTGGTACTGGCGCCGTCTACTGCGTCGCCCAGGCTTGGTGAGGTATGTTGCCAGCCGGCAGTTACGGTCATTGCGCAATACCGATCACGCAGCGTTCGCTGGCGCGCGGATCAAATGACGTCATCGGAACCAACTCAAGTGAATTTTGCGAGGCGAGATATCGTCGTAGTGGATCACTCCTTCCACAAGAAGACGCAGAGCACTGCGCCGTTCCTCCGTCTGCTAGAAAGCAAGGCGGTTGAATTGCTTCATGTTGAACCTGAAGCGTCGAATCTGCTGGAGTTACTGCAAGCCCGTCCATGTCAATGCTTGGTCTTTTGGCAGATTCGGCCCCAGGACCGCCTGCTTCGTGCACTCGGACACGCCAATGTCACTTGGGTTCCGATGCGCGATGACCTGCGTTACGAGTCAAAGCGCGTCCGAAAGCTGTCCGGAAGCAGCATCAAGCTCATCAACTTCTGCCGCGAGGCGCACTCGGTGTTCATCGGGCGGGGCCAGCCTTCGCTGGCCGTCCGCTATTGGCCCCAGCCTCAGCCCGCGCAGGAGCGCACGCGGCGGAAACATCCGCGTATCTTTCTGTGGGACCGCGGTCAGGTCCAATGGTCGCTGCTCAAGCGCCTGATTGGCGAGCAGCCGATCGATAGCGTGGTGCTGCGGGTCGCGCCGGATCCGAAACAAGAGGCCGAAATGCCGAGCGATGAGGACATTCAGCGCTATCGGATCCAAGTCGTCGAAGGCTGGCTCGAGAAGGACGATTACCAAGCGCTTCTGCACGGCTGCGACGTGTTCGTAGCGCCGCGCTGGCTTGAGGGCATCGGCATGGCGATGCTTGGGGCGATGGCCGCGGGCCAAGCGATGCTTGCGCCCGCTCGGCCTACGATGAACGAGTACGTAGTGCCGGGCCGAAACGGCTGGCTGTTCGACCCGGAGCATCCCGCGCCGATCGACCTGTCCGACTGGCAGGCCATGGGCCAGCAGGCACGACGCGATTGCGAGACAGGTGCAGCCGACTGGGACCGTCAGAAGGAGCTGATCCTGCCCTTCGTGATGACGCCTTCGCCGCGGCGCGAGCGACTGGGGTGGAAGCTTCGAGCATGGATGGGACGGTGACGTCGCCCGCGCCACTCCCCGAGCGGCTCACGCCCCCGCAGTTACCGCCACAGTGGTCTTGCTGCGAGCGACCTTTCGCCGAAGGGGCGCCTGCGCGCGACACGCTACCGCGCATCACGGTGGTCACCCCGTCATACAACCAGGCCGCGTTCTTGGAGACGACGATTCGCTCGGTGCTGGAGCAGGGCTACCCAGCGCTGGACTATCACGTGATGGACGGCGGCAGCACCGACGGTTCGGTCGAGATCTTGCAGCACTATGGGCCGTGGCTCACGAGCTGGGTGTCGGAGCCCGATGGGGGTCAGGTCGACGCCATCCTCAAAGGTCTGGCGCGGGCCGAGGGTACGTGGTTCAACTGGATCAATTCGGATGACCTGCTGGCGCCCGGTGCGTTGTGGGAGCTTGCCAGCGCGGGTGACGCGGATCTGTATGCCGGATGCACGCAAGACTTTCGCGCAGACTGTTTGGAGAAGCTGCATATCAGCCGCAACCTCACCGCGCTCTATTTCGTGCGCATGCCACTCGAGCCCCGCCCCCGCCGTACTTGCTGGCACCAACCCGGGACGTGGTTGAGAACGGCCGCCCTGCGCGAGGTGGGGATCAATCCGACACTGCACTACCGCTTTGACTTGGACCTGCTGATCCGCTACCTGCAGCGCTTTCCGCGCGGGCAGTACAGCGATAACACGCTGGCTTGGTTTCGCCTGCACGCCGATTCCAAGACCGTGTCGCAGCGTGAGCACTTCTACTTGGAGCACGTGGAGATCCTCAAGCGCATCATCAACGACCCGCACCAGCAGCCCCTCTGCATTGATGCCGAGCAAGCGCTCAGCAAACTGCAGTGGCGCCACGAATTGCATGCACTTGAGCAGGAAGAAAGCCGTTCCCGCTTGAATCGCTTGATGGCCATCATGCTGGCGGTCGGTCGCACGTCAGGCGCCTGGCGGACCGATACCACCTACAAGGCCATCCGCAGGGTCTTGCGCGGGACCAAGCGCCCACATACGGTGTGACACATGGGCGGCGCCTGCGCGGGCTGTCTGCTCCGCCACCTTAAAGCCGTTGACTGGCAGGCCGCACGGGTGGCCGGCGTCAACTATCTTGACCGCCCGGCGACAACTATCCTGGCCGGTTGGAAGCGGGGAATGATTTCGATGTGATGGCTGGTCAGCGCGTCTTT